>NZ_JBFMKP010000038.1:0-45459 GCF_040786235.1 Aquimarina discodermiae
TATTTAGAACATCATCGACATGATAAGAATGATAATTCTAATTTTATATTAGAATAGGCTTAGGGACTTTAGTCCCTAGTAAAACAAACCCCTGCACTTCCAGTGCAGGGTGGTTTAGTTATTCATTCTTCGAAGAGCTGGCGTTCGCACAGCTTGCTGTTTTTTACGTGAATGCTCTGCGAAGTTTGAAACTTCGTAGTATCTAAAAAAAGCTGTGACACGTTTTATGGCATCACAGTTTTTGTTGTTTTTGTCATTAAACGTGCGAAGTCACAGACGTTCTCATAGCTTACTGTTTTTTTACGTGAATGCTCTGCGAAGTTTGAAACTTCGTAGTATCTAAAAAATCTGTGACATGTTTTATGGTATCGCAGCTTTTGTTGTTTTTGTCGTGTGTTAAACGTGCGAAGTCATAGACATTCGCGCAGCTTGCTGTTTTTTACGTGAATGCTCTGCGAAGTTTCTAACTTCGTAGTGTATAAAAAAACTGTGACACGTTTTATAGTATCACAGCTTTTGTTGTTTTTGTCGTTTATTAAACGTGCGAAGTCATAGATGTACGCACAGCGTGCTGTTTTTTTATGTGAATGCTCTACGAAGTTTGCAACTTCGTAGAGTCTAAAAAAAACTGTGACATGTTTTAAGGTATTACAGCTTTTGTTGTTTTTGTCATGTGTTAAACGTGCGAAGTCACAGACGTTCGCACAGCGTTTTTGTTTTTATTTAATCATTCTTCGAAGAGCTGGGTCAACCATCGTAATAGGATTGTTGCCCATCCCCAAATAAGGTGATGCAAACTGTCTATAAGGATCCGTAGTCAACCACCGCCCAATTCTGCTATCCCAAAGTCTCAGTTCAAAAGCTTCTTTCCCAGTTTCAGGATCTACTTCTTGTCCTTGATATGCATATCTATAATCACCTTTCAGGTTTCGATTAGGCATTGGCATCCCAAAAGGATAATAATCGGTAGCAGTCACAGACGTTCGCACAGCTTTTTTCGTTTTTATTTAATCATTCTTTGAAGAGCTAGTTAAACTAATAAGGTTTTGAATCTTCAAAAACTAAATTTTCAGGTAAATAATTTTGATCATCAGGATTATAAGTATCCATATCAAGTTCAATAACATCGGTTAATATTTCTGTCGTAATTTTCATTCTTGAAATTGTAAAAGCATTTAATGTCTCACTATTCCAAATAGTCATAAAACCATTACTACTATTTTTAAACTTGAATATCCTAAACTTAAAATTATTCCCATTAGCTATGAAATTATCTGTTTTAGATTTTAAAGCAACAAGAGAAATTTTTAACCAATTATCTAGCATTTTTCCAAAAATTTATAAATGTGTTTTCAATACCATAAGCTGCTTCCTCAAATAAAGGTGAATTCGCACCATTTCTAACAAATTTCTCTCCAAATATTTTAAATTGCATTATGTGAGTTCTTTCATGGGCTAAAGTTTTTATTAATTCAGATGTGTTTTTAAATGCTTGAGGTGTTAAAGCAATAGTGTTTTTATAAGCAACACCAACAAATGGAGCATTAGCAAATTCACTTCCTTTAAGAAATTTTATTCTTACTCCTTTTAAACCTATTCCAGCTTCTTTAGCAATCCTATATACCGTAGATCTTCTCATTGTAAGAGAACTCCCAATAACTTCAGCACTTTTTCGTGTCATAGTTACTGCTCTACTAGGTCCATAAGAAACTTGAGAAGCTCCCATTATAAATTCTAGAGGTCCAAACGACATTAAAGTATTTCCAATTGTGGTAGATGCAAAATCCATCCAAAAATTAGCTACCCCATCTTGATCCCAACTTGCCCAACCAGCATTAAAATTATCAGAAAAACCACTCCAGTGTGACTCCCAGTGCATACTATTAAGCCAGTCTTCTTTTACTTCGAATTTATTAGAAATCCAAACTTCATCTAAATTGTTTTCAGCATTAGTATAGGTCTGATTTACAGAATCACAAGGTATACTATTCCCTTCGGCATCAGTACAAGTAGACATCCCACCATCAGGATCTATCATTGATATAGGATTATTTCCCATTCCAAGATAAGGGGAATAATATTGTCCATACGGATCCGTAGTCAACCAACGTCCAATCCTGCTATCCCATAATCTAAGCTCAAAAGCTTCCTTCCCAGTTTCGGGATCTACTTCCTGTCCTTGATAGGCGTAGCGGTAATCTCCTTTCAGATCACGCCCAGGCATTGGCATCCCAAAAGGATAATAATCGGTAGCACTGGTCAATGCCATGGCTTGTCCTGTACTAGTTCTACTTACCACAGCTCGTACATTGCCCAAATGATCTGTGAGTTGGTATAGATGGTTACCATCAGACTTTCTAACTCCTAATCGGCTTGCCCCATAAATCGTATTTTCTACCACAGTACCATCGCGATAAATCGCCATGGGCGTTCCTGCGGCATCACGTACATAATGCTCAGTATAGCTTAAGTTTCCGTTGCTTGGGGTATAGGACTCTTTACGAACTCTATGCCCTTTGTCGTTGTAAAAGAACTTCACTAGGGGTTGATTATCCTTATTTACTTGAGTAACCAGTCCGCTAGCGTTGTAAAGATAAGAAATGTTTTCTTCATTATTTTTTACCAATTGCCCTATACTATTGTACTCATAGTTTTCACCACTTTGGTCTCCTATATCATCTGCACCGACAACATCTCCTACGGCATCATTTACCCTTAATAATTGATTGGGTTTATCAGTTTTATAAGTATACGATAATTGATCCATGGCATTGCTACCGTTTTCTTCATTCTTGTTACGGTAAAGACTTTGGATATTTCCATTTGCATCATAGGAAATCCCCGATACATCATAATCCCCGTCAGAAGTACCTTCGGGTACTATTCTGGCATTTACATAGCTGCCTTCGGTAGCTTTAAAACCAGTCGACCATGTAATCTTTTGGGTAGCTTTTTGTTTTTCTGTGGTATTTGTGGGAATCACCGTAGAAAATGTTTCTGTAGCATTATATTGCTCATCAAAATTACCCTGATAATCGTAACGTGCATCGGTCATCCAGTTATTGCGGTTGTATCGATAATGGTAGGTATTGGGCGTTGCTACGGTACCCGTTCTGTTGGTATTGGTTTCAATGGCTTTGATATTACCATTATACTGATTTATACCACTGGTCATACTAGGTACTGGTGTGGGGGTATTACGTAAATAATCACCCTGGTAGTAGTGCAGACTCATCCCAAAAAGGTCATTGCTATCTCCTCCTGGGTCGCTGGAGTTGTTTAGATTGGGGTGATTTATACTTTTTAAGGCTCCGTTTAGGTTATAGACATAATCGATTCCTTGTAGGCCTTGGGCTAGATTTAAACGTTTTAAAGCTCCGGTTTCGTAGTAGTCATAAACCGCATGCTCTGTATAATTACTATCATTGGTAGATGTTTCTACTTTTACGAGGCTATAATCATCGGGATCATAGGTATATCGATGTATAAACTGCTCGGTAGGGTGGTGTTTTTGGTAATACACTTTGGTCACTTGCCCAGATACCTCGTCATATTCATAATCGATAGTTTTGGCTCCATCTAATCCTTCTATTTTTTGAACCATCCAGATAACACGTCCATAGATATCATAACTATACCAAGTACTTGTTTTAATAACTGTTACTTGATTAAGAATATAGGTTTTGGCTACATTACCAGCTACAAAATTTTGGTTTTCATGATAATTACCTATTCGTGGCTCATTAATAACTAAATCCATCAACCCAGCATGATCCGCTTCGTCATATACAGTAAAGTGTTGCTCGCTTCTAATACCTGTATGAATTGGTCTGTCCGGATCAAATAAATCAATGTTTATAGGACCCAGTCCTGTAAGTAACCCACTTTCTATTGGACGTCCCAAATCATCATAATTTGTATAGGAGATTTGGTTGCTAACCGCTTGTTTACTGTTTTGTGAGTATCGTATTTGTCCATCTTTACGATATTTAAATTTAGTATCCCCTTCATCTGGACTAGTTGTATTTTCTAATTGCCCTAGAGAGTTATAGTTAAATATACTCTCTAGATGGTTAAGAGGTTGCTTTGAGTTTTTTAAACGCCCTGCTTTATCATACTCATTTAAACTATAATCATAATAATTTTCGGGATACTGTACTTTTACAGTATTTGCTATATAGTTAGTAGTTTCACGTACTGCAATTCGGTAAAATCCATTAGGGAGTAGACGGCTGCTTATAGTAATCTTTTCCTCAGTAATAAGATTATAAATATCTAAAGGAATTAAAGCATGCCCTTCTAATTGAATCCCAGTTCGTCCTACCGGAATATGTACATCTACATAACCTTGCTCTCCTATAGCAACTTTAGAAACACGATTGTTATCGATTCTATCTTCTTCATTTCCACTTCTTGCTGTTGCCAATGTATTACCATCGGTATCTGTAAATACAACATTTTCTATCCCATGTACATCTCTAGACACTGTTTTGATTATTTTATGGGAGTTATACCTAACATTATTAAAAGCATCTTGTTGTGATAATTCCTGTCCGACTGGCATAGAAAAAGTATATCCATTTTTCCATTCATTATCAATTTTATTACCACCAATTGTTTTTAATACAGTACCAGGATTAAGTTCACTATAAATGGTACGTGAATATGGTCTAGTTGTTTTATCTTGATAACTATTACCAGGATGTTCCTGATCTGTATTGGATTCGCTATAATACCAACCAACGGTATGTTCATTATTAGCTACTTCTGATGGGTTTTCTACAGAAGTTTCAAAACTTGATTTTGTAAATGGATTATTATTAGTATCCATAACAAAATCATCTTTATACTGGAACCCTCCTATTGTACAAATATCTGTAGGAGCATCAAGTGTTTGTAGGGCAGGTCTAGCATTTGAATCATACATAGTTTGAGACACCCATGTTTTTCCTGTTTTAATATCTACACTTTGTGCTTGGATATTTTTTCCTAAAATATCAAAATAGTTTCTACTTTTTGAAATCACTTTACCATTAATATCACGCTGCTCATTTTGAATCCAATTTATATTTTCGATATTGGTTGTAGTTTGTGTGATTTTGATACTACCCCTAGGACTAGGATCTATAAAAGGATTATTAGTTCCATCATTAAAAAACACTTCTGTACTTCTACAAGCACCAGTATTATTTGGCAGACAAGTAACTGTAATATAATCTCCATTCTGATCGATAATAGCCCAATTAGGAACCCCTGCATCAATTCCTAAACTACTGCCAACACACCCTTCTGGTATGGTATTGATACTTACGTTTTGTGATTGCTCACTAGATCCATCAAAACTTAATGATCCATTAACTGTTTTATGACACCCGTGTTGAGAAAACACACTTATATTACAAAGTGCTACAAATACTATAAAAAATGTAAACTTGATGTTGTTTTTCATAATTATTGTTGATTTTTATAGTTATATGTGTTTTTACTGATTTCTTTAAAACCTCCGGTAATGGTAGAAGTGTTAACTACTTCTGTATATGTTTTATGCAATCTTCCGACATCATCATATTCATATCGAGTCGCTAGGTTATTAGAACCAAGGATATAGGTAAGTTCATCCCATTCATTATAAACATAGCTAGTCATTTTAGATTGTATAGGGTGTACCCTAAAATCATCTGCATATACGGTTCCTCCTACAGCAGTAATATGTATATCTGCATAACTAGGTAGTTCTTCATAATGATTTAGTAAAATCCAATTACCAGCAAGAAGACGTTCTCCATTAAAAAATTTATTTTCTCCATTAATATGCAACCTAGCCTTATTAGCGTTTTCTTTATTTACCCATACCGAAATCTTATATTTTTTTATTTGACTCGGATCAGAATGTC
The DNA here is from genome assembly GCF_040786235.1 of Aquimarina discodermiae. Lineage (NCBI taxonomy): Bacteria > Pseudomonadati > Bacteroidota > Flavobacteriia > Flavobacteriales > Flavobacteriaceae > Aquimarina > Aquimarina discodermiae. The sequence continues at coordinate 5,895 of NZ_JBFMKP010000038.1, forward strand.
TTATGAAAACTAAAAATCCTTTATCTCCTTCGCTAAGTTTTAAAGAATAGTTCCCTGTATGTGCCATGGTACTGTTACGAAATTTACTTCCGATAACTCCAAAATCTAAATGCTTGGTATTCTCTATTTGATATTCGGCTCCTGAATAAAACATCTCATGATAACTAGTATTACATACTGCTGCGATTTTGGTTTGATTGTCTGTCATTTTAGTAGTAATTTGGTTTCCATTAATATCAGAAGCTTCTAGTACCGCCGAGTGATGACTATAAAGATTAATACTAGATGTATTTATCCATTTATCATTACTTTGATTATTTGTATCCTCCCAGTTAAAGCTATCAAAGTCTCCTAGGTATCCAGCATATGAGCCATCGTTTTCAATAGGTCCTTTCCAAGCAAAGGTTTTATGCGTACGCCATATCTTTTCATTTTCTTTTCTTGGTACAAAAGTTCTATCCAAATAATCACGATAGCTCCAATCTTTATTCCAAGTAATAATATCTGCACCTATGGTTTTCCATTGTCCTCGACTACCTTTTATTTGAGTAAGGTTAATAGCTTGTTGTATAAGCATATTTTTATTGGTTGGATTATCAACTTTGGATCCCATTCCGTACCCATCTGGAATACCATTAGCATCTTTATCTAATTCTCCTGAATATTCTGGAAGAGTATAGGCTGCAATATTTCTTGTTTTGTGAATTGTACCATCGCTAGAGATTTTGTGTTCTTCTAATGCTTTTCCTGTAAAGGGATCAAAGTTTTTTGGCGATGTTATAAAACTAAAATTACCTTGAGTTATCTTAGAATGCTTTAATACTTTAAGCTTTTTTAATTTACTAGAGGCATTAACAAAATACTTTGCTTTCCTACCGGATTGAATGCTTAATTTCACCTTTTTAAATGTTTCCTGCACAAAACCTTGTCTATTTGAATCTAACATGTATTCATTCTCGGTAGATGATATTAATTGGTTTTTAGAATTATATTGTTTAGAATGTAATAATGCTCCTATAGAAGAAGTATTATCTTCTAATCGATGTCTTGTAAAGTTTATATCTACCCTCTCTGGATTTTTTCCTTCTGTATCCTTTGCACCTGCAGTAGGTATTAAAAGGTTTACATCATTTTTATCTATATCTTGATATTCTCTTAAGGATAAAAAATCATCCATCATAAACCCATTCCCATAATTTCTAAAATTCTGAATGGTATTAAATTTGTATCTAGTTGAACCTGCAAGTTTATTATTTGATGTGTACTTATCTACATTTACATATTGATATAACACATAGGGAGCAGGAAGTTCTGATAAAAACGGGATATTTTTTGTATAATGTGCGGGAGCATATGGAGTAGTTCCCGAATTCTCATTTGTTATTGGATTATTATATGTATAGTGGGATTCAAAAGTTTCATTATTATCATTAGAAAGACTAAGTTTTTTCACTCTTAATCCACCACCATTATTAACCCCATCATTACTTTTATTCGAATAGAATTTGTATCTCATACGTGTTCCGTCACTAGTAGTTCTTGGGTCTCCACAACTATTTTCATCTTTTTTTGTATACCATTGATTGTATAAGTGCTCTACTCTATTGTAAAAAACCCATAGGTTTTTTTTACAATTAACTCCACGCCTTACGTCTGGACTAGTATGTACATTAGGGATTTTAAAAACAACCAAATTTTCATTCACAGATGTTACCGGGCAATATTTTGCTACATCCCCCATACGGTGAGCTTTACCTTTAGGGTGTCTCCAGTAAAGAACATCTACATAAGCATTAGAATTAGTATCAAAATGTTCTCTGAAATCTACCTTATCTGTTGAATTGTCAATATTACTAAGATGTACATATTTATCACCTTTATTGTCTACAGTAAATTTAAACTTCAGCTTATCAGAAAACACCTTATTAGTTTTGACAATTTCTCTATAAACATCTTCTTCATATTCTATAGAAACTTTACCTCCAGTAGGTGTTGTTATTTCATTTAGACTCCAAACAGCTGGTTTATTTTCATAATATCCCCAAGGATCAACATTATCTTTATCAAACATAGCTGACTTGCTGTAGTAGTCAAATTTATATGGAGGAATTAAGCTCTTGCCTTTTTTTCCTGCCATATCCACAGATGTAAGTGTCAACCTACCTTTTGATGTAGCAGTAGAGTTAGGTGTTGCAGTTGCTAATGGATAGTTTTCATCATAATTAAAGTTGATTACCTCTAATGCATCATCATAAATATTAGGGGCATTTTTCTCAATATCCTGAGCATCCAAGACGTTTTTATAATATTCCCCTTTCCAACTTTTATCATGTATTGTTTCATGTACCGTAGAAATTAGTTTCCCCCCCGTATCATAAGATCTAAACTCCGTTTTTATTTGGATACGTCCAATGTTTTTATCCGCTTCTTGTGAAACATTGCTAGAAGAAACATTACTATATTCGCTATTATTTTTTACAATAATAATTTTATCAAGTTTAAGTGTTTTATGTTTTTTTACATTATAGTTAATATCATAATCTGAACGTCCAGCTCCTAATAAACCGTATGGTGATAATCTATTTTTATAAATACCATTAAAATACCAATACCCATCACTTCCTTTAACCCTCTTCTTGTAATGTACATCTTCATACCTCTTAAAATCATTTACATTTTGAGATGGTACAGAAATAGAGCTACCATAATTATCTTTCCGACTTCCCTTTATAAATAAAGCTGTATGTGTTCTTGTTTTTATTTTATTCAAATAGTATAAATCTTTAATCCCCCATGAATAAGTCTTTGTATTTTCAAACACTCTTTCACCTTCAGTGGGTGTTCTCCACATATATCCATCACTCCATTTTCCGTAATCAAAAGAAACCCAATAACCATAATCTCCTTTAGATAATGTATTATCATTGTTTACATCTATATAATCAGGACCAGTAATCCCTGTTAACAACCAATGCGTTGCATATGAATCTAGTTGCTGATTTTCTGTAAAATTATCTTCTATTGAATAATCCTTATGTGCAGTTTTAGAAAATTGTTCGTGTTGATATACCGGAATAGTATAATGATATGTTTTACCATCAATTGCAGTAATTTTATAGGCTCCGATGCCTTTTACAGGAATATTTACAGAATTTCTATCAAAAGCATTTGTAGATAATACTAATTCTGGATTATTATTGATTTGCTCATTTGTATAAGTTTCAACATAATTCCCTTTTTTCCATCTACTTGAATCATCATTATAAGTATCATTATAAGTATCATTGTCGTTATTATATAATGAAGTTTGGAACACATTATTATTGGTACTATAATCAAATACCGTTGGTCTAGCAATAGTAAGAGGGTCTGTTTTCCAGTTATCCGAATCAATATTCAAATAAGATGAAAACTCATTATCAAAATAAAAATGAACATCTTTTTTCGAAGGTCCATCCACATTTTTTTCAAAATAATTTTGAATTGGATATCCTCCAACAATAGCTGAATATTCATTAGTTGTACCATTAAGAATGGCTTCTTTATTACATATATAACCATTCTTTTCAAAAACGTAAGGTTTAATTGTTCCTGAAATCCCTTGTCCCGAAACAGAATAATTATCATAACTTACATTAGTAAAGTTTCCTTCCCTACTTTCATTAAAACTCTCTTGCGGATTTATAGATTCATATCCGTCATAGTCTATTTTCCAATCAAAAAGAGCTTCACTTAAAACTTTTTTCAAATCACCACCATACAAACTTCCTTGATGTATTGTAAAATCTCTTTCAAAAAACCATGCTTTTTGAATAGAAAGCGTAAGGTTTACCCAAGGAGTAACGATTCCGTAATTTCTTGTGGATAAGTTAGCTGCTGTAGATCCATTATTCGAGTTGTTTATTCCGACCGACCGACCTAAAACAGATCCGCTTAACCCTGTAGACGAATTTAACGAAAATCCAGTACCATACCCTGAAGCCGATAAGGTTGTAGAACCATTTTTAAAAGATTGACTTAGTGAAGCATTCAAATTAAACCCTGTAGCATCATTACCAGTATTTAAATGTTTAAATCCAAGTCCGACACTTACACCGTCGGTTCCTACACTACCATTAATAGACAGAGGAGAATTTTCTCCTCCGATTCCGACACTTGCAGTTACTCCAACATCTGTACTATACTCTGTTTCACCGTTAAATGCTCTATTCTCTGAATAATTAACGTAAAGACCTATAGACCCTCCTAATTGATCAAACCCTACACTTAAAGTACCTCTGTAACTAATATTTGCTCCACTAGACATTATATTATACGTCTTAACCTTATACCAATCATCAGGTACTTTGTTAAGAGTACGATTGATTGCTCCTGGGTTAAGATTCCATCCTAACCCTACCCAAGATGCTTCTTGATCCATTGCAATACCTGCATGATACGATAATGCCAAGGGATATCCTCCTTCTGGAGAAGGTACATTAAGTAGGGGTAATACATAGGACATATCCCCAGTTAATAGATTGACCATATCAGTTGCATCAACTGGTTCAAAAGTTGATGCTTCTGGTGATTTGGGCCCATTATTATTGGCCCATAGTTGATTGTATGGGATCAAGGTTTGTAAAAAGGTAATGGTAAAAAAGATCGCAATTACCCGGTGACGGTTTGAGGCTTGATGTCCGAGGCTCGAAGTCCGGAGTCGGGTGTTCGAAGTCGGAGGTTTTTTTTGAAAGAAAGCTTTTACTGTTGTATTCATAGAATGTTGTTTCTATTATGTCCGAAGTCGGAAGTCCGAAGTCGGGTGTTTTTTGAGTTATTTTGTGTCCGAAGTCGTCTGATGATTCTTTCGACCTCTGACTTCGGTCTTCTGAACTATTCAAATCTTAATTTAGGTTCGTTTCTAATAATATCGGTTGGGATTTTAAACTTTACTTCGCCCGTATAAAACCCCAGATCTTCGATAGTAATCGTTATATGTTCTTCGTTGGTAATCTTTTCTTCTTTTGGATATACCAATAGTAGGGTAGTAGCACCACTCATACCATACATTCTGGGGTAGCTATAATCTGCCATAGCAATGGTATCTTTTTTGGGTGTATACAGATGTATTCTTTGTTCCATCCCAAAGGCAAGCCTGTTTACCATGGCCCCAAAACGTTGTTTGCCCCCCGCCACATTGCTTAATAACTCCTGATTATTTTTAGACATCGATAGGCTGTAATACATATATTTACTGTACTTATTTCGTAAACTATCCACTTTGGCTGTGGTAATAGGACCCGAAAGTTCTTGTGCTACCAAAAGGTCCGTAGGTTTATACACCAAAGAAAAATCAACACCGTTAATAGTTTTGGTATGCATATACCCATGATCAGGGATCTTAATGTATTGCCACAGTGCTTCTTCACTATCTAAAGTTGTGGTCGTACAAGAATAGAGTAGGAGCAGTAGACCAAAAATGAATATGTACTGTTTTTGTTGTATCATTTGTATTAATAATCTAAAAAGAAAGCCCGAAGCGATGATCTATAACTAATTATTGACAATTGTTTACCGATCATACCTTACCCTACCTATTCTTCGGACTTTTCTTAACAATGTTATTTGTATTATTTTCCTTCGAATTCTGTGTTTAACGCAGCTAAGATTTTATCTGTAATATCGGCAGTTTCTTCGCCATACATGATGGTACCACTACCGGTGGCACCAAAAATGACTTTGTAACCTTGCTGTTTACCATATTCTTTTACAAAATCATTGATATCGTTAATTACCGTCTGGGTCACTTTTTTATCTTCTTCCTGCAATTGCTTTTGTACCGCTTTTTGGTAATTGTTGATTTGCTGTTGTTTGTTACTTAACAGTTGCTGTTTTAGTTCTAGTTCTTTTTTACTCATACCGCTACGCTCTTTTTCGTAGCCCTTTAGCTCTTTTTGCCAATCTGATATCAAGCTATCGACATTGGCTTTCATCGTAGTAGCTTTTTTATCGAATTCGGCTTTTACAATTTTAGTACGTTTATATCCTTCTATTAATTTATTGACATCTACATATACTAATTCTGATGATGACTGAGAAAAGAAAAAGGACCCCACTGTTGCTATCAATGCGATGATAGCAATGGGTAATGCTAATTTGTTCATTTTATAATGTTTTGAGAGCTATGTCTTTATTGTTTGTTGATGAATGCTTCTAGTTTCTGAAGTCTTTCTTCTTGCGTTTGTAGTTTTTTCTCTTGAGCAATGGTATATAAGGTCAGTTCTTCTATTTTTTCTAATAGCTTGGCATTGATTTCACCTAGTTTCACCCCATTTTCTTCTACCTCTTTGGCAGATGGGATGTTAATCAAATGTCCTTTTTCTACAATATGTTGTTCTACTTCTTTTAGGGTAGGTAGTTGGTAATTATCATAAAAAACATAATCAGACCAATTGGTATATACGGTAACTTCTCTAGCTCTTACTTTACCTTTTACCGATAATTTATAATTTGGATCAGAGGCATCTGATCCTATTCCTACATTTCCGTCTTTGGTAATGTACATACGAGTTTGTGGTGCATTTGTTTTGGTAGAAGAGGTCCCTAGTCTTAAGTTTCCTAGGTTAGGATCGAATCTGATTTCTGAAGCGTATCTTGAAGCATCCAAATCTTTATTGGTACCACCTGGACTATAATTAAAGCTCATAATTTCATGCCCTCCGTCATGAAAAGTAATGGCGTTACCAATTTGTAATTTTTCTTGAGGAGTAGAAGTTCCTATGCCTACTTTACCAGTGGTTGCTAAATCTCCTTCCAAGGTAGAATGCCCTTTAATAACCATAGCTTGATCGGGTAAGTATCCAGCCCACTGACCTATTCTTAATCTAGAATTTGACCTTCCCATTTGTAGATAATTTACATCATCACCACTATAAATTTTAAAAAACTCACTTCCATCTATTGCTCGATATGAAATTTCGGTTCCATCGGTATGATAATTAGCAATATGCCTATTCTTACCTTTGTTGTCTAATACATAATTTGATAAAACACCATCGTTTGAAATATACCATTCAAAATTTCTTCTTATTGTACCAGCAACAACCTTTCCTAATTGTAAAAGAAATCCATTGGTTACCTTTTCACCTAAAATGGCACTTTTATCCATTTGTAAAGTGCCTTCTATTGTGGTATTACCGTTTACATGTAATTTGGTAAGAGGATTTGTGGTTCCCATACCTATATTTCCATCTCGTCTTACGGTAAAAACACCCCAATTATTGGTATTGGTAACTCCATCATGAATAAATAGTTCCAGACGTCCTCCGTTATTTGGATTTGCGAAACTATATACATCTTTTTTATATCCATCTACCAACGACATCCAATTGCCCCAGGTTGAATACAAATTTAATCTAGCTTGACCCCAAGTAAGTGTATTGGTATGTCCAATAGATAGTGTTTTGGTATGAGTAATGTCTTGAGTAGCTCCAACAGTATTAGAGGTGGTTTGTATATAATGCTGAGCAAAAACCCCCATTGTAGCTGCAAAAAATAAAGAAATGACTAATAACTTTTTCATATGGATGTATTGTTTTATAAATAAAAGCGATTGTTATTTGATACTGTAAAATTGTTGGTGTAAAACTATGGTAAAACCATAGAAATAAATAGCTTTATTGAGGTTGATTTGTCCTGTATCTTCAAGTAGTTTAAGATTCAGGACTCTTTTTTTTTCGATTTTTTATACTGATTTGGGGTTTGTCCAGTGAATTTTTTGAAAACGGTATAAAAATTAGATTTGGATTTAAAACCACATTCTAACCCTATAGACTCTATGGTATACTTTTTATATTCGATATGAGTAAGTATTTTTTTTGCTTCAGCTACCCGTAATTCATTAATAAAATCACTAAAGTTCTTTTGGGTATGTTGATTTACAAGTTTGGATAAATATCCTGTACTAATATCAAACTGTTTGGCAATGGTATTTAAATTGGTGCTACTTAATAAATATCTCTTTTCAGAAATGATATATTTATGGATCTTTGCAAAAGTATCGTGTCCGGTTTTTTTGATAGGGTCTTCTGAAAGTATCTTTTCTAATTGTTTATGTGAAGAAGATTTATAAACCCCTACATATCCTACCCAATAAATCGATAAGGATAAAGAGATAAAAAAGGGATAGGCATAATAATGTTCTTTGGGAACTAAAATAATTACAATAATAATGGATAATGCACCCAATGTAACAATGCCAATACCAATGTAGATTAAATTTTTTAACCACTTGATTTCCAGTTTTATTTTTTCTAATGTGTCATTGTGTTTTTCTTCATACTGTAAGATTGTTCTAAACATTAAGTAAATAACAATAGGAACGTATACAAAAGAAAGTAGGTTGGTGTATAAAAAAAGGCCTCGCTGATAATATTTGGTAATTACATGATCAGGGTTTATATAAGTTTGATATAGTAATTGAACAATATGAGCTATAGATACTATAACAAAGGGAGTTGTAAGAAAGAGAAACATTTTTTTTGAAAGTGTTTTTTGCTTTAAAAAATTATGAGCAAAAAGATAAAACATGGGGGCGACTAACCATTGCCAAGGGATGTAAACTCTCTTTATAATTGATGAATCTGTAAAATAATCTACATCAATCAACATGTGTTGTATATTGCTAATTGATAAGAAAAATACGGTAAGCCCTAAGAAGATGGCACTAGTAGATTTGTACTTCTTGACAAAGCATACAATACAGGTAAAAATTAACCCTTGTAAAGAACCAAATAAAATAAGTAGCTGAAAAAAATTATAGTGTACGGTTTCCAATTACGTCTACGTTGCCTTAATTATGATCTATGTATCTATGGGTAGGAAGAAAATACAAATATGGTTCTTTTTTTTAAAATTAATATTTCACGATATTTCATTGACTTAATTTAGGTAAGAAATATGCTTACTGCCGTACTCTAGATACAATAATACCAGTATTGTGTTTAATACCTTCTAAATAGTCTGCTAGCGGCAGTTCTGATATTTCTACCTGTCCTTTAGAAGAAGCATGTAATAAATGAATACGACCACTTTCTTTACGTAAGGCAAATCCGGTATGTGTTATATCCAGCCCATTGATAGAAGTAGTAAGTGCAATAATATCACCTGTCTTGATCAAATTTTCATTTTCTACAATCTTGTTTTTTGGTAAAAAACAGATAGGAGATTCGCTAATTTTGATTTCTGATTGCTGTATTTTGGTATAATTTGTATCGTCCTCAAGATAAGGATAAAGAGAGCGATGGGTACTCATAAAGTTGATTTGTTTATCAATGTCTTGACCACCAATTTGATCGGTAACATTTTTTATGAGTTTTTTTTCTTCATTATTACTAATCCATTCAGAAAAATAATGTAATCTAGAAGCATATCCGTTTAGTTTGCCGTCTCTATATCGTATTTTTTCCAAGAATGCAGTGTATGTTTCAAAGTCTTTTTTTTGATCGTGAAGCATAAATCCTAATGCCAACACATTTTCTACAAAAGTGGTGCAATCTAATCCTTGTAGGTTAATAACAAGTCTTTCTTTAGAATTAATTTCTAACGTTTTGGCGACATAAGGAGTGCCTATAAAAGATGCTCCTATATGGGCAATTTTTTTGCCTAATGAATTATTAGAAATATTCATTTTTTGTAGGGCAATAATTTTTTCTGAAAAGATTTCTTTATCCTTTGGTGAACAAGTAATTTTTTGAGTAAATACTGTTGTACTAAACAAAAGAGAACAAAAGAAAAATAGATTTTTGAAATTCATAAATCGGTTTAGATTTACCTTAATATCTAAAATATAAACTAAATAATGGTAGATTGGCCTACATGAATATTTTCAAAATTGATATTAGAATCTTCAGGATTCAAAATATAATCAGCAATAAAATCTCCAACTTTTTCTGTAGTTATTGGGTTAGTACTATTTATATCCGAAGTGGTTATGTTTAACTCCAGAGCTTTTTCTACCGCGTTTCTAATAGCATTAGCTTCGTCTATTAGATCAAAATGCTCTAACATCATGGCTGCAGATAGTATAGCAGCAATTGGATTTGCAATCCCTTTGCCTGTGGCTTGTGAAAACGACCCGTGAATAGGTTCGAACATACAACAGGTATCTCCGATAGATGCAGAAGCTAATAAACCTATAGACCCGCCAATTACACTGGCTTCGTCAGAAATAATATCCCCAAACATATTTTCGGTAAGAATGACATCAAATTGACTAGGGTTTAAAATCATTTGCATAGCGGCATTGTCTACAAACAAAAAATCCAGAGTTACATCGTCATATTCTTTAGAGATTTCTGTAACTACTTTTCGCCATAAACGAGAAGATTCTAAAACATTTGCTTTATCAACCAGTGTGAGTTTTTTTCTTCTTGTTTGTGCAGCTTTGAATGCAAGGTGTGCAACACGCTCAATTTCTTTTTGAGAATACTCACAAAGATCAGAAGCAACCGTACCTTCTTTATTTAGCGTTTTTTTACCAAAATAAATACCACCAGTTAATTCACGATAGATGGTAACATCAGTTCCTTCTATAATTTCTGGTTTTAGAGGTGATTTATCAATGAGACTAGCATAAGCTTTTACAGGCCTAATATTGGCATAAAGTCCTAGTTCTTTTCTTAATTTAAGCAAACCTTGCTCTGGTCGAATCTTTGCTTCTGGATTATTGTCATATTTTGGATCTCCTATTGCACCAAATAAAACAGCATCTGTATTTGCACAAAGCTCTAAGGTTTTGTCAGGAAGAGGATCTCCTGTTTTATCTATAGCAATGGCACCTACCAATGCTTCTTTAAAAATAAATGTATGGTCAAAATTATGAGCTATAGCATCTAGTGCTTTAACTGCCTGTGCAGTTACTTCTGGACCAATCCCATCACCGGATAATACTGCAATGTCTAGTTTCATTTTTAATTACATTTTGAGTAAGAAAGAAAATATAGCAAAGACAGGTTTTTTAAAACTAGATTGCGTGGCTTTTTTCATTTCTTTTTTTTAATTGTCTATGTTATAGTATTAAAATTAAGCTAAATTCTTGAGGTTTCAAATTTTTATATTTTAATACAAGGCATTCACCAAAAAATCAATAATGTAGTTTACGGTGTTAATTTACAATTGGTATTATATAATTTCTGTATGTTGTCTATAAAAAAATACCTGCAAGTAATTATAACGACTTGCAGGTTTAATTTGTTGTTTCCTATTTATATAATTATGCAACTATTCCCATAGGAATATCATTTTCTTTCATAATTTCATGAATATCCTCATCGATAACTTCTTTTTTGCTATCCGCATATTGCAAAAACTTTGGATAAACATCATCAAGTTGAAGTTTTGTTAATTCGTAGCCTACTTTTTTGGCTCTATACGCCAATGCAGCTCTACCACTTCTAGCAGTTAGAACAATTGCAGATTCAGTTACACCAACATCTTCGGGATCAATTATTTCATAAGTTTCTCTGTTTTTAATTACACCATCCTGATGTATTCCAGAGCTATGAGCAAATGCATTGGCACCGATAATGGCTTTGTTGGGTTGTACCATCATTCCCATATTATTAGATACCATTTGACTGGTTTCATATAGCAATTTAGAATCAATTCCAGTTGTGATATTCAAATAAGGATGTTGTTTCATGATCATAACCACTTCTTCAAGTGCAGTATTACCAGCACGCTCTCCAATACCATTAATTGTACATTCTATCTGTCTTGCACCGTTCATTACTCCTGCAATAGAATTTGCAGTTGCTAGTCCAAGATCATTATGGCAATGACACGAGATAGTAACATTATGGATTCCTTTTACGTTTTCTTTTAGGTATTTTATTTTAGCACCGTATTCTTCTGGTAAACAATACCCTGTAGTATCAGGGATATTAAGAACTGTAGCTCCAGCTTTAATAACAGCTTCACATATTCTAGCCAAAAACTCATTATCTGTTCGTCCTGCATCTTCTGCAAAGAACTCTATGTCCTCAATAAATGATTTAGCATATTTTACCGCAGCAACCCCACGTTCTATAACTTTTTCTTGGGTAGAATTAAATTTATATTTAATATGAGATTCTGAAGTACCTATGCCTGTATGGATTCTTGGTCTTTTTGCAATCTGCAGTGCTTCTGCTGCAACCTTGATATCTTTTTCTACTGCTCTGGTAAGTCCACAAACAGCTGCATTTTTAACAATTTTAGCGATTTCATTTACAGAGGTAAAATCTCCAGGACTAGAAACAGGAAATCCAGCTTCAATAATATCAACACCCAAAAGATCGAGCTGTTTTGCAATTACTAATTTTTGTTGTGTGTTTAATTTACACCCTGGGACTTGCTCTCCGTCTCTAAGCGTCGTATCGAAAATTTGGACTTTATTACTACTCATAGTATTTAATGAATTTTGCTTTAATATGTTCCTTAAAAAGTATCATCTTTATAAAATATTATTAAAAGATGTTTCTTTTATCTCTTACGAATTTATATTTTGCTAATTCAAAAGAGAAGCGTTTCATTAAAGCTTTTACAATGCTAAAATCTTTTATTGAAAACTTAAAATATTGTTAATCAGTTAATTATATCATATTTTCATACAATGACTAATGATCAAAAAGATCCTTTGTTTATTCTGGTAAAATCACTTTCTAAGTCAGAAAAAAGACAATTTAAAGTATATGTTGGTAGATTAGGAGTAAATACAGATTCAAAATTCCTAGCTCTTTTTAATCATTTAGATAAAAATGACAATATGGACGAAGACCTTATTGTTTCTAAAGGAATTGTAAAAAAACAACAACTTTCTAATTTAAAGGCTCATTTATATAAACAAATATTGGTGAGTCTTCGGTTAAGTCCTTTACATCAAAACATAAGAACCCAACTAAGAGAACAGTTTGATTTTGCTTCTATTTTGTATCATAAAGGACTGTATAAACAAAGTCTTAAAATTCTGGATAAAGCAAAGGCATTGGCAAAAGAAAATGAAGAACATAATATTGCTTATGAAATTGTAGAGTTCGAGAAAGTTATAGAAACACAGTATATAACAAGAAGTATTAATAATAGAGCAGACGAACTAACTGTAGAAGCCAAAATGTTAAGTATGAAGAATGTATTGACAAGTAAGCTTTCTAATTTGTCATTACAGTTATATGGATTAATGCTTAAAAGTGGATATGTTAGAAATGATAAGGAACATAAGATAGTTACAGAATATTTTGATAATAAATTACCTAAGTATGAGTGGAATGTACTTGGTTTTAGAGAAAAATTATGGTTGTATAAAGCTCATTTGTGGTATGGTTTTATAATTCAGGATTTTTTGTCATGTTATAAGTACTCAAAAAAATGGGTAGACTTGTTTTATGACTATCCTAAAATGATGAATCAGAACCCTGTGTTTTTCTTACGAGGAAATCATTATTTATTAGAATCTTTATTTTTGATAAAAGATAAAGGGCAGCTAAAATCTACATTGCAAAAATTTGAACACTCCATTTCTGAGTCTTCGTTTCCAAGTGATGATAATATAGAAGTATTGAAATTTCAATACATTTATAATAATAAACTAAATGTTCATTTTCTGGAAGGTAGTTTTGAAGAAGGCGAATATCTCGTTGGAGAAATTTTAGCTGGTATATCAGAGTTTAAAAATAGATTAGATGATCACCACATCATGGTGTTTTATTATAAAATTGGTTGCTTGTATTTTGGGATGGCAAATCATAAAAAATGTATTGAATATTTAGCCAAAATTATCACCAATAAATCATTAAAGATGCGTGAAGACCTAATGTGTTTCTCTAGAGTTCTTAGTTTGGTTGCGCATTATGAAGCAGGCATGGATTATCATCTTGAAACTCAGTTAAAAGAAACGTATAGGTTCTTGATAAAAATGAATGACTTACATCAGGTGCAAAAAGAAATGATTAAGTTTCTTAAAAACCTAGGGGATATATTTCCTCACCAAATCAAAGATGAATTTAAAAAATTACACAAAAACTTAAAACAGTACGAAAATCACCCTTATGAAAAAAGAGCCTTTTTATATCTTGATATTCTATCGTGGTTAGAGAGTAATATAGAAGGACGACCAGTTGCAGATATTATTAAAGAAAAAGCAAAGGGGTTAATACGTTAAAAGTTTGTTATTAAATAGTTAATGCTGTTTTTTTGTGCGTATTAAGTAATACAATAGGTAAGCATAAAACAATAGCCATGTCTAAAGCCTTGTAAGTTAGGATAGGGTGTATGGTTTTTGGTACGTTTTATATGTAATAAATAAAGTCATAGGATTGGAATACACGACTTTGTTTTAACATTATTTATTGTAAAGTACATACATATGAAGTTAAAAGAAGGATTAGAAAAAACGTTTTTGTTGTTTTGTGTTTTTAGTTCTTTAATTTTGAAATCTCAGTCAAATGTCACCATAGATGATCAACAATTTACTGTACAAGAGTTGGTAGAAGATGTATTGATAGACAGTCCTTGTGCGGTTGTAGAAAATATCACTTTTTCTACAGGAACGGCTCAAGGTTTTAATGGGATTGGATATTTTGAAGCAAATAATTCTAATTTTGAAATAGAAAGAGGGGTTATTTTAAGCACTGGTATTGCAATTAATGCTAGAGGACCAAATAGTGCTATATTAGTCGATGGCAATGATGCAGGATGGGGAGGAGATACCGAATTGGGTGCAATTACGGGAACTTCATCATTATTTAATGCTACGTACATTCAATTTGAATTTGTTCCAACTATTGATTTTATAAGTTTTGACTTTTTATTTGCTTCAGAAGAATATACACAAAGCTTTCCATGTATTATTTCAGATGTTTTTGCTTTTATACTCACAGATTCTGCTGGTAATTCTCGCAATCTTGCTGTAGTACCGGGAACAAATCCACCCGTACCAATAAAGGTAACAACGGTACACCCAGGAGTGGATTTAAATAATGATGGTGATTTTAATGACGATGGAGGAAACAATTCTGAATGTCCACCTCAAAATGAAAATTATTTCAATACAAAAATTCCTCAAGGCAATACAGGTGCTATAAACTTTAATGGGTATACAGAAGTATTAACAGCATCAGGCAGCGTAGTAGCTAATGAAAGATATACTATAAAATTGGTTATTGCAGATCATGGAGATACATCGTTCGATTCTGCAGTGTTTCTGGCCGCAGGAAGTTTTGATTTAGGAGGTGATCTTGGGGATGATCGAACTATTGCTGGAGGTAACCCTGGATGTTTAGGAACTCCCATAGTATTAGATGCAACTTTGGGAACGGGTGCTACTTATAACTGGTTGAAAGACGGTAACCCGTTAGTTCCTGGAGACGGTACGACTATATTATCTGGCGGTGCACGGTTAGAAGTAACTCAAGATGGTACATATAGCGTGAACATAGATATTTCTGGAGGTTGTAATACGACTGAATCTGTAATAATCGAATTTGATACACCACCAAACGTACAAAATCCGGTTACTCTACTACAGTGTGATAATGATACCGATGGTTTTTCGTTGTTTAATTTGTCAGAAGCTAATACGTTAGTTTCTAATAATGCTGCGAACGAGGTTTTTACCTATTATTTAACCGAGCAACAAGCAATTAATGGAACAGTGACTGGGAGAATTAATAATTTTACGGCATATCCAAATCCAACAATCACAAACAGTACGGTATATGCAAGAGTAGAAACTACGTATTGTTTCGAAGCTGCTAGGGTTGATTTACAGGTTTCTACCACACAAATTCCAGCTAATTTTAATCTGACCTATACCTTATGTGATAATAATGATAGTGATCCTACAGATGGAGTGGCAACATTTAATTTTAGTGATGCTACCGCTCAAATTGAACAATTATTTTCTTCTGGACAAAATTTAACCATTCGATATTATCAGAATGAAGCAGACGCTTTGTCAGAACAAAATGCTATTGCAGATATATCCAATTATCGAAATGAATCTTCTCCAGCCAATCAAAACATATATGTTAGGGTAGAAAATGGAATTGCCAATTCTTGTCTTGGGTTAGGAGAACATATCACTTTGGTTGCATTGCCAATTATCCCTATTCCTATTGAAGATGAATATGCTGTGTGTCTGGATGCTGATGATACCTTTATTAATTTAGTGCCTACAGACGAGATCGATACTGGTCTAATTACTGCAAACTATACTTTTAAATGGTATACGGGTACATCGCAAACCCCTCAAAACGAAATAGCCGGAGAAACACAACCGTCTTTTTTGCCAGATACTCCTGGGGTGTATACTGTGGTGGCAACAGATATTGTTACAGGATGTGAACTGTCAAAATCAACAGAAGTAGTGGCTTCTTATCCTCCAGAAAGTGCTTCTACAGAATTATTATCAGGAGCATTTTCTAACAATGCAAAGATAAAAGTTACTGTAGTAGGAAATGGTCAATATGAATTTAGAATTGATAATGGAGATTGGCAAGAATCTAATATCTTTGAAGGTGTTTCTAGAGGAGAACATATGGTTTATGTTCGAGATGTTAAAATGTGTGGTGAGTTAGCGGTCGAAGTAGAAAAAATTGTGAGCCATCCTGAGTATTTTACTCCTAATGGAGATGGTTTTCATGATTTATGGGATATAGAAGGTAGTGAAAATGTAACCATATTAGATGTGACTATTTTTGATAGATATGGTAAATTGCTGGCAGATTTAGGAGCATCAGGCATTTGGGACGGAACATACAACGGAAATGTATTGCCATCTAGTGACTACTGGTTTAGAGTACAATATATAGAAGAAGGAATTACCAAAGAATTTAAATCAAGTTTTTCATTAATACGATAAAAAAATAAAGATTGGCAAAAGGGCAAACCACACATGTAAGAAGTGTATTAGAGTTAAATCTGGCTATGCTTTTTATAAGCACTTCGGGGGTATTAGGAAGACATATAGATATGCCAGTGCCAGTTATTATATGTTTTAGAGCGATTTTGGCCGGTTGTATCTTATTTCTGTTTTGTAAATGGAAAAAAATTTCTTTTAAAATAGAAAGTAAAGATCGCCTTTCTGTTATTGCAGGAGGTATCTTAATGGGATTGCATTGGATTACTTATTTTTACTCCTTAAAAATGTCTAATGTTGCTATAGGAATGTTATCCTTGTTTACATATCCTGTGATTACATCTTTTCTAGAGCCCTTGGTGTTAAAAGTAAAATTTCAAAAAATGCATTTGGTTTTAGGAGCATTGGTTTTGATCGGAATTTATTTTTTAGTCCCTGATTTTAGTTTAGAAAATAGTTATGCAAAAGCGGTTGGAGTAGGAGTGTTTTCTGCATTTTGTTACGCGCTAAGAAATTTAATCATGAAAACTAAAGTAGGTGTATATCACGGTTCAATGTTAATGTGGTATCAGTTGGTGATTATGTCGGTACTATTATTACCAGCCATTTTTATTATGGATAGCTCTCGAATTGTATCACAATTGCCATATATTCTTGTGTTAGCTTTGCTTACGACTGCGATAGGGCACACCATGTTTTTGTATAGTCTTAAGCGATTTTCGACTACCACAGCAAGTATTATAGGTAGCGTTCAGCCGGTATATGGTATCATTTTAGGGATCGTATTTCTAAAAGAATATCCAGAATACTCCACGATAATTGGTGGAATATTAATTCTAACATCTGTGGTTATAGAAAGTGTAAGATCTTATAAAAAATGACCATATTTTTGGAGTAAAATTCTGGTATTTTCTAAAAAAGTATATCTTCGTGTTTCTGAAATTAAGATTTTTTTAACTTTTTAACCCAGATTTATTTATGAAACTCAAATTTTTAATCTGTTTTTTTGCTTTAGCAATGTATGTAACATCATGTTCCAAAGATGATGATTCTAATTCTACAAACACTACAGAAACTGAAGAGCTTATCTCTGTTTTTTCTGACGTCGAATTTTCATTAGATGATTCTGCTCGTTTTTATGCCACAAGTACAGGAAGAATGTATGGTGCGTCAGCAATTGATAGTGAAACTTCTAAGATTATCGATTTAGTAGGCGATAGTAATCAAGCATTTATTGCGTTTTCTAGCCCTTCTGCCGTAAATGAAATTGCTAATGGTACAGTAACAAAAATTCAACATACAAATGTTTCTATGACAGTAGCAGAATTTGATGCTATTAAAGATTCAAAGGCTTTAGCAGCAATAAAAGTAACAAATGATAATGATAGTGTAGGTTTGTCAGATTATAAGAATAACATTATCCTTTTTGAAAATGCTGATGGGAAAAAGGGAGCTATTAAGTTGAAAGCAATTAATGCGACAAGACTTCTAGTTGATATAAAAGTTGTAAAGTAATATGGTTATTTTATAGAATAATTGTAACTAAAAAACTTCTTACAATAGATAAGAAGTTTTTTAGTTACAATTATTCCAAACAGGATCTGGAGGAAGAGGAGCTGTTATGATAAGTGTCTCTTTTTTTACAGGGTGAATAAAACTAAGTTTTCGAGCATGTAAATGAATACTACCATCTTTATTACTGCGATCCGCTCCATATTTTAAATCACCTTTAATAGAGCAACCAATACTAGAGAGTTGTGATCGAATTTGATGATGACGGCCTGTATGCAGGTCAATTTCTAAAAGATAATAATTGATAAGTTTTTTTATTTGCCGATATTCTAAAATAGCCTGCTTACTATCGGGAACTTTTTTTAGGTTTGCGTATGATTTGTTTTGTTTTGGGTTACGTTTTAACCAGTGTGTCAAGGTATCCTGCTGTTTTGGAGGAGCGTTTTTAACCACAGTCCAATACGTTTTTTTAGCATCTTTGTTTGCAAATAAAGCATTGAGTCTAGTCAATGCCTTGGTTGTTCTTGCAAACACAATAATACCACTAGTAGGACGATCTAATCTGTGTACCACACCTAGAAATACAGCACCGGGTTTGTGATATTTGTCTGCAATATATTCTTTAACAATATCACTAAGAGGTTTGTCACCAGTTTTGTCTCCTTGTACAATGTCTCCAGGGCGCTTGTTAACAATAATCAAATGATTATCCTCATATAAAACCTGAAGATTGTTTTTGTTTGAAAGTATTTTTATAGACAATGTATCGAGATTAAAAATAATAAGAATAAGTAGAACTAATATTGCTCATTTTCATTCGGAAAATTAACCGTTTTAACATCGGTAACATATTGCTTGAAAGCATTTGTCATATCGCTATATAAATCTAAGTATCGCCTAAGAAACCGAGGATTAAATTCGTGTGTCATCCCTAGCATATCATGAGTCACTAGTACTTGTCCATCAACACCATTTCCTGCACCAATACCTATGACAGGAATTGTTAAAACCTCTGCAATTTCCTTTGCTAGTTTTGCAGGTACTTTTTCTAGTATAATAGCAAAACATCCTATTTTTTGTAACACCAGTGCATCTTCTTTTAGTTTTTTTGCTTCTTCTTCTTCTTTGGCTCGAACGGTATAGGTTCCAAACTTGTAGATAGATTGAGGAGTTAGTCCTAGGTGCCCCATCACGGGTATTCCTGCATTCAGAATTCGTTTAATAGATTCCTTAATTTCTTTACCGCCTTCTAGTTTAACAGAATGCCCTCCCGATTCTTTCATAATTCGTATAGCAGATCGCAATGCTTCTTTAGGGTCACTTTGATAACTTCCGAATGGTAAGTCTACAACAATCAGTGCACGATCAATAGCACGTATTACAGAAGATGCATGGTAAATCATTTGATCTAGTGTAATAGGAAGCGTTGTCTCATGACCTGCCATGACGTTCGAGGCAGAGTCGCCTACCAAAATAACATCGATTCCTGCACCATCTACGATTTTTGCCATGGTGTAATCATAAGCGGTGAGCATAGATATCTTTTCTTTATTGGCCTTCATTTCGACCAAAGATTTTACAGTAACTCGCTTATAATCCTTTTTTGCTACAGACATATGTAATTTTTTATGTGATAAAAGTAAACAATTACAAATTGGGTGGCAAACGTATTTTATTTGGATTGTTACTGTTTTCGTTAAAATGAAAGAATGATATCGTAAGAAAGAAAAAGAGGGCGTCATCACACCCCCTTTTTCTAATGTTTTATTTTTTCTTGTTATTTGTTTTCTTTTAGTTTACTGGCTTGTTTTGTCCAGTTATCTCTCTCGATTCTACCAGGAAAGAACTGAATCAATTCTGTAACAGTGTCGATGTCTTCTTTGGTAAATTTACTAATTTGTTCAAAGGTGTAAATACCAATACTATTTAGCTTTTCTTCTATAAATGGCCCTACACCACTAATAAGTTTTAAATCATCTTTTTCAGAAGCATTTGCTTTTCCAAAACTTTCAAAGTTTAATGTTGGTTTGGGTTTATTATCTTCAGATGGCATTCCTCCATGATCCATTGTTTTAATAGCTTTGACTTTATTCTCGGCAGAAGTATTGGTGCCAGAGAAAGTAGAGTTAGCCTTTTCGTAAGGTTTGTTTTTAAGAAGATCGTTCATTTTTTCGCACTCTTCTAGGGCCGATTTGTATTTGTTTTTAAGGGCCCATTTAGATAATAACCAACCTAGCAAAAAAGCTAGAAATAATAATAATAGTAGACACCACCAGTTTACTTCGTTTAAAAAATCTAACATAGTTTTAGTTGTTTTAGTTTACAGATATTTCTATTCTTCTATTTTTTGCTTTGTTTTCGTCACTGTCATTAGGAACGATTGGACTTAACTCACCTTCGGATAAAGCTTTTATTTTTTCCTTGGGAATTCCTTGAGAAATAAAATGTTGTTTTACATTATTTGCTCTTTGTTGTCCATACCATAGGTTTGCTTCCTCAGTGCCTACATTATCTGTGTGCCCCGTGACTGTAATAACTTCATCAGGATGTTTATCCAGGTAACTTTTTAGTTCTAATGTATAATTTGATAATGTTGCGTCTGGTTGAAAAGTCTTTTGCCCAAATTCTGAGTATAATACTTTGTCGGTAATGCTCTTTTCGACTTCGGCAAGCCTTTCTTTGTTTAAGGTGTTAAATTTTAAATCAATCCCACCGTTATAGTTTCCATCAGTATCGTACTCATAATTTTTTTGAAGCTCTTTGGTCACAATTCGATCAGGGTTTATTCCAACTTCTACCAGTAGATTTTTTATAAAATTGGCTCTTGTTGCTCCATATTCCAGGTTTTGATCTCTTTCAGATGTATTTTCATATCCATAAATGATTAATTCCTGATCTTGATGTTGACCTAAATAATCCGCTATTTTTGTACCAAAGTCTTGTAAAGAAGCTGGGATAAAAACATCTCCATTTTCATTGTTAATTTTTAAGTTATCGGGATACCTAAAAATGTCTTGATCTTCGAGATCTTTTACAAACAAGCCTGACATCATTTTTTTTGCGGCAGCGATGCTGTCCTCTAAAGCTTTTTTTGCCAAAGCTTCTGCTTCAAGATTTTCTTTTTCGTTGACCACTGTTGTAGAATTAGTAATATCTTTTGCGCACCAGTCGCAAGAATAGTACCACCACATTGCTAGCCAGGCAAACAATAAGAAAATGAGTAATGAAATTAAATTTTTCATATGTTGTTGATTAATGTTAGTGTATTAAAGTTATAAAATTGTTTATTATCAACCTATTATGAAGAATATTTTCTAAAGATTTATAAGGCTATAAAGATGAATAGCAAAAAAATAAGTTCAAATGCGTTTCAGAAAAAAATATTTTTTATAAATTCGCGTCGTATTTACGAAATCAATGAAAAATAAAAATTTACATCATCATCATTCTTACATTTTCGCTCAGGCGTGGTAGGTGTGATATGTGTATAAAACATATTAATAAAGTAACCCGTTTGAGCAAGTTCAGACGGGTTTTTTGTTTAGACAAACCTTGTTTTTTTGAATAGCTTAAACACAACAAAAGTAACATGTCAAAAATTAAAATTGCGATCCAAAAAAGTGGACGCCTCAACGAAGATTCTGTAAAAATATTGAAAGACTGTGGGATTTCTATTGATAATGGAAAGGATCAGCTTAAAGCCGAAACTCGTAACTTTCCTATGGAAGTTATGTTTTTACGTAATGGGGATATTCCTCAATACCTAAGAGATGGAGTAGTAGACATTGCGATTATAGGAGAGAATGTGTTGATCGAAAAAGGAAAAGATATAACAATCGCAGAGCGTTTAAATTTTTCTAAGTGTAAAGTTTCTTTGGCGGTACCCAAAGAGTTTGAGTATAACTCTATAAAAGATTTGGATGGGAAAAGGATTGCTACATCCTATCCTAATACGGTTAAAGAATATTTAAAAAATAAGGATATCACAGCAGAACTACACCAAATATCAGGCTCTGTAGAGATTGC
This sequence comes from Aquimarina discodermiae, assembly GCF_040786235.1. Lineage (NCBI taxonomy): Bacteria > Pseudomonadati > Bacteroidota > Flavobacteriia > Flavobacteriales > Flavobacteriaceae > Aquimarina > Aquimarina discodermiae. The sequence goes on from NZ_JBFMKP010000038.1 coordinate 28,306, forward strand.
ACCTAATATTGGTTTGGCAGATGCGATTTGCGATATTGTTTCTAGTGGTAGTACTTTATTTAAAAATAACCTAAAAGAAGTAGAAGTAATGCTTACTTCTGAAGCTGTATTGGCGGTGTCTCCTAAAATATCAGAAGAGAATAAAAAACTACTCGAAAAATTACAGTTTAGAATTAATGCAGTTTTAAAAGCAAGAAATTCTAAATACGTATTATTAAATGCTCCTAATGATAAGATAGAAAATATTGTTAGAATATTACCAGGTATGAGAAGTCCAACGGTACTTCCGTTAGCAGAAGAGGGGTGGAGCTCTATTCATACTGTAGTAGAAAAGAATAAGTTTTGGGATATTCTTGATGAACTAAAAGAAGAAGGAGCCGAAGGTATTTTGGTATGCCCGATAGAAAAGATGGTTTTATAGATAATAACAGTAGTAATATGCAAAAGATATATAATCCAGATAACAATACTTGGTCAGAGTTACTTAAAAGACCAACTCAGACAGTGGCTGATATAGAGAGCATTGTTTTAGGAGTTTTTGATGAAGTCAAAGCCAATAGAGATATTGCTATTAAAAAGTATACCGAAAAATTTGATAAAGTAGCTTTGGATACATTACTGGTTACAGATAGTGAGGTGGAAGAAGCAAAAAGATCAGTAAGCCAAGAATTAAAAAATGCCATTCTTTTAGCAAAGTCGAATATAGAAGCTTTTCATACTGCTCAAAGAACTGATAAAGTTGCTATAGAAACTACAGATGGAGTAGAATGTTGGCAGGAGAAAAGACCCATACAAAAAGTAGGATTGTATATTCCGGGAGGAACAGCACCATTGTTTTCTACTATATTAATGTTGGCAATTCCTGCAAATATTGCAGGTTGTAAAGAAATTGTACTATGCTCACCTCCAGATAAGGAAGGAAAAATTAATCCTGCTATATTGTACACTGCTAATTTATGTGGTGTAACAAAAATATGTAAAGTAGGAGGTATTCAGGCGGTAGCTGGGATGACATTCGGTACAGAAACCATTCCCAAAGTATACAAAATATTTGGACCAGGAAATCAATTTGTAACCGTTGCCAAGCAGTTAGCTACCAAATTTGGCGTAGCAATCGATATGCCAGCGGGTCCAAGTGAACTTTTGGTCGTTGCCGATGATACAGCCAACGCATCTTTTGTTGCTTCAGACTTGCTAAGTCAAGCAGAACATGGTAAAGATAGTCAAGTGATTTTGGTCTCTACATCAAAAACATTGATAGAAAAAGTAGAAAATGAAGTTACTAAGCAATGTAATGTATTGCCAAGGCGTGAAATTGCAGAGGCGGCCATTGCTAACTCTAAACTGATTTATGTTGAAGACCACACCCAGGCTTTAGCATTGATTAATGAATATGGACCAGAACATTTTATTATTTGTACGTCTAATGATGATTTTTATATAAATAATATAGAAAATGCAGGATCTGTATTTATAGGAAATTATACACCAGAAAGTGCAGGGGATTATGCTTCGGGAACCAATCATACATTGCCTACCAATGGATACGCAAAACAATATAGTGGTGTAAACCTGGATAGTTTTATGAAATCAATGACATTTCAGAAAATAACAGAAAAAGGAATCGAAAATATAGGAAATGCAATAGAGTTGATGGCAGAAGCAGAAGGGCTACATGCTCATAAAAATGCAGTAACCTTACGATTAAATAGTCTAAAATAAGAATATATAATTAAGTACATTATACAAGGTTTAGACACTTATTATTAATTACTCTTGGCATAATACTTTTAAACAAACAATGAACGCGATACAATTTAATATAAATACTATAATTCGAGAAAATGTAAAAGGCCTAAAGCCATATTCATCTGCTCGTGATGAGTATGTTTCTGACGGTACAAATATGGTTTTTCTAGATGCAAATGAAAACCCTTTTGAGAATGGAGTAAACAGATATCCAGATCCTCAACAAAGAAACCTAAAGGCAGTACTTGCAAAACAAAATGGAGTGCTACCAGGTAATATCTTGCTTGGTAATGGTAGTGATGAAGTGTTAGATCTTTTGTATCGAGCTTTCTGTGAACCTGGTATTGATAATATTATTACGTTGCCACCTACTTACGGAATGTATAAAGTGCTGGCTAATATTAATAATATTGAAGAACGAGAGGTTTTGTTGTCAAATGATTTTCAGCCTAACGTTACCTCTATTTTGGAAGCTACAGATGAAAAATCAAAAATAATTTTTCTTTGTTCTCCTAATAACCCTACAGGAAACTCCTTTTCTGAAGAATGCATTTTTAGAATTCTGGAAAACTTTAAAGGAATAGTAGTTATAGATGAGGCGTACATTGATTTTTCTGATAAAGAAAGTTGGATTTCGAGAATTAAGCAATATCCAAACCTGATTATAACTCAGACATTGTCAAAAGCATATGGATTGGCAGGTATTAGATTGGGGTTATGTTATGCTTCTGAAGAAATAATTGATGTTTTAAACAAAATTAAACCGCCTTATAATGTGAATGAACTTACGCAAAAAAGGGCTTTAGAACGTGTTTTAAACGAGGATCAGGTACGATCAGAGGTAACGGCTATTTTGAAAGAAAGAGCAACTTTACTAAAAACATTAGATCAGATAAGTTTTGTAGAAGAAGTATATAAAACAGATGCTAATTTTGTGCTGGCAAAGGTCGATGATGCAGATGCAAGATATGATCAGTTATTAAAAGCAGGAGTTGTAGTTCGTAATAGAAGTACGCAACCTTTGTGTAAAAATACATTGCGTTTTACTGTGGGGACAGAAAAAGAGAATAAAAAATTGATAGAAGTATTAAAAACTTTATAAATATAACAAATGGGGGAATTTACAATTAAGGGATTACTGTTTTTTTGGATTTGTTTACAGACGAGTAACAGTTGGTCTCAAGAAGAACAATCTAGAACAGAAGAGTCAACAAATGAAAAAGAATTACTTTTGGCATTTCAAAAGTATAGCGATAGTATTAATAATACATTTGATTACCAAACAGGAAGTGTGGTTTTAGAAGGTGATTTGGCGTTATTAAATGTTCCGACGGGATATAAGTTTTTGAATAAAAAACAAGCGGCATATGTGTTGTCTGATTTATGGGGAAATCCTCCTTCTGGAAACGAAGGTTTGTTAGGGATGTTGGTAAAAGAAAATGAATCACCAGTAGATGTTTCTTATGCCGTAGAAATTTCTTATTCTGAAGAAGGATATATAGAAGATGATGATGCAGATGATATAGATTATAATGAATTACTGGAAAGTATGCAAGAAGATACAAAAAGCGTAAATCCAGAAAGAAAAAAACAAGGATATCCAACTATCGATTTAATAGGGTGGGCAGCCAATCCTTTTTATGATCAACAAAATAAAAAATTACATTGGGCAAAAGAACTTAAATTCGAGGGTGAAGAAGAAAATACCTTAAATTATAATATAAGGGTTTTGGGGCGTAAAGGTTTTATTAATCTTAATGTGATTGGTACTATGGGAGTTTTAGATGATGTTACTGCCAATTTAAATCCAGTTCTGGGTAGTGTTAATTTTAAAGAAGGGTACCGATATGAAGATTTTGATTCGAATATAGATGAAGTAGCTGCGTACGGAATTGGTGGTTTGATAGCAGGAAAAGTATTAGCTAAGGCTGGTTTTTTTGCATTACTTCTTAAATTTTGGAAATTTATTGCAATAGGACTGGGAGGTTTGTTTGTGGCCTTCAAAAAAAGAATATTAGGTAAAAAAGAAGAGGCATAAATTAGATATGTCAAATATTATGAAAAAGAAAGTATTATTTATAGATCGTGATGGTACGATCATCAAAGAGATAGATGACGAGCAAATAGATGCGTTCGAAAAAATGATTTTTTATCCAAAGGCATTTACCTATTTAGGTAAAATTGCTAAAGAACTGGATTATGAATTGGTAATGATTACTAATCAGGACGGATTAGGCACAGAGTCTTTTCCAGAAGATACTTTTTGGCCGGTTCACAATTTCATAATGACTTCATTCGAGAACGAAGGAGTTGTTTTTGATAAAGTATTTCTGGATAGAACCTTTCCGCATGAAAATGCAAATACAAGAAAACCACGTACAGGATTACTTACCGAGTATTTTTCTGAGGATTATGACCTAGAAAACTCTTTTGTTATTGGAGATCGATTAACAGATATGGAATTGGCAAAAAATCTGGGATCCAAAGGGATTTTTATTAATGATCATACCAATCTGGGTACTAGAGAAGTTACAATTGAACAAGACGAGCTAAATAATTTTATCGCCATAGAAACGAATGATTGGCAAAAGATTTATGAGTTTTTAAAACTTAATGATCGCACTGCCGAAATTTCTCGCAAAACCAATGAAACAGATATCTATATAAAATTAAACCTCGACGGTACCGGTAAAAGCGATATTGCTACTGGTTTAGAGTTTTTTGATCATATGCTGGATCAAATTGCACGTCATGGGCAAATGGACTTGGATATAAAAGTGAAAGGTGACTTAGAAGTTGATGAACACCATACCATCGAAGATACAGCAATTGCATTAGGTGAGGTGTTTAGCAAAGCTCTGGGGAATAAACTAGGGATCGAGCGCTACGGTTTTTGTTTGCCAATGGATGATTGTTTGGCGCAGGTAGCAATTGATTTTGGAGGAAGGAATTGGTTGGTTTGGGATGCCGATTTTAAAAGAGAAATGATTGGTAAAATGCCTACAGAAATGTTTTATCATTTTTTTAAATCATTTACAGACGGAGCCAAAGCTAATCTAAATGTAAAAGCAGAAGGAACCAACGAACATCATAAGATAGAAGCAATTTTTAAGGCGTTTGCAAAAGCTATTAAAGTTGCAGTAAAAAGAGACCCCGATAAAATGGTATTACCAAGTACAAAAGGAGTTTTATAAATATACATGAATTAAGAAGGAAGAGTGATTGAAATTGGTCATAAATCCGAAATCATAAATCTGAAATCAAATTGAAAATAGTAATTATCAATTACGGAGCAGGAAATATTCAATCGATTAAATTTGCAATTCAACGGTTGGGATATGAGGCGATATTAAGCGATGACCCAGAGGTTATTAAAGCTGCTGATAAGGTGATTTTTCCTGGTGTAGGAGAAGCTAGTAGCGCAATGAGTAAATTAAAAGAATCGGGACTTGATACGTTGGTGCCAGAGCTAAAACAGCCTGTATTAGGGATTTGCCTTGGGATGCAACTTATGTGCAATCATACCGAAGAGGGTGATACAAAAGGATTAGGGATTTTTGATGTTAATGTAGTGCGATTTAATCATGGAGTAAAAGTACCACAAATCGGTTGGAACCAAATCGAATCGCTTAATTCTGTTTTATTTAATGAAGTAGAAGAAAAAGAATATATCTATTTGGTGCATAGTTATTATGCTCCTGTTACCAAAGATACGGTAGGACAAACGCAATATGGTGTTACCTATACTACAGCTTTGCAAAAAGATAATTTTTACGGCACCCAGTTTCACCCAGAAAAAAGTAGTGTTACAGGGGAGAAAATTCTTTTGAATTTTCTTAGTATCAAGTAAAGAGTACATAGTTGTAAGTTTTATAATTGAAAATGAATAAATACCAAGAATTAAAAATATGGAATAAAGCAATGAAATTAGTTGAACAAGTATACTCTCTCACAAAATTGTTACCAGATGAAGAAAAGTTTGGTTTGATAGCTCAAATCAAACGGAGTAGTGTCTCTATACCATCAAATATTGCCGAAGGAGCGGGAAGAAATTCAAGCAAAGAATTCGTTCGGTTTTTAAGTATTGCTAATGGTTCAACAACAGAACTAGAGACTCAGTTAATTTTAATTACAAGATTAAAATTTGTTGCAAAAGGAAAAATTAAAGAAATATTAGAGTTATGTGCTGAGCTTAAGAAGATGAATTATGCATTACAGAGAAGTATTGAAAAAACTTAATACTTTGTACTCCATACTAATAACTAGATACATAAAACAATGAGAATCATACCAGCAATAGATATCATAGATGGAAAATGTGTGAGGCTTTCTAAAGGAGACTATGATACAAAGAAAATATATAACGAAAACCCACTTGAAGTAGCAAAAGAATTTGAAGCGCACGGAATCCAATACCTGCATTTGGTAGATTTGGATGGGGCTAAATCAAAGCATATAGTAAATCATAGTGTTTTAGAACAAATAGCTACCAAAACAAACTTAAAAATTGATTTTGGAGGTGGTTTGAAAACAGACGAAGATTTAAAAATTGCTTTCGAAAGTGGGGCAAATCAAATAACAGGAGGAAGTATTGCGGTAAAAGATGCCGAAACTTTTAAATCCTGGATTACCAAATTTGGGAATAACAAAATAATTTTGGGAGCTGATGCTCATAATGAAAAAATTGCTGTAAGCGGATGGCAGGAAGAAAGTGATGAAGAGTTAATACCTTTTATACAAGGATATCAAAAGGAAGGAATCTCTTATGTGATTTGTACCGATATAAGTAAAGATGGAATGTTAGAAGGTCCTTCTTTTGATTTGTATGCAAAGATTTTATCGCAAACAAACGATCTTAAATTAATAGCTTCTGGAGGGATTTCTACATTTGATGAATTGCCTAGACTTGCAGAATTAGGTTGTGAAGGTACTATTATCGGGAAAGCAATTTATGAAAATAGAATTAGTCTAAAACAATTAGAGAATTATATTCTTAATAATCATGAGTAAAGAACAAATATCCTGGAGTGATTTTTCTAAAATAGATATACGAGTTGGTACCATTCTTACTGCAGAAATTTTTGAAGAAGCTAGAAATCCTGCCTATAAGTTGAGTATTGACTTTGGAGCTCTAGGTGTAAAAAAGTCTTCAGCACAGATTACTAAGTTATACCAACCCGAAGATATTGTAGGGAAACAGGTAGTTGCAGTAGTTAATTTTCCTCCAAAGCAAATTGCTAACTTAATGAGTGAGTGCTTGGTTTTAGGAGGATTAGGAGAAGATAAAGAAGTAATATTGTTACAAACGGAAAGAAACGTTGAAAACGGCACTAAAATCGCTTAATATGTTAACAAAAAGAATTATACCGTGTCTGGATATTAAAAATGGAAGAACCGTAAAAGGTGTTAATTTCGTAGATTTAAGAGATGCAGGTGACCCAGTAGAATTAGCACAAATATATTCTGAAACTGGAGCCGATGAATTGGTGTTTTTGGATATTTCTGCTACCGAAGAAAGAAGAAGAACTTTGGCAGATTTGGTGCTTAGAGTAGCAGAGAAAGTGAATATACCATTTACCGTTGGTGGAGGGATTTCTTCTATAGAAGATGTAGATATATTATTACAGAATGGTGCAGATAAGGTTTCTATAAATTCGTCAGCTGTAAAAAATCCTCAGTTGATCAATGATTTATCAGGTAAATTTGGTAGTCAGTGTATTACAGTAGCTATAGATGCAAAGCAAATAGATGGAGAATGGATTGTGCATCTTGTGGGAGGTAAAGTGCCTACCGAGCTAAATTTGTTTGATTGGGCAAAAGAAGTAGAAGAAAGAGGAGCTGGAGAGATTTTATTTACATCTATGGATAATGACGGTACCAAAGATGGATTTGCAAATAGGGCACTAGCAAGGTTGTCTGCAGAGCTTAATATACCCATTATTGCTTCAGGAGGTGCAGGTAATATCGAACACTTTGTGGATACTTTTAAAGAAGGGAAGGCAGATGCAGCATTAGCGGCCAGCGTTTTCCATTTTAAAGAAATTGAAATAAAAAAGCTGAAACAAGAATTACGGAGTAATGATATTCCTGTAAGACTTTAGAAAACTGTCATAAAGTTGACTAAAAAGAAATATTAATTAAAATACCCGTAAAATACCATCTTTAAAAGAAATATGGTTGGGGAAATGGCCATGAAAATAGACTTTAATAAAAATCAAGACGGACTGATACCAGCAATTATTCAGGATGCACTAACAAAAAACGTATTGATGTTAGGGTATATGAATCAAGAAGCTTATGATAAAACAATAGCAACAAATAAAGTAACCTTTTTTAGTCGTTCTAAACAACGCTTGTGGACCAAAGGTGAAGAGAGTGGTAATTTTTTGAATCTTGTAAGTATCAAAAATGATTGTGATCATGATACATTGTTAATTACTGTAAATCCAGCTGGCCCAACTTGCCATACTGGAACAGGTACTTGTTGGGGAGAAGATAATAATCAGGAGTTTGGTTTTTTATCAGAATTAGAATCTGTAATCAAGAACAGAAAAGAAAATAAGGAAGATGAAAAGTCGTATGTAGCTTCTTTATTTAGAAAAGGAATTAACAAAATAGCGCAAAAGGTTGGAGAAGAGGCTGTAGAGGTTGTTATTGAAGCCAAAGATGATGATGAAAACCTTTTTCTAAATGAAAGTGCGGACCTGTTGTTTCATTATTTAATCTTACTACAAGCCAAAGGATATGCATTAAATGATATTGTAGAAGTTTTGAAATCAAGAGGCTAAAAGAAGAGATAGATTGCAGTAGTTTCAGTAAAAACAACTCATTGTTATTATTTTATTAAGATTTATTTAATAATTTAGCTCTCTAAATCTATCAATTTTGAAACTAACAAATGAGAAACTAGTGTTTTTGGGGAAAAAACTAGTTATTTTAAGCATCTTGTTTGTATCATGCTATCATTCTTATTCACAATGTAATCAGGTGCTTCCTGATATTACACAATGTGATATGGAGAATGTAGATTTTGATATAAATGGTGATCCAGACGGTATTATAAATATTTATATAGAAACCGGTACTACAGTAGTAGATGGTGTTTGGTCTATAGACCCAAGGTTTACTAGTGCTTTTGATCCTGCCACTGGTAACTTGGCTATGTGGGCGTTGCAAAACTCGACAACCTTAAGCAATATAAATGATTATACCTTCGAGTTAAGAAATGCCACCTGTGGTACAGACCCTGCAATGACAGTTAGGCTTGTTTTAGGCCCTTATTCTGGAGTTGCTTTACCTCCTTTTGGGATTAATAATATAAATGTTGAAACTTGCGATGAAGGACAGTTTGATCTTTTCGAAGCTTTAGTGTCAGATTCAAGAATTCCGCCACCACACCTTAATGGAGTATGGGAGTACAGAGGGACTAGTCCTAATTTTATAGCAATTAATGATGGACATTTATTTAATGCAGAAATTCCTTACCAACCAGGATTACCATTAGTAGATCAAGAAGTTTTTGAGGTGTTTTATGTAGTGCCAGGAATGACTCCTTGCGATCCTGTTCAGGAAACCACTATCAGAATTTCTGTAGTTAGACAGGTTGATCCGGGAACCGCAAATCCAACACAAATTTGTGAAGATGATATATTAGCAGGATTGTATGATGCTGATATAAACCTTAGAGATGATGCTTATCTTGTAGGAGAAGATAATGAAGGGGTGTGGAGTGCTGTTGATGATCCAACCATGCAAATTTCTAATGAACAAGATTCTATGGTAAACCTAAGAGAGGTGTATGATGATCTTATTGATGGTGGAAATAATTTGAGATTTGGTTGCGCTACATATAACTTTACTTATACAGCAGAATCACGATCAGCTGTTTGTAATGATATGTCTACATCCATTCCTTTTACGTTTTATGAGCAAGTAAGACCTTTTATACAAATTAACTTACCTCAGTTATGTATTAATAGAGATCCATCAACTTTTGATTTGTTCTCTACATTAGACTTTGCGGTAGAAGGAGGGCAATCTTTTGTATATAATAGTGATTATAAAACGAATTGGAGATTGGTTTCTGGCCCTTCTGATCTGGGGTTATTAACATTAAGTGATGAAGATTATTCTCATAGAGGAAAAATTAGTGTTGTTAATGCACAACCCGGGACCTATATTTTTGAATATGGGGTACACCCCAATATAAATTGTGATGCAACTAATACTTTATGTGATCCATTTGCTAGTATGGGCGACCTTAATTATTGTCCACATCCTTGTCCTGCAGAATCTACTTTGGTAAGTATAGATATTTTAGCGTTTGATTATGCAGGAGAAGATACCATAGATGTTCATCTATGTGAATCGTTAGGGCAGGTAGACCTTGTAACTCTTTTAAATACTAACGGGAGTACCGTGGCTACCACTGGTGTATGGACAGATGGAGCAGGTACAATTACCAATCCATTTGTGTTTCCTAATATATCTGGTTCACAAACGTTTAATTTTACCTATACGACCAATAGTGTAGATGGTTGTATTGATGTTGCGGATTTAGAGTTTACTATTTATGCGGAGTCTAATGCAGGTACAAGTAGTACAATTACGGTTTGTTCTGATGATCTTACAGTAACACTTTTTGATCTTTTAGGAGGTAACCCAGATACAACAGGAAGTTGGACCGGTCCTTTTGGATATAACTCTAATGGAGATCATTTGGGTGTTTTTGATCAGGATGACACCATGTTACCTATATTAGGAGAAGGTGTTTATACCTATACAGTACCCGGTAGTGCTGGATGTGCAAGTACAGATGAATCAACAATAACTGTTTCTATTGTAAGCCCGGTTACTATTGGGACCGATAGAAGTGAAACCTTTTGTAAACTAGATGGTCGTGTGAATTTGTATTCTCTTTTAGATAGAGATACGCCAAGAACTGGTGTTTTTGAAGATACAGATAATACCATGGCGCTAAGTGCAGATGGAGTTTTAGAGTTCGAAACACTTACCAATGATATTTATGATTTTAGGTATGTGATAGCAAATACACTACCATGTGATGAATCATCTCTAATTGTATCTGTGCAGATTGTGGACTTACCCATACCTAATGTACCTGATCCAGAGTTTTGTATTTTGGATGCAAAACGACTAGAGGATATAGAGGTAGATGTTTTAAATTATAATTGGTATGATGCGTTGGAAAGTGAAACACCTATAATAGATAATCCTTTGTTATTTGATCAACAAGTTTATTATGTAGCTACCGTGGATGCTGATAATTGCGAATCAGAACGCCTTGAGGTTAAGATTACTATTTTAAATACTGGAGAAAAATTTAAAAACGGAGAGTTATGTACACTGGATTTTCAAGATGGGGTATCTCCTAATGGTGATGGGCAAAATGATACGTTTGATTTGATGATTGACGAAACGTATAATATACCAGAAGCGTTTCCTGATTTCGATTTAAAAATTTATAACCGATACGGTAGTCTGGTGTACGAAGGAAATATCGATACAGAGGAGTTTAGAGGAGGAAGTAACGTTTCGTTGAGTTTGGGTGATGACCTTCCTACAGGAACTTATTTTTATGTTTTTAACCCTAATTTTGAAAATAATTTACCAATTCAAGGTAGTTTTTACCTAAGCAGATAAACCATGAAATTAAAGTTAATTTTTATACTAACGGTAGTTTTCTGCTCGGTAACATATGCCCAGCAAGAACCTCAATATTCGCAATATATGTATAATATGAGTACAGTAAATCCAGCTTATGCCACAGGGCAGAGCGGTTTGATTTCTACTGGACTTTTATACAGGAAACAATGGACAGGTATAGAAGGATCTCCTCAAACAGCAAACGTATTTGCAAACATTCCTATGAGTGATAAGATAGAGTTGAGTGTTAATTATGTAAATGATAAAATAGGAGATGCAATCCCTGTAACCAATGATTATGTTAATGTTGATTTTGCATATATAACCAAAATTTCTGATCAGGCAAGATTATCCTATGGATTAAAAGCAGGTATCAATAGCTTAAAAATAGATCCATCCAATTCTGATGTGATTAGCGATCCAGCTTTTGCTAATAATACTGCTACTACCAATCTAAATGTAGGAGCAGGAGTATATCTGTTTACACATAATTTTTATGCTGGTGTTTCAACACCTAATTTGTTGCCTAGCAGTGTGGATATTGATGGTGTTGGAGTGGCAGAAACTAAAACCCATATATATGGTATCCTAGGATATGTTGTTGATATTTCTGATGAAGTAAAATTAAAGCCATCTACTGTGATAAAACAGGTAATAGATTCTCCTTTAACTTTTGATTTTTCATTAAATTCATTGTTATATGATAAGTTTGAATTAGGAGTTTCGTATCGATATACCGATTCTTTTATAGCATTGGCCGGATTTAATATCACTCAGAACCTTAAAATAGGGTATTCTTATGATTTTAGTGTTAGTGATCTAGGCGATTATAATGACGGAAGCCACGAAATTATATTACTTTTTAATTTCGATCTACTTAATTTTAGTAATAAATATTCTTCACCAAGATTCTTCTAAATGATAAAGATTAAGATAACACTGATATTGACTGTACTGATTACTCAGTTAGCTTTTTCGCAGAAAAAAAGTAGAGCAGACCGTTTTTTTGAAAAAGGAGATTATATAAATGCGGCACTTCAATACGAAGAAGAATTAAACCAAGAAGGGTATTCGAAACATATTCTTAATAATATTTCGACTTCTTATTATAATACATTTCAATATAAACAAGCGTATAGATATTTAAAAATACTGACAGCAGGTAAGTTTTATGAAAGTGACAAAACCTATGATCCTAAGTATGATTTTATGATGTATCAAGTACTTTCTGCGTTAGGGAAGTATGAACGATCTCTGGATTATCTTGAGAAATACAATACAGAAAAAGAGATTACGGATTTTAACAAAAAAGATGCTATTGCGATTATAGAAGATTTTAAGTTAAAAGATGATGACTATACAATAGATCGGGTTTCTTTTAACTCTGAGGCTTCAGAATTTGGAGCAGTTAAAAGAGATAGTAGTATCTATTTTACTACAGATAGAACAGCTTATAGTCCTTTGGATAAAAAATTTAAATGGACACATCGTCCCTTTTTAGATATTTATAAAGTAAAAGTAGATAAGGATAATAAACCCGTTTCAGAAGTAGAAACTTTTTCCAAAGAAGTGAATTCGAAACTTCATGAGGGTAATTTTTGTTTTACCAGTGATGGAAATACTATATATATATCCAAAAGTAATTCTGAAAAAGGAAAAAAGAAATTTGATAGTATTCATGCTAATGCTATTCACCTATATAAAGCGGTTAAGGTAGAAGGAGAATGGTCAAAACCAGAAAAACTGGTTTTTAATGATGTGAATTATTCGATAGAGCATCCGTCGTTAAGTAGCGATGGTAAAACATTGTATTTTAGTTCTAATATGCCGGGAGGTTATGGTGGCTTTGATATCTATGCTGTAGCGGTAAACGAAGATGGTAGTTATGGTAACCCAGAGAATTTGGGAGCAAAAATTAATACCAGTCAAAGAGAGCAATTCCCTTTTGTGTCAGACGAAGGACATTTGTTCTTTTCTTCTAACGGGCATTTAGGGTTAGGTATGATGGATATATTTGTTGCTAAACTAATTGAAGATGAGTTTGCTAGTCCTATCAACCTGGGAGCACCAATTAATTCGAGTTATGATGACTTTTCTTTGACGTATTACAATGAAACAAAAGGTTTCTTTGCTTCTAACCGTTCTAAAAAAGGAGATGATATTTATGCGTTTGATCAGATAGGAGATATTTTTCCTAGAGAATATATGGCGCGTTTTGAGGTACGAGATTTTGCAACTGATAATTATATAGCAAACCCAGAAGTTGTTTTGTTTGATGCAGATAAGAAAGAAGTATATAAGAATCAATTAGATTCTATTGCTGGTTTTGATATGAAGCTTTTTCCTGGGCGTTACGATTTTAAGGCTTCTGCAAAAGGTTATAAAACGAGAACGAAACCTGTTGTTGTAAAGGAAAAAGATGAAGCGGTGTATGTAATTTATTTGGATAGGGAAAGTAGTGAAGATCTTGTCGAAGATGTACAGAATCCTAATGACAATAAAGATAAAAGCACCGAGAGCGATATTGTAAACGAAGAGAATAGTAATACACAGACCGCGACCAAAGAAAAGGTAAAAGAAACCGAAATTAATAAAGTGAAACTTAGGGAGATGCTTCTTGCTGATAAAAAGGGACCTCCGGTAATTGAGAAAAATGGTAAGTTATACTTTGACTTACCACCTATATATTTTGACTATGATAAGTGGAATATACGAGCAGATTCTAAAAAAGTATTAGACGAATTTGCTTTGAAATTAGAAAAATATAAAACTGTTTATATTAGAATTGGATCTCATACGGATAGTAGAGGGACTGATTCATATAACCAAGTGTTATCAGAAAAGAGGGCAGAATCTACAAGAAACTATTTGGCTCTTATTGGATATGTTAATGCGAGAAGAATGCAATTCCAGGGATTTGGAGAAAGCCAACCTTTGATAGATTGTGATACAAAAACATGTACAGAAGATGATCATCAAATCAATAGAAGGAGTGAATTTGAGATTGTGAAGTTTTAAACAAACATCTCATTGTTTTTTTAAGAGAAAGATGTGATCTTATTGTATTTAATAGACTGAGATAAGTTTGTTGGAAGTTATCATTTTATGTCATAAGCTATTTATATAGAAAGTTTATGAGAATAAGGTTTGTGTAGAAATTAAGAAGAAAGGTGTTTATGGATACTGTTGTTAAGATTGAAGTTCAGGATTTAGGAAAGAAATTCAATTATCAAAACTAAATAATCAGTAAAACTAACAAATAGAGGTTTTTATAAACTCTTTATGTGTTTGTTTTCTAATAAATTAAATTGTACTTTTGCACTCCTTTTTAGCGAGTAAGAGAATTAAAAAGGGATCAATTTAATTTAAATTAATACTTCTGTATAATTTTCGCATTGATTCTCAATAATATACAGGATACAAATTTTATCTTCAATGTCTGAAGAAACAAAAAACACAGATGTTCAGGAAGTAGAAGCTGCAGTAGTAGCAGAGACTCCTCAACAAGCAAATCCTGAGCAATTTCTAAAAGATTTTAACTGGCACAACTACGAAGAGGGTATTGATCCTATCGCAGATTCAAAACTTGAAGAGTTTGAGAAATTAGTGGCAGAAAATTTTGTTGACACCTTAAATGATGAAGTAGTAGAAGGAACTGTAATCAATATTACAGATCGTGATGCGATCATCGACATCAACGCAAAAAGTGAAGGTGTAATCTCATTAAACGAATTTCGTTACAATCCTAACTTAGCGGTTGGTGATAAAGTAGAAGTATTAATTGATGTGCGTGAAGATGCTACAGGTCAGTTAATCTTGTCTCACCGTAAGGCTCGTGTAATCAAAGCATGGGATAGAGTTAATGGAGCACACGATACAGGAGAAATCGTAAACGGTTTTGTAAAATGCAGAACTAAAGGAGGTATGATCGTTGATGTATTTGGTATCGAAGCATTCTTACCAGGTTCTCAAATCGATGTGAAGCCAATTCGTGATTATGATGCATATGTAGGGAAAACAATGGAATTTAAGGTGGTTAAGATTAACCATGAGTTCAAAAATGTTGTTGTTTCTCATAAAGCGCTTATCGAAGCAGATATCGAAGAGCAGAAAAAAGAAATTATTGGTCAATTAGAAAAAGGTCAAGTATTAGAAGGTACTGTTAAGAATGTTACTTCTTATGGTGTATTCGTTGATCTTGGAGGAGTTGATGGATTAGTACATATTACAGACCTTTCTTGGTCTAGAATTAATCACCCTAATGAAATCGTTGAGCTTGATCAGAAGCTAAACGTAGTAATCTTAGACTTTGATGAAGCTAAGACACGTATTCAGTTAGGTCTTAAGCAGTTAAAGCCACATCCGTGGGAAGCTCTTGATCAAGACCTTAAGGTTGGTGATAAAGTAAAAGGTAAAGTTGTTGTAATCGCAGATTACGGTGCGTTTATTGAAGTAGAAGAAGGTGTTGAAGGATTGATTCACGTTTCTGAAATGTCTTGGTCTACTCACTTACGTTCTGCACAAGATTTTGTAAAAGTAGGAGATCAGGTAGAAGCTGTTATTCTTACTCTTGATAGAGAAGAGCGTAAAATGTCTCTTGGTATCAAGCAATTAACTCCAGATCCTTGGACAGATATTACTTCAAAATACCCTGTAGGTTCTAGACACAGCGGTATTGTGCGTAACTTCACTAACTTTGGTGTATTTGTAGAGTTAGAAGAAGGTATCGATGGATTAATTTACATCTCTGATCTTTCTTGGACTAAGAAAATAAAGCACCCATCAGACTTTACAAATGTAGGAGATACATTAGAAGTTGTAGTTCTTGAGTTGGATGTTGAAGGACGTAAATTAAGCCTTGGACATAAGCAAACAGAAGATAACCCTTGGGATAAATATGAAACTGAATTTGCATTAGGTACTAAGCATACTGCAAAAATCAGTGATATTGTAGACAAAGGTGCTACGATCGAATTTAATGAAGATATCGTTGCTTTTGTTCCTTCTCGTCACCTTGAAAAAGAAGATGGAAGTAAGTTAGGTAAAGGAGATGAAGCAGAATTCCAAATTATCGAATTCAATAAAGAATTCAAAAGGGTAGTTGCTCAGGGCAATTTCATTTAAAACCCTAAGATTTTTTCTCTGTATTTAGTATTCAACAATGCTTTGAGTCGTTTTTTGTTTTTACTTTTCTTGAAGGTTTGTTCTTGATTTAGAAGAGTTAATACAATTTTCATGATCACATTCATGTTTTCAGGGGTGTTTTCTGTTCTTTTTCTTGAATAGTCCTCTCCAAAAATCACATCCAAAGACCAATGTAATTTGTTTTCTATACCCCAGTGACTTCTTACTATATCATTGGCTTGCTGTGCATTTAGATTCAGGTTTGATATATAGTACCGAGTTTCACAAGCTGTTTTTTTTGTACTTTTTGAGTAACTTTCTTTCTCTATGACTATGAAAGAATAAAGATCTTTCCATTGGTTAGCCTTTTCAAAGTGGGTTAAGTTGTTGAATACTTTTGCTGTACGTTTCTCTACCCTTCCATGATCAACATTCTCTGTGATATCAACACTATAAGGTTTCTCTAACTGATCAGTATCTTTGATCGCTTCCCATAATTCCTTTTGATTACCTTTAGCAGCAATAACATAGTTAGCTTTTTGGTCTACTATAGTCTTTACTATTTCTCTTTGGCAGCCCATTGCATCAATAGTGAGGGTACAACCTGTAAGGGAT
>NZ_JBFMKP010000039.1:0-44320 GCF_040786235.1 Aquimarina discodermiae
TGAAATAATCGATTGCTGCTCTGTGTGAACGCAATTCACAAAATAATCTTTAAAATCTTCTGGGATCATAGCTGAAATTTAATAGTTCAAAGATAACACATATTTATCTTAGAACTTAGCCTTATTTTATAATCACTTTTCTAATGGCATTTCCATAAGGTGTTTCTAATACAATGGCATATACACCTGAAGCTACCTGGAGAGTAAAAGGTATATCATATTCCTTTTTTCCGGTTGCTGAAATGTGTTTTAAAAGTGTGTTATCCGTTAGGTTAAACACCTTGATACTGATTTCTTTTTCTTCTTTGAGTGTTATTTTTACAGAAAACTGCCCGTCTGATGGGTTGGGATATGCCTTAAATTCTTTAATGTTTTCTAATTGTTGAATTGTCGGATCATTTTCATTGTTAAGTCCTTCTTGTTGTAACACCAGTACTTTTTGAATATAGACATCTTTACAATCTCCCAGGGTAGCAATTAGTGTAATTTCATATTCTCCTGGTGTGTCAAAAGATAGTTCTGCAAGATCTTGATTTTGTGATATAACTTCTGCAGCATCGGGTATGATCCATTCGACCTCGTTAGGTGCCGGATAGGTTACGTCGATCATTACCATTTTTTCATTGGTAAATATCTGGCTGGTATATAAAAACTCTGCTTTAATTTCTTTGATATTTTCGATGACATTGATAGTGTCTTCTGCAATACACCCTTTCCCACTGGTTACGGTTACGGTATATTGTCCTTCTTGATCCACTGTGATTTCTGGATTAGTACTGGTAAATCCAGTAGTAGATGTCCAGCTATAGGTTGCTTGGGGATCTGATATAGCAGCAGAAATAGTGACTGTTTGCCCTTCACAAAAGAAAGGATCTTCACCCAGATCAATAGTGAACAAAGGAGGGTTTGCAAATTCTATAGGCTGACTGGCATTGGTCACCATACATCCATTTTCATCTACTACCCGGTAGATATACGCTCCATGAGCTATATTTTCTAGAGTAGTACCAAACGCACTAAAATCAGGTGCTGCTATCTTTTCCCAGATGACCACATAATCTCCTGTTCCTCCTTGTATATCGAGTTGTATACCTGCATCACTACCATCTCTACAAGAGAGTTCTTTTTTGTTAGAAAGAGTTACAGTGATTAGGTTAGGTCCTTCGACGTTAATTTCTTGCACTTGGCTATTTCCTCCATTATCGGTAACTGTTACCTGATAGGTGCCTATTCCCACATTATTTAGTGAAGGATTTGTTGTACCATCGTTCCATAGATATGAATATTCTCCATCAGGATCGAGATACCCTCCTGTTGCACTAGCGATGAGATTAACCATAGTATCCGAACAATCTAGTGTATCTGGTGTCATATTGATGGTGATATCTATAGGTTCTGGATCGGTCAATGTAAAGGTTTCGATCTCAGAATTACAACCATTAGAATCGGTTACTATAATGGTGTAAACACCTTCATATAAATCAACAATACTGGTGTTGGTAGACCCTATGGGAGGTGTAAAAGGGTTACCATCTTTGGTCCAGACATAATTTGTATAGTTGCCGGATCCGCCTGATACAGCAATCACAATACGACCGTTATTACCATCAATCAGTGTAGGATTGGTAATTAATCCCGGTAAACCAATGACATTGGGTATGGTAGGAAAACGTTCATCTACAGAGATAGTGGGACTTTGTACTTCACAACTGTTTCCATCACGAATGGTCACTACATAATCCCCTTTGGTAAGTCCATCAAATAGGGCAGACGTTTGCCAATTAATTCCATCATCAATAGAATATTCATAGGCAGGTGAGATTCCTGGAGTTCCACCATTAGGAGTAACCGTTATACTTCCATCACTACCCCCGGCACATTGTACATCAGTAGGAACACCACTTACCGATAAAAGAGGGGGAGTATTTAGTACAAAAGAGGGACTTTCACCGAATTTATCAGGAGTACTGTTTGCATTGTCAAAAGGAGCATTATTGCTTTTGGTTTGCCAGAATAGTTTATAGGTTCCACCGGGTAAATTTCTGGGATTCCAGGTATACGAACGCCCGTTAAAATCAATTTTTTCGATCACTTTAGATTCAAAACCGTCCCAAATCCCGTTTACGAGATCCCATACTTCAATCTTCATTTTTTCCTGCTTGGTATCATCAAGTTCTCTATCAAAAGTAACGGTAAAACTCCCATTATCGTTATTTGCAACATTGATACTATTGTTACAAGAAGGTTGAATGTCTACAATAGCACCATCTAATTCTGGAGAACAATTTTTTATATCGAAGGAAATAATATTGGTAAATTCTAACGTAGGTTTATATCCTGTTCTGAAGTGAGCTTTGTTTGCGTTTTGCAATGCACTTTCAGGAGTATTTGTCAAATTAAGTAATTCTAATAGATTGAAGGTGGTAGTTCTACCGTTCTTTGAATCCGGAAAGTGATTCCAGTCAATGCCATTTAAACTAAATTGCCAATGGTAACCATAATTCAAGGTAATTTCTTCTTCAGGACAAATTTCACGTACGACTTGTCCATTGTTATCGACAGGGAAATCGATATGGATTGTGTAAATATAGGTACGGAAATTACATCTGTTAAAGCTACGTGTTGGATCTACATTAAAATTGTTAATATTGTTAACTCCAGTGGGATCAAGAGTATATGGGAAAGCTTTTTCTTCGACACATGTTTCTGGATTAGAAGGGTTTCCTATAAAACGACTACGTATATCTATCTGTGGATTTGAAGATGAGTTGAGGACAGAAAAAAAATGAAAAATAGGATCACTATTAATATCAAAACCAAAATTCTCGGGACTATAAGAAACGATACTAGAACTTCCATTATCATCTTTAAAACTTATATTAACACTATTAGCATGATTGCCTCCTGCGTTTCCGACCAATTTTGTTTCAAAAAGGAGACCATGTTCTTGCCCCAAAACTGTAAAAGACAGTATAGGGTAAAACAATAATAGTAGTAAAAACGCTTTTCTTTTCATAATTCTAATATTTCACCTCAATCTCTTTCCATTCGCTTATACTACCATCTTTAAAAATTGCTTTAAATGCATAATTGTAGGTAGTATTAGGGATTAACTTTTGATCAATCCATCGTTTATCGTTTGGATCTAATCGTTGATATAGCGTAAATGATGCTTCATTTGATTTTCTATATAGCTGTAGTTCTACCCCATTTTCATCATTAAAACGCCAGGTAAGCTGTATAAATTTTTGCTCTCTGTCGACGGTTGCATAGATCCCTTTGATACCTGGTTTTAATAATTTGCCAGGCATATTGATGATTACAGGAGGAGTAGGTTCACTCTCTAGTCCACTTTGATCTACTGTAATCAAGGTATAGCTATACTTTCTACCAGGATTTACTTTGGTGTCACTATAACTGGTGATCAAATTGTTGGTAGATTCGTATATTTTTTGCCATCGATCAGGAATAGAGTCGGTAGCATCTTGTCGATATAAAATGGTTGATGCCCAATCATCAGAAGAACTATTAATCCAGCTAAAATCAACACCACCATCTTTAATCTCATAGGTTTTAAAGACGGGTGAAGTAGGAGGTATTCGATCTGGCTTTACGAGCACCAAGGTATCAGAAGGTACGGATTCATTATATCGGTTGTCTTCTGCAATTATCTGGTAATATACCGCTTTATCAAAAGAGGTCATATCGATACTATCGATATAATTTTCTTTGATCAGATTCTGTTTGTTAAGTTTTGTGAACTCCTGATCTTTACGATAGGCTCTTATAATATTGTATCCTTTTAAATCGAGCTCGGTGTTTTTTGCCCATTTGAGGGTTACAATACCCAATGTATCTACGATACCTTCTAACCCTTGTGGCTTTTCTGGAGGGATACTATCGATGGGTTGTACCATGGTCGGTGGTGATTCTTTAAAATCTTGATTTTTACCAAAAGCTTTCAATTTAAAATAATTGATATCTGATAAAGGACTGTAATTGATACTTTTTTGATTTGGAGCAATACTATCTATTACCGTTTTATAGGGACCAATAGCCGTTTCAGCACGTAAAAGTTCGAATTTTCGCAGTTTCCATTGTTCTTCTTCTGCAAATGTCCATTGCAGTTCTACTTCATTTTCAGAAAGGATGTTGGACGAAGTAAATAACGGTTCGGTTCTAATCTCTTTAAAAGCTATGAGTTCTGCCGTATCAGAAGGTGGACTTTTTTCATTAAAATAATTGATACCCACAATGCGATACCAATATTTTTTTCCATATCCCGGAATCGAATCGGTATAAGAAACACCAGTATAAGGAGAATCTGCCAATTTGGTAATCGGTACTTCATTTACTTTGTTGTAATCGGTACCGTTTTCTGATCGTTCTAAATTATACGAAGTATAATAAGGTAGTAATTGATCATACTCCCATACCAGTACAAAGGCATTTTGATAGTAATATCCAAAGAAATCAAAGGGCTTTGGTAACTCTTCACGATCTTTTGTGCTTATAAAAACACCAGAAGCTTCAACCTCCAATTTATCTTTTGGGATAGCACTTTTTACATTATATAGGTATTTTTCATTTTCTTTTACTGTAGTATCCACAAATCCGAGTCCTGCAAATTGTGCTACCTCAAAATCTTGATCAATAGCAAATAATGAAAACCCAAATCTACGATCCAATTCTTCACTTTCGTAAAATACCTGTAGCAATGGATTGTCTTCGTTATTATTTACTTGAAATGACTCTCCGTAGATAGCTTGTGCAGCAACTGCAGCCATATCATTTTGTTGTACAAAACTTTCCCATTCACTGGCAGGTCGTGGTTTGATAGTATCGCCAGAAAGAATTACCCGTTCTGGACTGGATAACGGTTTTCCATCTCGTAATACTGTCGTACGCTCTACAATAAATCCATATTGGTTACTATACTTCCAGGCATACTTGTCGGTTACAGCCCAACGCAATAAGATTGCATCGGCTTTTGCCAGAGCTTTTACCACTATTTTTTTAGAAGGTATTATTTCTTGCTCTTGAGAAGATACAGGAGTACATACACTTATAAAAAGTACTGTAATATATATGATAGAGTGTTTTAAAGCCATTAAAAATTATTTTTGTAATCGATTTTAATTGTGTTACCCGATGTTTTGGTAGGTAGTATATAGTGAAACTCTACCTGGTATTTTTCAACGTTGATGTACGGAAATTGTCCATCCATGATATACTTAAATCGTTCGTAAGCATTTTGATCAACAGGATCTGCATTTAGATACCTATTTATAATCACATACTGTAAATGATTGTAATCTTGTTTATACGCAACAGATAGATTCCAACGGAAAGGAAAACGTTCCTTTAAGTAAGGACTATCTGGATTATCTCTAACATATTGACTATATCGTATTGATGGGGTAATATGTTTCATAGGTGGTGTTCCCAAAATGGTCTCGTCTCTATCTACACGAATGTTACCATCTAATGGGTAATTTTGGTATAATAGAGGATAAATTTCTTTTTGATAATAATCATCAGATTTCATTCCTATACCCGACATCAGAGGTTTGTTTAAAGTATAATGAGTTCCAACCACTTCATTCACATCAAATGGTTCGAACTTAGCAATTTTCAATTCCAGTTGTGCTGTGTTTGAAGACCCAGCATGAAAATTAAAATGATCTATAACATTCATGGCTCTGACCTTTTCTCTAAAGGTATCAAACCTACTGGTATTAAAATTAAATGTTAATCGAGTAATGAATGCATCGTTGGTGGCATCTCCTGTAAGTGTGTTTTGAGAGATAGATACATTTTCGTCAACCTGTGTAAACGTTTCTTCTATAGTGTTATTAGCATTCGAATCCGTTCCCGATTTTGAAGTGATCAGGGCATATGTAATATTCGTTTCATTCGGTAATTTTGGAAGCGTAAAACTTAATTTGTTGCTCGCATTATCATATGCAAATTGCGTTTTTAGTTTTTGTCCGTTTTCGGTTACAAAGAATAGCTCATCTTTAAATCCAGGTGTGCCAAATAAATAATCTTGTCCTTTTTCTAGTTGCACATACCCTGTGTTAGATTCTTTAGGTAGTACATATCGTTGATTTACTATCGGATACATGTATTCGATGTTTTTATGCGGTATTCTTGTAGGTGCTTTGCCTGTAGTAAAGGTAACAGTTTTTTCCTCTACAATAGGTTGCCCATTATCGATAACAGCTACCCATTGCCCGCCTTTGTATTCGTTAAACTGTACTTTTGCTGTCGCCGTTATTTTTTTCTCTGGTGGTAAAATATCATCAGATTCAAATATGAGAATATCTTTATTGGTATTCCAGATAAGTTCACCTGGGATGGTTGTATTTCCATCTTTTACAGTAATCTCTTTCAGGGTTACTTGATATTTTTTGGTTCCCAGATCATCATTGATTTCTACAGTTTTGCCTATAGGTACATTAAAAGCTACTTGTACAGCATCAAAGACATCGACCTCGTTAGCATTGTCTTCTGGAGAAATATCTGAAATAATGACGACTTCTTGCAGTCCTGTTTTACCCACTATTTCACACTCTTCTCCTATGGTTACTTTAAGTCTGGCCTGTATGGTGATAATACCCATAACTCTTACTTTTACTCCGGCATAACCCTTTACAAACCAAGGATTGGGTAATTGCCCTTGTGCTAGTACAGCAACTCCAGCTTTCAGGATAGGAATTCTTTTTCGCATTCCGAAAATTTTGATTTGTGCACCTATTTCACCTTGTAGAAAAGCATATAATTGCCCGGTGGCATACCATCCGTCCATACCGATAGGACCCGGTCTTCCTTTACAGTGTGCATCTCCAAAATCTCTAATCATAATATCAAACCCTACACCAGCACGTACCGATGCATAAATGATTCCCCAATCAAAGCTTTTTCCGATCTCGACATAAGCACCAAAGGCATATCCTGTACCTTGTGCCAATTGGCTTTCAAAGTTTCTACCAAATTGTAACTCATCACCTTGTAAATTTAAAATATCAATTACCTCTGGTTTGGGCAAAGCAGCGGGTTCTAATATGGTTCCTACCATAAAGTAGAGGTCGAAGGAAGCATCAAATGGCCCGATCGGTATTCCTGCTACCCCAAATCGTTTGGTAGGAGTACCGATATATATGTACCAGTCATTGGGTGCATCATAAAATTCGATATATCCCAACCTGTTCTTTTCACCTGCTCCACGAATGGTCCCTAGATTAAGGAATACATCAAACATCCCCCAATAAGTATCATTTCTAAAATCTAAATCTACTGCAAGTTGTGCTGCAAATTTTTCGTTTCCGGTAAGGATATCAGGAAATACATGAGTGGCAAAATATTTGATTCCTTCTTTATCGATAGACATTTCGCTGAAAGCGGGATTGTTCTGTTCTTTCTCAGCTAGCTTTTTCTGCATTCCGGCTACGGTACCAAAAGGATTGCCATCACCGCTTCCGCCACCGCTTCCACCGCCACCGCCGGTCATAAGAGCGGCACCGCCATAGAATCCAAGTCTACTTAGTCCACCACCAGCAGATTCGCTATTAAAGCTCATTTCGATCGCAAAAAGACCAGTAAACGTAGCCGATTTTTTAACTTTAAAAGCTGCCATGGCTTTAAAACCAAATTCGGTATCAATATCAGGTCTATAGTAGATGCCTGACATACTCTCGGCACGTTCATCCATTCCGGCTTTTCGCATATGGTGATATACACCACCACCCAGCTCTAAAATTTGTAAACTCTTATTACTCTTATTAGAAGTCGGTTTACCAAACGCATCTACATACCAATATCTAAAATCATCTTTTCGACCAAAAATACCTTTGGCTCCCAATTCTATTTTTAGACTTTCGGCATATAGTTTTAGCTTACCAGAGAGTCCTTTGCCATAGACAGGATTGTCCCTAAAGAAATTGAGTTCTCCGTAAAATTCGAAGTTCTTTTTCTTGACATCGACCTTGACGGCATCGACTTCTATTTTGTCATATTTCCATTTTAGGTAATCTCCTTCTTCGAGCTTTCCTAGGATACGTAGTTTTACATCTCCTTTGATACCCGATTTATCCAGATTGATATAACTGTTGAAACCAATTTCGGCACGATCATCTTCGTATACTTTGGCTTTTACATCATAAAATCCTAGTTGAAATCCTGCAATTTTGGGTAAGGCAATCGTATCCTTAAAGCCCATATATTTTATAGAAAGATAGGGGCGTGATTTGGTCTGTATTTTAAAATTCTGAAAGGAGAGCCCTTCAAAATTAAGGGATTCTATATCATTATCTTTTACATCTTCTGAGGATGTGTTGTCCAGAGCATCTTTTTGTTCTTTATTAAAGGCCATAAGACCCGTGAGGTTGGCTTCGGGGTAGAACTTACTGTTTTCTACCTCCATCTTTATATAGGATTCTGGAAAAAGCTTTGCTTTTCCTTTAAAGATATTAAAATCGACATCTTCGGTCACCTCGACACGTACACTATAATGTTGATCTGCTGTGATCAAACCTTTATAGGCCAAAGCACCATTACTACTGCTGTCTGATTTACTAATGGGTAGTACCAACTCCCCATTAAAACCAGCTTTTATAAAATGGTTTACCTGTAAGTCTACATTGATAGAATCAAGGGAATATTGCCATTTACCTGCATTTCCTTCGTTGATAGTAAAAAGATTGGTGGCAAAGAAATTACCCGAGACCCCAAAATTATCTATTAATAGGCCTTTGGCACCAAAGGAGATGCGTTCTTTGGATTTGGTGATCTGAAACTCTGGTGGTAAGGTAACGGTGACTTCTTCACCATAAAACCCTCGCCATAGTTCTTGCTGATCTGCAGGGATCAATTGTTGCTCATTGTAGATGTTTGGAAACTTTACGGTAGGCGAATTTTTGGTATCACTTAGATCCAAGACTACATTTTGCATTTTAAAAGCCCAGCCAGGTAGTGGTTTTAATTCGAATTTAGGTAGGTCTAATTCGATGATCAGATCTTGTAATGATTCTGCTACGAATTTGAAACTAGCGCCTACGTAGCTTTCGTTACCTGCTATTTTTTTACCGTCTTGTGGTTTGGTTTCTCCCGGAAATTTTTTAGTGCCATCTTCATTCAAGGGAATGGCTACCGTTTTGGCAATACGTACATCGGCTTCTAATCCTATTTCTGATACTTTACCGGTACAATCAATTTTTACATAGGTTTGGCTGGTCGCACTACCATCACTTTCTAAGCCTCCTTTAAAGGTAATGGCCCATTGCCCACCACTTTGCCCTACTGGGAAGTCACCAATCAAATTTAATTGCGCCTCGCCATAGATACCTCCCTGGTGTGATAGTTTGACATTACTGGCGCTAAAGAAAAGCTCGGTACTTAGCTCACCCAGCGTAAGTTTTGCAAACAAATCTACCTCTGCATAGTTGGCATGTAATTTTGCTTTAACCACCCCAATAGTGATTGATGAATTGGCAGATACATCTTTTTTGATCCCAACAGGGAACTCTAATAACTCTTTACCACTTAGGATGTTTACAAAACTCTTTTGCTTTTCGATTTCCTCAAACAATTCTTTGGCTTTGCTAACTAGCGAATCTGTTTTGGGAGTAGGTTTATAGATCTTTTTGATATAGTCCTTAGTAAACTCTGCCAACCCCTGGAAGAAGTTTTCTGTAGGCGCCTCTGCTGATATAGACTCTAGTTCAGAAAAAGAACGAAACTCTTGCGTATTGTATTTGCGTAACGCATAGGCACCATTTTTTTGCTCGGCGATACGCTTTGCCTTAAAAGAAGCCAGACGTTGCAATGCGACCGAGTCTAACCCTTTTGCCATAGGGCTATTAAAGGTAGATGTTATGACTTTTTTTGTAGTCAGTAACAAAGTATCTTTACCTGTATTGGCAAAAGTAACTATCGATAGGAGCAGTGCTAGTATGAGTAGATAGTGTTTTTTCATCCTTTGGGGTTATTTATTTTTTTTATTTTTTTTATTTTTTCTAGTAAATAAATTAAAAACTTGTTTTATTCCTTCTAATTTATTTGGGATATGCATTTTTGTTCCAGAGTCCTTATAATCTCTTATTTGTGTATACATTGAAACGGGAATAAGCAATAGTCCTATTCCAGAAAGTATCGTCACGAAATATCCCGCCAATATCATCGTCCAAGCTCGCAATTTTATGTTCCCTCCTTTTAAGGTGTGATTATTTACCTTTAAATAGGCTATATTATTTTTATCACTACGAATTTGACTTTTTCTAACTTCAACTTCTTTTATAAAGTTTACATCCACATTTTTTATTTTAAGAAGTGTTTCATCTTTAAGATCACTTTCTTTTAAGATGTTATTTTTTTTCAAAAAATCAGTGACTATTTGAAAATCAGTGCTCTTTGTGTTGAAGGTGTTGCTTACTAGTAAAGTGTCACTAAATATTTTAAAATCAAGATATTCCTTTACATTATTTTTTAATTTGATTGAGCTGCTTAAGGGTATGGAATCATATTCTTTTCCATTTAATACAATCTTAGGTTTATTAAGCTTTTTCTCTAATTGTATCGATAACGAATTAATATTTTTATATGTGACTATATCATTAACGATATCATTACCCTTATTAATTAATAAGGGGCCAAACCAAAAAGTAAGCATTCCTGCTACAATTAGATAGGCTAAGGATAATATAATAAAGTTGTTTTCAGTCATTATTTAACTAATACTAATTTTTTGTTATGATTAAATGAGAATATTTATTTTGTCTTTTAGTACGTGTTAACTTTCGGGAGGAAATGGATACTCATCTATAGGTAACCAGCTATCTCCTTTAATGGCTAAATGTTTTTGCAAAGTTCCTAACCTGTATGCGAATTTGTATATTAATTTTGCTGATGTATTTTTAAAATCAATTGTTACAAACGGGGTTCCATCCAATATATCGATATCTATTAATTCAATTTTAGTTGAATTATTTACATTAAACTTATATATATATTGTTTAACCGCTGTTGGGGCATATACTATTTCTTTTAATATCATATCTAATATTTTAAATTATCAATCAATACGATTTTTACATTTGGGAACATAGTACTGAAATTTTTAATTACGCCTTGACAGGACAAACAATAAGGTAGTTCAGAAACGATTTTAAATTCTCCTTTAATATTAGGATAAATTTTTCCTTTTTTTGCTCCCAAATCCCTAGCTATTTCGGATAACATAACATATTCAGTATCTGCGTTTCTAATCCAAGATTCAGCCGTGTTAATACCTCCATTCTTGTCAACTTTATATGCTGTAAAAATATCTTCTCCTTCAAAAGTGTCACCACTTTTTCTTATCGTGAGGTTATCAAATTTTAAATTCCCAATGTTTCCTTCTAAATAGGCCTTGTTTTTTTTATTTAATTGTCTCATCAATTCATCCTGTTCGGACTTAGGTAATCCTGAATTTTTAATTTTATATATTTCTCCATCCATATATTCTTTTAATCGTTTTTTTGCTAGGCTATATTCTGCTGCGGAACCCCTAAATATATTATTGCCTTCGACTAATTTTGCTGGCCCATTACTTTTTTTCCTAAACCCTACTTCGTCACCTTTTTTTAAGATATCATCCCCTTCATATTTTCCTTTGGGGGTTCCATCTTCTAAGAATTTTTTCTTGACAAGCTTATTATCAACAAAACGCGCTACTTCATCTCCTTTACCGTCAATGGTTCGCGTTATTTTTATATCTCCCTTTTTTACTCCACTAAATTTTACAGGCAATGAAGGGTCAAAAATTTCATCTGCTTTTTTAAGTCCGTTGATCAATTTTTGTTTACTTGCAGCACTACCATTAAAGAGTAATTGTAAGCCTTCAAAAGATGATTTATTGTCATATTCAAATCTCTTACTTACTTTAGAAAGTATTTCGATATTACCTTTTACTACTCTTATCTCTGGAAATGCTTTTAAAACTCCCCATGCATCGACTAAGTTGGGATCTTTAATAAATTTTGATATAACACTTGCGTCCCCAAAATCAAAATCTTTTCCAATTTTGAGAATGTCGTCACCAAGATCGTCAAGCTTTTGTAAAAGAGAGAGATCGTTGTCTCCTAGTTTGTTTATCCAATCTTTTAACTTAATTAATTTGGGATCAGCAAGACCATCAAGTTTAGACAAAATACTGGTTTTAGAAGCAGATACACCTAGTTTAATTTCTAAAAGTACTCTTCTGTATTCAGATTTTAAATGCTCGTTTTTGTTTAGGAGTTGTTTACTTTTTACAATTAAATCATCAAACTCATCAAGAGTGATTTTTTTTCCTTTCGAGTTTAGTATTTGAAGATCATCTAGATATTTTTGTTTTTGAGCTGCTGTGGCGTTATCAACCACAGCTAATCCTTTTAATCCTCCATTAAGTAGATCAAAGGTTGTTTTGGCAGCAAGAAAATATCCAACATATTGAAAGGTCTTTGGTAATTTGTCTCCTGTACCAAATTGATATGCCGCACCCCCAACGGTAATAGAAAGATCAATTAATGAATAAGATTGTCTATATAGTGTTCTAAATAGAATTTTTGTGCCAGAATTTGCTGCTATTCTTACTGCTGAAATAGCAGCAGCTCCTTCACCAAGAGTAGCAACAGTAATTACAACATTAAAAGTATTCCAAGCCAAATTTTTAATTCGCTGATCTCCTGTATCATCGTACATATGTTCAAGAAAAATAACTGGAATAATATGACCTTTGGCCTCTAAACCACTTTCTGTATACAAGTGCTTGTTTGTAACAGGACTAAATGGAGAGGCATTGTCATAAAAATATACCATAACCATATCAAAAGGAGAGCCACTTTTTTCTAATAAATTGATTTTACTACTACAATCTTTCCCTCCATTTTTACAGGTTAAAAGCTTTACTTTATGAGTTTCTTCGTCATATAAATATTCATAGTCATTTTTATCTCTCACAAAACTTAATAAAACATAATCTCGATTTTCTACTTTCCAGTTTATTTCTGCTTTTATCCCATAAGTATTAGGACTTTCAATAGCTCTTTCGGCAGCTAATCTGTTTATTTCTTTGAAAAAAGAGGTATAGGAATCTGAGTTTGTGAAAAAGTTTGTTAACCGTTCTTTTAGGTGAAATACCAGAGGGTCTTCATCAAAACTCTTTTTTGGATCCTCTAAAGAACTTAAAAACGTTGCAGCCTCTTCATTAGTGACAGATTTCATGAGTTTAGTAATAACATCTTGATAATTGGTCCCAAAAAATGTAAGAATATTACCATCAAGCATTTTACTTAATGCTTCAATTTTAATATTTATATTTCTTGCTTTTAACTTATCAAACTCTAGCGCATTTACTATCTCAAATAGGACTTCTCTTTTTTGCGAAAGACCACTCTGTGATGAAGGTTTATATCGTTCTTTGTTTCCTATTATCTTATCAATAAACTGATCAAGATTTGTATTGTCTACATTATTAACTATTTTCTTTATTAAAGAAACATCACTTTTGCCACTAACAAATAAATCATCTCCAATAAATATGTTGTGTTGAAAAATGATTTCTAAAAGCTTCTCTTTTTCTTCATATGTCAGGTCACTTATAAATTTATCATTCAAATAATACAAAGCAGAATAAAACTCTTCTTTTGATGCATTAGATCCTAGTTTTTCGTTGTAGGCCTTAATATTTTTATTTACTCTTTGAAGAGCTTTAAGATAGAGGGATAATGCCCCGTCATGATACCAAAAAGCATCACGAGCTTTTATGAAAAGTGCTTTGTCACTTCCCCAAAAGATTCTATCTAACTTATCAGAAAAATCTTTGCTTATTTGTGCTACCAGGATGTCATAATCAATTTTGTCGTCTCCTTCACTACAAACCAGTTTTGCAATTCCAGTAAGCGCTTGAGCATCCTCTTCACTTTTAATTAAGTAACTATATTCTTTATAAAAATTGTTCCCATCTGTACATAAATCACAAGCTTCGGGACTATTTACATTGGACATATATGGTGTTAAACTACCAATTTGATTTGTCTTCAATAGATTTTCTTTACGCCCACCGCTATTCCATTGTTTTTCTCCTTTGTCAACAGTATTAGGATATCCTTCTTTTTTATAAAGATCTATACCACAACTATCATCTGTTCTTTTTAGTTTTCCTAAATGTACGGTGACTTTATTGCTCAGATTTTTAGAATAGTGATCTTGAAATACACGTTGTGTCCAGGTGTCGCTTGTTCCTAGGTTTTTTAGATACCCCATGAACAGCTCTTGACCATTGTTACTTCTACCTTTTGCTGCTACATAACGTTCTAACTTTCCGTTTTCTAATACAGTAAATGCGAATAGTGCACCTGTATGATAAAAGGTAATATCCTCTGCATTAAGAGGGATAGAGATTAGTTTGTTTGCAGGAGAAACAAATGAGATACAAGATTCGTTTTTACTGGTAGTATTAACGGTCACCTCGTACTGATTAAATTTGTTGGGTGCTACCGCATTACCAATTAGGTATTGGTCAGCAGCAAATTCCCCATCCTTATCATCCTGAAACAACATCAACTTCAAGCTAGGATCACTCATGGTTGCCCAATTAGGATATCCTAATTCGGTACCATCACCATAATCCATCAGCCAGGTGTTGGCTTGCCCTGCGTTAGCATCATTATCACCAAAGGGGTGTCGTAGTGTATATACTCCATGCCCTAATTCGTGAGCTGCTACCTTAAGGGCAGAATCTTTTTGTTCAAGTCCTTGCCCCATATGTTTTTCAAACAAGAACCCCCATTGTCTGGTTTTAGGCATAAAACCACTTAAGGGTTTAGAAACCGTAAATTCATCACTTAATACTAAAACAAAATATTGTTGTGAGTCATACCCAGGATATTGTTTTTTAAAGGCCTTATAGATGTTTTTTAATTCGGTAGGGTAATCTGATAAAAGTCCGCTACCATCGTAGTCAATAACACCGTTATCATTATCATCCCATTCGTCTTTGGTAATGGT
Source organism: Aquimarina discodermiae (assembly GCF_040786235.1). Lineage (NCBI taxonomy): Bacteria > Pseudomonadati > Bacteroidota > Flavobacteriia > Flavobacteriales > Flavobacteriaceae > Aquimarina > Aquimarina discodermiae. The sequence continues at coordinate 15,028 of NZ_JBFMKP010000039.1, forward strand.
AATATTGATAACATCTTTTTTGACGTTAAATATACCTCCTGCTTTCCCAAAAATATCATTTAGACCTGTTTCTAGATTCGAGATATTGTTACCACCATTTACTGTAATGACTTGTAATGGAGTAGGAGTGTGTTTTTTAAGATGGTGTATAAAGAAATTGGCGGCTATTTTATATTTATTATCGCTAGCATCAAGGTAGGTGATCACTGCTTCCTCGGTGCGATAGGGATCTCCACCTGTAACAGTAATTTTATAGGTGTTGGTATTGGCCAATCGCTCATGTTTGATCGATTTGTTTGTTACCGTTTTGATAATCAGGCTGTCGATATTGATTTTGGAGTCATTGATAACGATATCGGCATAAAACACATCATTTTCACCTTTTACAATGGCTTTATGGGCAGGATAGTAAGAGTCGCCACTACTGGTATTTATGTTAGGATAATTGGCTTTTTCGTAGTCATTGTTTACCAGATCCAAAGCAAAATGGGTGTCATCTCCAGTTCTAAACGTTACTGTAATTGCATCATTAGTAATGTTATTTACGACGGGATCTTCTAGTGTACCTGTTGGGTTTCCTGAGTTAACACCATCGGTATTATCAGATGTTATTTGAGGAGAAGGATCTCCTGTACCTGTTTGGGTAATGTTTCCGTCTTTAACCGTCCACTCATCACCGCTTGCATCTTTAATGATATGAGTATCTCCTTCATCATAATCAAAAGTGTCTGTCGTACCGTCGGGCTTTACAATAACGATTTGCCCATCAGTAATACTGATATCTTCGGTATCTATTTCATAATCTAATGGTGGTATTTCTGTAACATCCCCACCAGTAAAGACATCGGCAATATCTTCGGCTACATCAATAACTTCGTCTACATCCAGGATATTTCCCCATGTAGGGTCGTAGGTAGTAATAACAGCTCCTTCGGCAAGTTGATTTTCGTTATTAATAAAAACATTGGTAAAATTAACAGCTACTTTAATACTGTTAAAATAGGGAAAGGTTACATATCCTTTTCCTGTAAACCGCCCGTTACTACCACTTACTTCAGTTACTTTAATAGGGAAATCTCCGGCTTTAAAAGAACTACCAGGAAACAGTTGTTCTAATGGCTCCATGTTTTCGATATCCAAATCTGGAGAAATACCACAGTCTATAAGACTGGTTTCATCATCTTCGGCTAGGGTAGTAAATGTTTGTAAGGGAGAATAATCACTTTCTGAGATCAAACACCTCTTATTTACTTGATATTCATACTCGGTATCTGCTCGAAGGTCCCATAACGTAGTCCAATTGGCACTGGTTTTAGCAAAAAACCATTCGTTATTATCTCCTTTTTGTCGATAGCGTATGGTAAACTCGGGCACATCTGTAGTGTAGTCATCCCAAAGAATGTTTACTTGTTGAGCGCCTTTTACCTCATGTCTGGTATTGGTTGGCGTATCACAAGGGGCGGTATAATTGAACCAAAAAATTTCACTATATCCATTGTTTTTGAATAATCCTACTTCTTCTGCACCGCTAATAGCTTTTCCCTGTACACGCCATGCATATCGTTTGTTGGGCAATAATAAAGGATCCGCTGGCCCATACAGATAAGAAGTGTTGGAGGTAGTGATCTGAAATACCGGAGGAGAACCCAAAAACGCAGCTTGCGGATTCATCGTTTGATCCCAGATCTCTACAATACTTAATTCATACTGTACATTGCTGACATTAATATGTCTTGGAGTCCATTGAAACAATAAGTTTAATGGGTTTTGCTCTGAAATATCGGTTTGGTTAGAAGGAGCAATTAAGAAAGGCGGTTCGTTTTGAAAAACATAGGTGGTAGCACATGTTCTTTGAGAAATACGAGCTCCTGTAAGTGTGTCAAACACTTCAAAACAAAATTGATAAGATCCTTCTGGGATCACTTGGCCATATACTGATGGCGGAATACCCGATATGTTTTCAAAGGCGAAATATGGAGCTAATTCTGTATTTGATAATGTTAATGGGACTCCTCCTTCAACAAATAGAGAGGGAGCTCCTATGATTAGATCTTTACTCTCAAACGCAATACCATTACCTTCAAAATAAGCTTTTAATCGTATCTCACGATTGGCCTGAGAAAGGTCATTTAAGAGTATTTGTAAACGTAATGGACTATTGATAGCAGTTGCATCTGCATAAGATGAAAAATAAATAGGTGCAGGAGGAATAGCCTGCGGTATTAAGGTAACAGGATACGTTTGTGAAAACATACCTTGCCATGCCAGCAATACCATTAAGAACAGAATAAACAACCGTCGTTTCATAGGGGTATACGTTTGGTTTTATATTTTATCTATATATCGAAGCTCGAATTTGTCTGGATTGACCTCTTCTAGCGACTTATGATAATAGAAATCAATAATTTGGGATTCTAAATATAAGTTAATTTTTTTAACATCTTCTTCTTCTTCTTCTTCATACATCTTAAAAGCTTTTTGTGCTTGTTGCTTTTTAAATGTCGCAATCAATTCGTCGGGTGTTGTTACCGCTTTTATACTAGTGTACTGGTCAAACTTCTTCTTCATCCATCGGTGTCCAACTAGCTTCTTTTGGCGGTCGTCAAGCTCTTTTTCTAACCTACTAATTTTACGAGTATCTTGCGGAGTGGCCTTTTTAAGGGCATCTAATTCTACTTTTGTTTTTACAAAGCTTCTTTCTAGTTTAAAGTCAATATACTGCATGTCTTCACGAAGACTCTCTATAACTTCATACAGTATGTTGTCATAGGCTTTTAAGAAATCCTCATAACTGTATAAAGCGTTTAAGAACTTGAGTGCTTTTTGTTTATAAGGTTCTGATTTTGATTCTTTTTGTACCGCTGTAAACAGAAAATCAAGATTACCTTGTTTTTCTTTAGGAATGTTCTGAAACCTTGAACTGTTTTTTACATTGGTAAGCTGTTCGTTAATTTCTGGAATGGTACCACTATAGGTGGTAGATCGATGTCTAAACTGTAAAGTTCCTAATTTAGCGATCGCCTTTTCATCAAGCTTGTTACGTTTTTTTAATTTAATTTTAAACGTATCAAAAGTATATGTGTAACCCAAAGTTGCTGTAAAATCAGTATTACTTACGGTTGTAGTATTTCTAAATAAAGAGAGTAAGTTCAAATTTAGAGTATGACTCTCATAAAAAGAATAGTTACCACCCAATCTTAGGTTGTAAACATCATTTTGTTTTTCTCCATTATTAAATGCAGTATTGTAAGAGCTAGAAAAGTTTGCTCTTAATTTTTTATCGAAAAATGATTTGGTTACAGTAAACGTGGGTCCTAATGTTAGATTTTCTGTTACCCCCACAGTATTATAAGATGCATTGGCTGCCAGGGTAAAATTTAAAGATTGTAAAGGATATCCCAAGGTATATGCAGACGAAACATTGTAAAATTTGGATAGCCCATTTTCGACTGTATTTCCTCCCTGCTGATTGTTCGAGTTTTGGTATGTTAGATTTAGATTTACAGCCTGTTGTCTGGTTTCAGTTTTCTTTAAAGTATAGTTGATACCAAGGTTAGCGTTTTGAGATATTTGACGATAATTAAGGGTGTCTACATTGTCAAATTGATTTACTTCATTGATGAAATCAAATTGATCTCGAATATTGGTATACGATTGAAAATTTGAATATCCAGCGTTTACAGATAATTTATCAGAACCTGTATAGGTGATATTGACAGCACTTACGATTCGCTGTAGTTCTGAATTTTTTGTTTTATCAAGGTTATCTTTTTGAAGCCCCGCATTTACACTTAGTCCTATTTTGTTATTAAATAGGTTTTGTGTAGCATTTACTGTAATGTTTTCGAGGTCATTGTTAAAATAATAGGCACCAAAAGTTCTGTAATTCGGGTCTATTCGTTCGTATCCTACCCCAACAGAACCATTTCCTGCTGGATAATCTAATTGCGCATTAAGTGCATTATAATAATTGGTCGTTAGGTTTTCATTTAATAAAAAAGATAACACACCAGCAGAAGATACTTTTGCTTCTGTTGCCAGAATGTCTTCGGTAACACCAGAAATGGCATACTCGAAGTTTAATTTAGCTTTTTTGAAAAGCGTGAAATTAGTTTCTGCACTTACTACGGTATTTTCTTTTGGAGTTAATTCTAATTCTACAGGAATGGCATTTAGTAATGAGTTTTCTTTGTCTTTTGCATTAAAAAATATAAGTCCAAAAGAAGCTCCATCCAGATCATAGGTAGTTTTAAAACCGAAACCAAATCGCTCATAAGCGGGAATGGCTTCGGGGGTTTCATCATTATATTCTGTAGCCTTTAAAAATCGACCATATAACGCACTGATTTTAAAAGGACCTTTGGGAGAAAGATCCACCCCACCTCCTGTAAATTGATGTCCGTTTAATGTATAAGGCGAAAAGGTCATGGCGACATCCCCAATATGAGTAGCGACCCATTTATAAGATGGATGAATGCTTAATCGATTTATTTTGAAAGGTGTACTATAGCCAAAGTCCTGATTGGTATAAGAAAACGACAATGGAATATTATAAATACCACTAACATTAAAATTTAAATTTCCGTTTACGAAATACGTAAAAGGATTCCTATTGGCAGTACCATCATAAAAAACACCATTACCAGAAATTCCACCATTAAATCGTAATAAAGGAACTTTACCAATTTGCTCAAGATTTTGAGCAGAAGTAATGAAGGTAAGGCTTAAGAGTAAAATAAGTAGTTTTAGTTTCAATATGTTTACGGTTTGGGGAAGCGAATTTAGTATAATTTTAACAAAAAAGAAGTAAATTTTTTGATTATCAACGGTTTAATGTTTTTTTTTAGACTGTATATACGTTTTACCTTTTAGTTATTATTACATCCAAAGTTATAGAGCTTTAGTCTCATTTATTGAGACTATAAGGCTAATCTTTGGTGTTGTATAGTTTAATATTTTAATATATAAAATTATCATATAACCGAGTTTTTTTATCAGTCAAATAAGTCCTGAATCTTTAACATTGTTAAAGATTCAGGACTTATTTTTTCATTTTACAATAATTACAACTGTTTTTTACTTGTGCTTTTATGTAAATTGAAAATAAATATACCTATGATTTGATGTAAAGGGTTTACTGACTCAATGAGATGACCCGTTTACTCATTTATAGTATGTATTGGTATAGTTAACCAATACATTTGATACAACTTTAAAAGCAAAAAGATGGAAAAAAGAGTGATTTCTATACTGATCTTAATAAGTGCATTGCAAGGATTTTCTCAAGACAAACCCAAAAATGATTACCCCAAATCGTTGGCCAATTACAAAGATTTTAAAGATCTGGTTATTGAGGTAGAAAACTATAGAGCAGAAAGATTGTTAAATTTAAATGCTTTTTTAAAGATGAGTAAAAAAGAAAATGTGATCATTCTGGATACGCGTACCAAAGACCACTATAATAGAAAGCATATTAAAGGAGCTATTCATTTGGAATTTTCTGATTTTACACAAGAAAACTTAAATCGGTTGATTCCTGATATGAATACCCGTATTTTGATTTACTGTAATAATAATTTTATGGGTGATCAGATTGATTTCACTTCCAAAATAGTAAAACCTTTACCCAAAGCCAGAAAACCAATAGTGTCTAATGAAAAACCAATTACGTTGGCACTAAATATTCCTACTTTTATTAATTTATATGGATATGGGTATAAAAACGTTTACGAATTGGATGAATTGGTTAATGTAAACGATACGAGAATAGCATTTGAAGGAACAGAAGTCATACAATAACTTTGTTATTTTGTATAATGATATTTCTTTAGGGTATCGTATAAAATACCCTAAAGAAATGTAAAGGTATACTTTATCTTAGTGTGCCTGCAAAAATATCGGCTATTAACTCAATTTTTGAGGGGGTATAGATGTCAAAATAGTTTGTGAGCAGATCACTATATTTTTCAATTTCTGAGTATCGGTTCATGATTTTAAATATTACATCAACTTTATAGTTTCTTAATCGGAAAGGACCAGGTGCTGTCATACTACTAGGAAAGCTAACCGTTACATGTAACCTTCCTTTTTGGTTGGTATGTATGCTACCATCACCTTTTAGTACTACATGGATAAAGTAATTCTGGATAACTTCTTCAGGGGTTTCGGTAACGTTTATTTCAGAAGCAAATATATCTGAGGTTATAGGGTAGTTTCCATAGTTTGTAAAGCCTATAACGTTATTGTATATTTTAAAATCAGATTCTACTAATCCTATGCTTGCTGTGGTGTCGTCAAAAACAATAGGGTTCTTAACATCTACTAATACACTATAGATGGCATATCTTGAACGATCACTGTTATGTATTTTTAGAATCACTTCATTAGGGTATTTAAAATCTAAAAAAGTGCCGGGAGTAAATTCTTTATAACTTTCGTCACTATCTGTCTTGTTTTTATATGTGATAGAGCTTCCCTCATACATTATTTTGGGTGCCAGATTCGAAAAATCTGTTCCGTTGGGTACAATCATAACAATAGTACCATTATAGGGTCTTCCGTAGGGATATTTTCTGATTTCTGAACTTGAAACATCCTCACCCAATCCAGGGTTTTGATCACTTAAAAACTGAAATTCGCTGATTTCTAATTTTTCATCTTCAGGATTAATCTCTTTTATGGTAACCAAAACATCATATTGTAACGTAACTTCTGTTTTTTGAGAAGGTGTGATAGTGTAGGTAATATTTTTTCCCGGAAGAATATGTTGCTCACCAACAGCAGGAACAATATTAAAATCTTCGGTATTAAAAGGTACTTGTTTTAAACTAAATTTTGGAATTGTGGTATAGGCGAGCTCGATTCTTATTTCTCCTTTGTCTTGAGCTACCCCATTTACCATTTTTGGTTGTTTAATAGAAATATCTTCAACAAGATTTTCATCGACTTCAGATAGGATAAAATCAAAGAGTTGTGCTTTTTCAAAGCTAACTTGGCTGCCAGAGCCATCTACTTCATCATTATCATTACTACTACAACTTGTATGCAATAGGTTTATCATGACTAATAGGGTAATTAAGAGTACATTTTTTTTGATCATTGTTGTTTTAATTTTTGTTTATTAGTATTGTTTAATTTGTTTATACTACATTTTATATGTCTTACTAAATTGAAATGTCTTTTCAATTTTTTTTGATTAACTTTTTTTTAACCTTTTCTCCATAAAAGTACTTAACGGGTCATCTTTATAATGTCCAAATTTTCTGCAAATAGAATACCCAAGTTTTTTATATAGACCAATTGCATCTTTTGAGTACGGCCCAGTTTCTAATCTTGATAAGGAGATATCTTTTGAAATAAGAAGCGTTTCGAGTTGATGAATTATCTTTTTTGCCAAACCTTTCCTTCGTTGTGTTGGAGGAACATAAATACGTTTCAATTCACCATAATCAGAGTATATTTTTACAGAACCAATAGCTATGATTTCTTTATTTTCGATAGCACCATAAAAATATACGTTGTCATTTTTAAGAATTTCAATGCTGTCCAAATGGCAACTGTTGGGAGGATATAATTTACTTTGGTATTCGTCTAATTCTTTTATGAGGTCTTCGGCGAGAACTGGATCTATAAGTTTTATCTGCATGATGTTAAAAAAATATGTTTGGTTTGTTAATGGAATTTTATAAAGAACTGGTTTAAACGAATAACTATTTAAACCAGTTCAATGGAAATAGCCTAAAAAGAATACAACTATTCATTGCTTACAAAAACGCTGGCTTGCACCTCAACCTTTGCAGGCGTGTATATATCGTAGCTCTTACCGTCTGCTTTATCGAAATGTTTATTAATTTCAAAATTTCTATTTACGATTTTAAATGTTACATCGACTTTATAATCGGTATATCCAGTAAAAGTTCCTTTAAGGGTACTAGGGAAATTGGTTGTTACATATAGTCTTCCTTTTTGGTTAGTGGTTATGGTGCCATCACTTGTTAACCAAGAATTTATGTAGTAGTTTTTAATAACCGCTTCGGGAGTTTGAGTAACGTTAACATCAGAAAAAAACAAATCTGAAGGTATAGGGTAGTTCCCGTAATTGGTAAATTCAATAACATTTTCATATATGTAATGGCCAAATATTACTGCTTTTCCGTTATCTATTTTTACTGTGGTGTTATCAAAAACAATAGGCGTTTTAACATCAACAAGTACACGATAAGTGGCATATTCTGAATTATCACTATTATGTATTCTAAAAATAACTTTATTGGGGTGTTTGAAATCTAAAAAAGTACCGGGAGTAAACTCTTTAAATTCATTATCGCTATCTGCTTCATTTTTATACATTATTGAGCTTCCTTCGTAAGCTATTTTAGGTGCTAAATTCGAAAAATCTGTTCCTCTGGGTACAATCATAACAATAGTACCATGATATGAATTCCACAAAGAAGGGCTTCTGATTTCTACGTTTGAAACATCTTCACTCAGGCTGGGATTTTTTGTGTGTAAAAACTGAAAAGCATTGATTTTTGGTTCTAGATAATCATCTGTATTTGTAGAACCATCGTCATCCGTGTTTGTAGCATCATCATCATCCGTGTTAATAAAATCATCATCATCTATGTTTGTAAAATTATCGTCATTTATGTTGGTAGGTTCATCTTCATTTGCTACTATTTCATCGATACTACTACAACTTGTTAATGATACACTTATAATCATTAGAAGTGTAATAAAGAATGCACTTTTTTTAATCATTTTTTTTATTTTTTATTTAATTCATAAATGCAATTGTGGCAAATGTGTCCTTTAAGTTTTGTATAATTAATTTTTTGACTTTTGTGCAAGAGGGAGTTTAGTTATACTTTGATTGAATCTGATTTCTGAAACAGCTTGTTATGATTTAACCTGAATTGGATTGTTATTTTGTTTATAATTAGTTAGTTGGGTTTTGGAGTCATGTTGAGCACAGTCAAGATGTATTGATTTGTAAGAAAAATATCTCTTGGCTGTGCTCGTGGAGGCAAAAAAAGAGTAAAATAAAATACGTTGATGATAAACAATTTTTTATAAATAGGGGGCAGATTGGTTTACTATTGTTAAGAACTCTTAGGTGCTCCTCTTTTTTTAATCACTGATATAGATTAACGTTTTATTCGAATTTTAGATCGTCAATTAATGCAGAAGAATATTCATTAAGGGCATTAAGGGTAATTTTTTTAGATGCTAAAACAAGTTGGATGGTTGCATAATCAATTTCCTGACCAATAAATTCACTAACGTCTATTTCAAAATCTGTCAAATCTTCGGTGGGTTCAACAATGGTGATATATCTTGCTCTATCTGGTAAAGTACTGGTATTAAGTTGACTGGTTGTAAGTGTGTCAGCGGTTTTAGAGAAGTGAACTGCAATTCTAAGTGTATCTATCACATCTGGTAAATTAGAACCAAAGAATTTATATTTGCCTGTAAGTTTATTAGGAACTTTAGAGCATTTAAATCGTATATAACCATTGCTTTTGCCTTGATTATAACTAGTGCCAGGAATCGATCTTTTTATGAGTAAAGCACTTCCTTCACCAGTAGGATAATCATACTTATTAAAAAAAGTGTACTTGCCAAAAATTCTTGTAAGAATACTTACCAAACCTTCTGTCCATTCATTAGGAGCATCATAATTAACTTCACTTTGAGTATAAGTTCTCCAACTCTCAAAATCTCCATTAGGGATTTCACAAAAAGATTCTTCAGAAGTTTCAATCCGAGTTTCAATAATATATTTTTTTGTTGTTTTGTCTTCTGCGGTAACAATATAGTTAACCGGACTTGAAAAATCTAATACTTCTTCTGATTTTGGGGTAATAGTTGCTTTTTCAGAAATAGTAAGAGTAGGTTTTATGTTACTAATATCAGTATTTGGAGGAAAAGTAATTGTAATTGTATTGCTTTTTTGATCGATAACTGCATTATGTATTGTTTTTAAACCATTATTTAAATTGGTATTAAAAACAAATTTTTCAATTTGTTTTTCACTGCTTAATTTTAGTGATATTTCCTCGTCTGATGGTGTTTCTTCATAGTTGTTATTGTCTAAACTGCAAGAAGTGAAAAATAGGGCACATACGATTAATGCGATTGAAATAGTTTTCTTCATTTTTTTTAAAATTTAATGTTTAATCTGTTTATTAGTTTATACTATTTATTTATGTGTTATTACTAGTAAAAGTGTCCTGTAGCTTTTATTTAATTAACTTTATGTATAAAAAAATTATGATGTAGTTTTTGCATACACCTACTAGAAATGATATCCAACAAAAAACCAAATATTGTTTACAAATTTATGTTGTTCGACTGTAGTGTTACCCCATTGTGTTTCGGGAATATTGTTAAAATAGTAACGAAAAGGTAGAGATGCGTTGATGTATACATGTTTGATGCCAAACAAATTTTCTTTTCTGTAACCAATAGCAAATCCAACAGTCATTGTTTCATTGTTTATACTGTTATCAGAAATAATATGATTGTATTTATCATTGACATAAGCAATAGTACCGCTGTAATAAAAGTTCTTTCTTTTTCCAAAATATCTATCATAGTACAATTCATAAATTCTGAAGTAACCTTCTACATTATCTCCTTCTACGGCCGCAGACTCCCATTTACTAGATAAATGCCTTTCGGTTAAATTTACTTCTCCAATCATCAGTCGTATTTGATTTTTATCATTGAAACGATATCCTATTTCTCCTGCAAAATTCTGGAACTTGTTCATTGTCATTTCTAGAGTTTCATAACCCATAAAGAATGTTGATCGATTATTGTTTTGAGCATTGATTATGTTAAGGAATAAGGTTACAATAAGTCCAGTTACCCATCTTAAATTCATGATTTTTTTTTAAAGTTTAAAAACTCAAAATTCTATAATTTGTATTAAGAAATAGTAGCTCCCTATATATCGATACTTAAATATGATGTTAGAATGGTGTCATCCTTTAGGATGATACGTTGGTAAATGAAGAATGATGCTCTATTTACTAAATAATACCAGTTTTTAAATGATTTTATCGTTAACTGAATTGAATTGTTTTTGATTCAGGTGAGAAAGAAAATTTATGGATAGCAGGGCTACCGATGATATATTTTATTTTGAAATATGGAGCAAAAAGAAACAATTTTAGTAGGTTATATGATTTGAGAATTGGTATAAATTTAAAATAATTAGAAGTATTTAAAAAAGTTAATGATTATCCGTTTGGTGTGCTACTGATAATTTCAATGTCATTCCGAATGTATTTCGGAATATTATTATATTCATAGGTACTAACTTATAACAAGAACCTGAAACAAGTTGACAATAATGAGTTAGTATGCATTGCGGACATTCAAAAAAAGTTAAATGACTTTGCTCTGGGATGATACGTTTTGAATTTCTTTTTTATACTCAGAAGGAGTTTTTCCTGTGATTCGCTTAAAATTTCGGTTAAAAACAGATTTGGAACTAAATCCGCATTCATATGCTATTTCAATAAGTTTGTAATGTGTAAATTCATTGTTCTTTATTTTTGTACAAAACTCATCTACTCTTTTTGAATTAATGAAGTCATTAAAATTCATCTCAAACTGTCCATTTAATAGCTGTGAAAGATGATTGGGTTGCGTATTAATTTTTTGTGCCAATTCTCTTAGTGACAATTCAGGATTTAGAAAAGGTTTTTCTGTTTCAATCAACTTTTCTAATCTTCTTGTCAATTCTACTTTATTATTATCGTGGAGTCCCGATTTTTCGTATTTCACATGTTTTGTAGGACTATTTATGTTTTCTGTATTAGAAAAGACGTTGTTTTGTCTAATGCCAAATATTCCTATTAAAATAATGAATAGAACCGCCCCTGAAAATATCAATTCATTACTCCCTCCAAATACGAAAATCCAAATAGTTCCGATTCCAAAGGTTAAGAATCGTAACCAGTCAAGATTTCTTCTTTCTATTTTTGAAAGTTTGTGTTTAATATTTTTTCTGTGTTTGTGAATAATAATGTAACTCATAGAAAAGTAAACAACACCAGAAAGTAAGGTCAAAATAGTATTTACGATTACAAATTTTTCATAACCAATTCCATCGTTTTGAAATATATACAATTTTTCGCTGGCTGGTAAAATGTAAAAAGGGATAAGCCTTATGTTTACTAATATAAATAATAAAAAATGCAACCAGTGATAACTTATGTTTTTATTAGGGTTTACAAATAAAGAAGTATAGGTGTACAAAAACGGTCCGTGTAATAAGGGGAATGGGATGCTCAATCCAATTAGGAAACTGTATTTTTCAATGGTTGTACTTGCGTCCAAATAGTATAGGGTTGTATGAATAGCTAATATCGTGAGCCAACACATCAGTACCCAGTCCGCTTTGTTTTTTCTTTTGAAAGCTAAAAGAATTATTAGAAAAGTAGCTATTGTTATTCCTGTTATGTATTGCATTTTTATCGTATAACTTTTTCTTACTATTATAAGGTTTAGATATGCTAAAAGTAATAATAAAATAGTGTACTATTGGCTATCGTAATGGTCTAATTTTTTAGGTTAAGAACTCTAGGAAAATTAATGTTGTAGTTTGATGGATAAGGAGTTTTTTATCAGTATAGTATACGATTTACGAATAAAAATTTCTAATTTATTCCAATAGATTTTCTGTCCTATAATTCTGGTTTTATGTAATTCTCATCTTATGAGCAGTAGCGGATTTTATACTGCTTATCTGGCAGATAACAAAATACTAAAATAAAAACGGTTCAAGTTTGCATCTAAAGGGCTATTGCTTATACACAATGTTGTATGGCGTATTATTTATTTTCTCTACCTAGTTGCTCAACTTTTGCCAGCCATTTATTTCTAAATTCTTCTTTTGAATTTTTTATAGGTGAGATATAGGTAACCTTAACTGGTTCAATACCACAAAATTGAAGAGTTCCTTTTTTTAATTGATTCACTGCTGGGTTTTTCATAATAAGATCATTGTACCATTTTGGGGTATCGGCTGTAACTATAATTCTACCTATTCTTCCTTTTAATAGTTTTTTTGGTATTGCTTTTCCAGGTTCGTAATCAAAAGTAATTCCTGGAAGAAAAGTTCTATCAATGAAGCCTTTCATTATAGCAGGATAACCATACCACCAAATAGGGAATATCCAAACTATGTGGTTTGCTTCTTTTAACTTTTCAATGGAGGCTAATAGGTCCGGTTCCAATTCAGTTCTTTTCTGATAACCGAATTCTAAATTTGGGTTAAATTTTAAATCTCTAATATTTATAACTGAAACTTCTGCATTGGATTCTTCAGCTCCTTTTTGATAAGCTTCTGTCAATCCCACATTAAAGCTCTGAGGGTCTGGATGACCATTTATAATCAAAATTTTATACTGTTCCATATTTACGTATCTTTGTTTTATGCAAAAGTATGGACGGGGAAAACGAATAAGAAGGACAAATGTCCAATTATGAAATGTTTCTTCTGAGTCTGCTTAGATGTCTTTGAGTTATACCTAGATATGAAGCAAGGTATTTTAAAGGAACTTGTTGAATGAACTCTGGATTATTTATGATTAAATCGTTGTAGCGCTTTTTTGCAGATTCCATTTGTAAGGCAAGTAGTCGGTTTTCCATTTCTATATAAGATTCTTCTGCAACAAGTCTTGAAAATTTCAGCCAATTTTCACTCGAATTCATTAATTCATAGTACTCTTTACGTTTAATTATCAGTAGCTCTCCATTAGTTAGTGCGTGAATATTTTCAAAGGTTGTTTTTTGTGTCATAAAGGAAGAAAATGCAGATATTATATTGCTTTGAAAAGCTAAACAATAAGTTACTTCTTCATCTTTACTAGAAATGTAAAAATTTCTCAAAATACCTGAGTTTACAAATGCCATCCAATCACAAACCTTTCCTGCCTCAATCAAAATATCTCCTTTTTCAAAAGATATTGGTTCAAAATATTTTAATCCATTGGCTATTTCTGAATCTGTCAGAATATTAACAGATTTGAGCATATTTCTAAGATTATCTTTCATATCACTCTAACACCTTTTTCATATGGCATACAACGTCTCTTGTATGATACGTTTGCATCCCGCAGGGTGCATATGCATTATACAAATTGTGTGTGCCCAGCATGGGCATCTTTTAGTTATCAAAAGTAACTAATTCATCTAGAGGGTGCAAGTCCCTTATGAGCAGGAGTAACGCCTTGAACCATTAGTAAGTCGCAAGCTGGTTTATCGTGAGGTATGCAGTGAAGGAAGTGAGACTACAAACCCCGGTACTGAGGAATACTTTTAGAGGTTGCCTTAGAAATGGTTGATGCCAATATGTGAATAATGTGTATGCCTAAATGGGCATTAAAGTCCTTTAAGTTTTCTGATACGATCCCTGGAGGTCTTAATATTCTTGCCCCATACAAAGGTATACCGATTGGCATTGGCCTGGATCTTGGTACCATCAACATAAATATCTTTCAGGTTTACATAGCCCTGATCGGCTAAAAGAAGAACTACCTGATTAAAAATCTTCTTAAACTTACCCTTCAACTTACCCTTCAACTTACCTGAGCGGAAGTTGGCAATGGTGTTGTGATCAGGCTTGATACAACCAGATAACCACATAAAATGAATATTCTCTGATAAAGCCTGCTCTATTTTGCGTGAAGAATACAGATTACGCAAATAGGCATATACCAATATTTTCAATAAAACTTTAGGAAGATAACTTGAGCTACCACCACCTTTATAGGTGGCTTCCAAGCTACTCATATCAATATGATCTAAAATCGTATTAACAATACGTACCGGATGATTCAAAGGAACTAAATCATCGTAACTGGGAGGAAGTAAACTCAATTGATCTTGATGGTTAGTCTTCCAGACTTGTGTGCGTTTCATATCCTAAAAATACAAAGCAGTACAAAATCATCCAAAAAAAAGAAGCTGCCTTTTTAGACAGCCTCTTAGAATAGATTGTCGGGGTATATATTATGCTGCTTTTGCTGCAATAGGTATTTGCGCAACGCGTTGTTTTCTGAACCTTACTTTTACTCTGTTTACAATAAAGAATAAACAAGGTACAATGATCAAGGTTAAGAATGTTGCGATGATCAATCCATAGATCACAGCCCAGGCCAAAGGACCCCAGAAAATTACATTATCTCCACCAAGATATATTTTAGGATCTCCAGTACTAAATAATGAAAAGAAATCTACATTAAATCCAATTGCTAAAGGAATAAGTCCTAGAACTGTTGTAATTGCCGTAAGTAATACAGGTCTTAAACGTGCTTTACCTCCTTTGATGATGATTTTTAGTACTTCGTCATTAGGTAAAAGCTGTCTTTCTGATAGGTTAAGTGCTACTTTTCTACGATCAATCAATAATTGAGTGTAATCGAGTAGTACCACCCCATTGTTTACTACAATACCGGCCAGAGAAATAATTCCCATCATAGTCATCATAATAACAAAAGAAGCTCCGGTTACCAATATACCACCAAACACACCAATAAAACTTAAGAAGATAGCAATCATTATAATGGTTGGCTTGGATATAGAACTAAACTGAAAAATTAAGATTAACATGATAAGTCCCAATCCAGAGAAAAATGCGCCCATTAAGAAAGCCATTTGTTTGCCTTGCTCTTCGATTTGTCCTGTGTAATCGATTTCTACACCTCTAGGCAGTTTTTTAAAACTAGCCATTTCTGTTTGTATTTGGGAGACGATCGCACCTGCATCGGTAAATCCGGGTTGTAATCCAGAATATACGGTTACCACTCTTTTGGTGTCTTTGTGTTTGATAGCACTAAAAGAAGAGGTGTTTTTTTGCGATGCTACTGCAGAAACAGGGATTTCTCTTAACTTTCCTGTTGCCTGATCTCTAAAGGTGATATTTTGGTTAAATAATGCACTGGTGTTATATCTGTTGTCTTCATTAAATCGAACATAAATATCATAATCCTCTCCGTCTTTTTTGTAAACCCCAGCTTTTTCACCAAAGATAGATCGACGTAATTGGTTACCAACCTGTCCTGCAGCGACATTAAGCTCTCCTGCTTTTTCACGATCGATTACTACCTGCATGGCGGGTTTTCCTTTGTTGACATCTATTTTTAACTCTTCGATACCAGGAATGTTCTTCTCATTAATAAAGTTACGCATTTGTTCGGCTATATTAATAAGCTCGTCATAATCGGGCCCTTCGATTTCTATATTGATAGGATACCCGGCAGGAGGTCCCACAGGATCTTTTTCTACAGAAATAGCTACTCCAGGATAGATTCCTTTCAGGTTTTCTTGTACTTTTTGTCTTAGTAGTTCAGAGTCTTTGCCTTTACGGTACTTATACTCTCGCATGGTAGCCGTGATTTTTGCTTTATGAGGCATCTCTGCATTACTACCCCCATCGGTTTGTGGGTTACCTGCTCCTTCACCTACTTGTGATACAGCAGATTCTACCAAGAAGTTATAATTTTCTCCTTCTACATACTCACGGTCATTGACCACAGCATATACGCGTTGTTCTATCTCTTTGGTAATGGCATTGGTTTTGTCGATATCGGTACCTTGTGGATATTCTACATACACCACAATTTGATTGGGTTTATTATCGGGGAAAAACTCTACTTTGGTACGTTGACTTCCTACAGACCCGCCAAACATGGCAAAGACAACAAATAATAGGATAAATGTACCTATAACAAAACCATAGGCACGCCACCCTTTAAGGGCGAATCCTAAGAATTTTTGATACTGGTTTTCTAACCAGGCAAGAATCCTTCTTTGAAAGAAATTGGCTCCTTTTTTAAGAACATATTTGTATACCCAAAACATAACGGCTGTAAAAATCATCAAGCTACCTAATCCTCTTACAGCACCACCAAAGATCAAAATAAAAATACCGATTCCTCCTAGAATAATACTTAGACGGATGAGTTGTTTTACAGTAAGTGTTTTTTCACCAGTTTCCATAAACTGAGAGACTAGCATCGAATTGATAAAGATGGCCACAAAAAGAGAGGACCCTAGTACAACCGATAAGGTGATAGGGAAATAGATCATAAATTGCCCCATTACTCCTGGCCACATCCCTAGAGGTATAAAGGCAGCTACGGTCGTAGCCGTAGAGATAATAATAGGAAACGCAATTTCACCAATTCCTTTTTTAGCCGCTTGTATGCGAGACATGCCTTCTTCTTCCATCAATCTATAGACGTTTTCTACCACCACAATACCATTATCTACCAGCATTCCTAACCCCATAATCAAGGCAAATAAAATCATGGTGTTCATAGTGTATCCTAGGGCAGATAGAATCATAAATGACATAAACATAGACATTGGGATCGCAAAACCAACGAATAGGGCATTTCTAAATCCTAAAAAGAACATTAAAACACCAACAACAAGAATAATCCCAAAGATGATATTGTTTACCAAGTCACTTACCTGGTTGTTGGTTTTTTCTGATTGATCATTAGCTACAGTCACGTTTAAATCAGAAGGGAATACATTTTCTTTTGCTTTTTCAAGAATTTCGTTAATTTGCTCTACAGCCTCGATCATATTTTCTCCAGAACGCTTTTTTACATCGAGCATAACCACGCTATGTCCAAACTCTCTGGCATAGGTAGTTTTGTCTTCTTCTTTAAAAGTAACTTTGGCAATATCCCTAAGATAGACCGCTCCGTTTTGAGCTTTTACTACAAATCCATCTAGTTGTGATGGACGTTCTATTTCTCCCAAAATACGTATAGTACGACGTTGCCCACTGGCAATCATATTACCGGCAGACATGGTCATGTTTCCGTTACGTATGGTATTGATAACGTCGTCAAAGCTTACTTTGGCAGCCATCATTTTATATATGTCTACAGCAACCTCGACTTCTTTTTCTTGTGCTCCTCGAATATCTGCTTTCTTGATTTCTTTAAGATCTCCTATTTCATCTTCAAGGTATTCTGCATACTCTTTTAGCTTATCAACCGGATAATCTCCAGAGATATTAATATTCATGATGGGTGTTTCTTCAGAAATACTTAGGTCAAAAACATTAGGTTCTACTTTTGCACCGTTAAATGTTGGCCAGTCTTCGTTTGCTTTTTCAGAATCAACTTCATCTTTTACTTTTTGCTTGGCTGCTGGTACAGAAAGTTCTTCGTCAAACTCGACCGTGATAATAGCATAATCTTCTTGAGAAGTTGATAGTATTTCAACAACATTACTTACACTTTTCAATTTATCTTCCAGAGGATCAACGATCAAACGTTCTATATCTTCTGCAGTATTACCAGGGTAAGGTACACTAATGTATATTTTGGTCTCATTAATTTCAGGAAAATTTTCTCTGGGCATAGAGAAATATGCGGTGAGTCCCAGCACTAAAAAGATACCTATCATTACGTAGATGGTGGTTGGGTTATTTATCGCCCATGAGGACAACCCAAACTCCTTGTCTACTTTTTTCTTATTAACTTCCATAGGGTATTAGTTTAATATTTTTACTTGTTGACCATCTTTTACACTTCTGGCTCCTTCGCTGATAATAGCGTCGCCATTGGTAATTCCGTCTAGTATTTCAATAAAATCACCTTGTGTTTTTCCTGTTTTTATAATTACTCGTTTGGCTTCAGCAATATTTTCAGGGTTTTTATCTAAAGTTACATAGGTGTATTGATCCCCTTCTGCATTTTCAGAAATGATACTTTGCGGTATTAATATCGCTTTCTCATTGGTGTAATCGTTGATTTTTACTTTTGCGGTAAGGTTAGGTTTTATGGTCCCTCCGTCTGATGGCACAGCAATTTCTACATTAAAGGATCTGTTATTTGGGTTGATATAATTTCCTACCTGACGTATTTTTGTAGTAATCGTTTTTCCTAGTACGGGGAAATATACTTCTACATCTTTGCCCTTGGTAATAGAAGAAATATAACGTTCAGGAACTTCACTTTCTATATACATGTCATTTAGGTTAATGATACGTATTACTGCAGATTGCCCAGGAGATACGACACTTCCTTGTTCGGTGATGACATCATCAACAATTCCAGAAAAAGGTGCATTTATAGTGGTTTTAGCTAATTGACGTTTGATTTGATTTACAGCATTTTGCTGTGCTTCATAGTTTGTTTTAGCTTGCAGGTATTGTATTTCAGAACCAATTTTTTGTTCCCAAAGTCTTTCTTGGCGATCAAATGTTGTTTTAGCTAATTGAGCTTGCACTTCTAGTTGTGACAATTGTTGGCTTAAACCACCGTCATCAATACTTGCTAACAATTGCCCTTTGGTTACTTTTTGCCCTTCTTTAACATAGACTCTGGTAAGTATGCCTCCCATTTCTGGATATAATACCAAATTCTTTTTGGTTTCAACATTTCCTTGTAATTCGAGATAATGGTTAAACAAGGTATCTTTGGCCATTATCGTCGTTACCAAGGGCAACTTTTTTTCGGTATCTAATTTGGCAATAGCTTGGTCTAATTGTTTTAATTGATCAGCAACTGTTTGTTGTTCGGCAATGATTTCGGTCCTTTTTGCGCGTAATGTTTCAAGGTCACCTTGTTCTATAACCTTATCTATAGATTGGGTTTTATTTTGTCCACATGAAATGATAAAAAGAGCTATGGGCAATATGGTAAGTATCTTTTTCATAATTAGGATTAATTATTGTTTGGAGTGTTTAAAATCGTTTCTAATTCTGCTTTGTTGTTTATAATAGATAGCATAGCATTTAATACTTCATTTTGCGAAGAAAATAGCTGTAATTGCGCTTGCCGTAAATCAAAACTAGTGGCAAGACCTTCTTTATATTTAATTTGGTTTTTCTTTTCGATTCGTTCTGCCAGGGTTAAGTTTTTCTTTGCAGTTTCATAGTTTTCTATAGAAAAAGTATAATTACTAATAGCAGTATCGTACTGTAATCGAATTTCCTGTTGTGCACGCTCAAAATCTGTTTTAGATTGTTCATTAGCAATTTTGGCTTGTTGCGTTCTGGCACTTCTTTTTAGAGAGCTAAAAATGGGGACTTTTAAGCTGGCACCCAATATCGAAGATTGAAACCATCTTTGTTCACTATCTAAAAAAGTAAAGGTGTTACTATTGGCCTGAGTGCCGTAATTTACAAATGCAGATAAGGAGGGGAGAGCCCTGCTTTTTTCTAACTTTAATTCTAATCGTCTTTGTTCGGTAAGAAGTTCTGCTAGTTTATAATCCACATTATTTTCGATAACAAAAGGTTTTTCGATAATAGATTGATCTATGTTTTTCATAGATAAGGTATCTAGATTATCGGTCAAAACAATAGAAGAATTACTATCGACACCTAGCGCAAGAATAAACATTTGCATTGCTATTTTTTCAAGGCGCTCGGCATTTTTAAGTTGACTGGTGGTTTGTAATAAAGTAATTTGTAGTTGCTCTACACTTTCTTCTTCTGCCAGCCCATTCTCAAAAATCTTTTTAGTCTCGTTATAATTTTTTTCTAGGGTGTTTACATTCTTTTCTATAATCTTAAGGCTTTCCTGGGCAACAAGTACACTGCCGTAAGCATTGATAACACCTTTACGAACCTCTAGTTGTGTTTTTTGTTCTACATCATTATTGTATTTTAAAAAACTTTTTGCAGCTTCAAGGCCTACTAGGTAGGAACCATCAAAAATAAGCTGACTTAAGGTCGCTGTTGCCGATGCTTGTTGTTTGGTTCCAAAAACTACGGGAACAAACGTGCCGGGTTCACCTCCAGAAAACTCACCAGGAATCAAACTTACCGGTTGTTTTAATTGATTTTGATAGTCGACAGAAGCATTAAGTTGCGGGAGACCATCTGCAGTCGTTTCCCATTTTCTTTTTAAAGCCTTTGCAACATCACGTCTTGCGTTAATTGATTGATAACTGTTTTTTAATGCGAATTCTATAGCTTCATCTAATGTAAATGAATAGGTAGAAGAATTGACTGATTGTTGGGCCAATAGTGTTGTGGTATAGAACCAAGCAAAACAAATGAACCAAAAAATGTTTCTCATATTTATTGCTCTTTAATAAGATTGTTTAAAATTGTACGTCCTTTTTCTGTGGTAATACCTAAAATGTGGTACTCGAGATAATCATCCATTAGCTTGGCAACAGGAAATTGCTGACTAGGGAACATTCCTTTATCTTTAATACCAGTGGTTCCTATAAAATATATTCTTGAAATAAATTCTACATCGATATTTTTTCTAAAAACTCCTTTGTCAATACCTCTGTTAAGATTGTCAACAACACATTCTTGAAATACCCCAAATTGCTTTCCCTTTAGGACTTCATAAACTTTTGGGTAGTATTTCTGAAGCTGATATTGTGGTGCAGTTTTCTCATCTTTAAGATGACGCATCACAAAGGCTTTGATTGCATATAATTCTTCAATTGGATCTAGTTTTTCTTCTAAAATAGAATCAATTCCATCACAGACAGCGCAAAACAGATGGTCTGTTGTGGCTTCTACCAGCTTTGTTTTGTTTTGAAAATGAGTGTAAATAGTTTTTTTTGAAATACCCATTTCTGAAGCGAGGTCATCCATAGTGACACTTTTAAAACCTAGGTTTAAAAACATGTCATTCGCTTTTTCTATAATCTTTTCTTTCATTATGGGGGAAACTTAATTTGATCGCAAATGTACAATGGAAACTTTGAAAACAAATAAAGTTTCCATGGTTTTTGCATTTTTTTAACATATATGTTTTGAGTAAAATGCAATCAAAGATTATTAAAAGCCATGGGTTCATAACTCGATCTGTTATATGGACAAAGAGTATATAAAACAGGTGTTTTTTTATATGAGAAATAAATAACTTCAGTTTTATAAAAGATTAGTTTACTTTAGCACAAAAATTACATACAGTGCATACAATTTCTGAGTATCAAGATTTCTTTTTGAAGTACTTAAAAGAAAAAGAGATCAATAAAGAGCCCCGCAATCTTTATGAACCTATTTCTTATATTCTTAACCTGGGAGGTAAACGATTACGGCCAATTTTGGTGTTAATGACATCAGAGATTTTTGATGAGTCCTATGATAAAGCTATGGATGCAGCCTTGGCGATAGAAGTTTTTCATAATTTTTCGTTGGTACATGATGATATTATGGATGACGCTCCTCTTAGAAGAGGCGAAAAAACGGTACATGAAAAGTGGGATGTAAATACAGGAATACTTTCTGGTGATGCAATGCTAATTAATGCCTATCAGTTGTTTGAAAGTTATGAAGGAAATACATTTAGAGAACTGGCCCAATTGTTTACAAAAACAGCCATAGAAGTATGTGAAGGACAACAGTATGATATAGATTTTGAGCTTAGAGATGATGTAACGATCATAGAATATATAAAGATGATCGAGTATAAAACAGCAGTGTTGGTCGGTGCTGCAATGAAAATGGGAGCTATTGTTGCTAATGCTACCGAAGAGAGTAAAACTGCTATTTATAATTTTGGAAGACTATTAGGAATCGCATTTCAGCTTCAGGATGATTACTTGGATGCGTTCGGAGATCCTAAAACCTTTGGTAAGCAAGTAGGAGGAGATATTATAGAGAATAAGAAAACTATATTATATCTTAAAACACTGGAGTTTGCTAATAAAGATGA
The DNA here is from genome assembly GCF_040786235.1 of Aquimarina discodermiae. Classification (NCBI taxonomy): domain Bacteria; kingdom Pseudomonadati; phylum Bacteroidota; class Flavobacteriia; order Flavobacteriales; family Flavobacteriaceae; genus Aquimarina; species Aquimarina discodermiae. Next base: position 37,698 of record NZ_JBFMKP010000039.1, read on the forward strand.
AGAAAAACAATTAAACAGTTTGTATACTCTTACTCCAGAAGACCCTTCTGAAAAGATTAATGCAATAAAATCTCTTTTTGAATCAACAGGGGCTAAACATCAAACAAGACTGGAAATAGAAAAGTACACTAATATGGCTTTTGAAGTGTTGGATACACTTCCTGTTACTGAAGATAAGAAAGCAATACTGACCTCGTTCGGAAAGAACCTTATGAGTAGAAGTGTTTAGTCACTTTAAAAGCGATAGCTCTTGATCAATCACAGTGCATGAATATTGTTAAGTTTAGGTAAAAAGTATCGTGTTTATACTAAAAATCAACCAATATAATGTGTTTTGGGGTGTTTTGAGTATAAAAACAAATATATTATACTTAAAAAAGAATAAATGACTGGAAGCTATTCTATGTTAGCAAAACAAATGATTGATAATGCTTTGATCTCTGATTTGTATGCTCAGTTTGTAAAACAATTGCAAAAGGACTTTAATAGGGGAGGAGTTGATTATGTAATTCAAAACAAAGACCCTCAGAAACTATATTATGAGATTGTAGATTTATTAAGTGAAAAGCTACAATATGATTCGGGGCAATTTTCTTCTTTACTATACGCAGTAGATGTTTCTGAAACGAGTATACTAAAGTTCGAACCTGAAAACCGTTCTTCAATTGCAGAATATATAACGTATTTAATCTTTAAAAGAGAATGGCAAAAAGTATGTTATAGAAATGATAATAAGATAAACTGATGATCGACGTAGTAATACCATTATTATAATAGGAGAAATCTTTTCAGAAAAACACTCTAACAAAGGGCGCGTATGCGCTTCCGTAAATACTTTTGTCTTCATCAAATAATAGGTCATACCGAAGTCCAACGGTCACAGGTCCCGATCTAAATCCTGCCCCAACAAATAATGCTGGATACCAATAAGTGTCTGTGTTCTTTACTTCATTTATTTCTATTTGTTGATGTACGCCCATTTCCTCAAATTCTGCAGAAAGTTGTAATTCTGGAATGGGGTTAAGTAACGTAATAATGCTGCCTCCATAATTAGTGCTTTTTCTTTTTAGATCTATGCTATCGTCATTAAAACTACTATAACCAAAGCTTAGCCCAAGGCCAGTACTAAACCAGTCATTAACTTGGTAAATTGCAGAAGGGGCAACAATTGCATTAAAGGTGTCATTAGAAAATCCGATATTTAGATTTCCTCCAAAACGTACATTCGACCAAAAATCGGCTTCTTGCGATATTCCTTTATTCGTTGTTAATAGGAGTGTTAAAAGTGACGTAAAAGTTACAATCTTTAAGAAGTGATTTGTTTTCATCGCAATTAATTATAAAAATATAATAAATATAAGTAATTCAATACCTAATATACCGCAATTATTGTATTTTTGTGGCGTTTTTGTTATTAAAAAGAGGATTGAATACCTACATATGGATAAATATTCATTTTTAAATGCGGCTAATACCGCATTTTTTGCAGATTTGTATGATCAATATTTGCAAAGCCCAGATAGTGTTGAACCTAGTTGGAGAGCTTTTTTTCAAGGGTTTGATTTTGGATTAGAAAGTAGTGACGAATTAGGGGAAACTATTTATGTTGATAATGGCACTCAGGAAACAGTTGCGGTGCCACAAAATGTTCAAAAAGAGTTTCAGGTAGTCCGTTTGATAGATGGTTATAGAACTCGTGGTCATTTATATACTAAAACTAACCCGGTTAGAGAACGAAGAAAGTATACTCCAACATTGGCATTAGAAAATTTTGGATTAAGTCAAAGTGATCTTAATACAGTGTTTAATGCAGGAGAAATCATAGGGATTGGCCCAAATACATTAAGTAATATTATTGTTCACCTAGAACAAATATATTGTGATTCTGTAGGGATAGAATATATGTATATTCGTAACCCAGAAGAGAGAGAGTGGATACAGGCTCGTGTTAATTTCAATACCAATAGAACTAAGTTCTCTGTAGATCAAAAAAAGCATATTCTTAAAAAACTTAATCAGGCCGTTTCGTTTGAAAGTTTTTTACATACAAAATATGTTGGTCAAAAACGTTTTTCTCTAGAAGGAGGAGAATCGTTAATTCCTGCTTTAGATGCATTGGTAGAGAAGGCTGCCGATATGGGAGTTAAAGAATTTGTGATGGGAATGGCGCATCGAGGTCGTCTTAGTACATTAACCAACATTTTTGGAAAAAGCCCTAAAGATATTTTTAGTGAATTTGATGGTAAAGATTATGAAGAAGCCGTTTTTGATGGAGATGTAAAATATCACTTAGGATGGACTTCGAAAAGAGAATCAGATTCTGGGAAAGCAATTAATATGAATATTGCTCCTAATCCATCTCACTTAGAAACTGTAGGAGCGGTAGTAGAAGGGATTACCAGAGCAAAGCAAGATAAGCATTATAAAGACGATATTTCTCAGGTATTGCCTATTGTTGTTCATGGTGATGCAGCCATTGCAGGACAGGGGTTAGTGTATGAAATTGTGCAAATGGCACAATTAGATGGGTATAAGACAGGAGGTACTATTCATATTGTTGTGAATAACCAAATTGGATTTACTACAAATTATTTAGATGCACGATCTTCTACATATTGTACAGATATTGGTAAAGTAACTTTGTCTCCTGTACTTCATGTAAATTCTGATGATGCAGAGGCGGTTGTACATGCAGCTAATTTTGCATTGGATTTTAGAATGAACTTTGGTCGCGATGTTTTTATTGACTTATTAGGGTATCGTAAATACGGTCATAATGAAGGAGATGAGCCGCGTTTTACACAGCCTAAGTTGTACAAAGCTATTTCGAAACATAAAAACCCAAGAGATATTTATGCAGAAAAGCTAATATCGCAAGGGGTTATAGATACAGATTATGTTAAAAATCTTGAGAAGGAGTATAAGGCTTCATTAGAAGAAGAATTAGAAGATTCTAGAAAGCAGGACAAAACGGTGATTACTCCGTTTATGAAGGATGAATGGGCAGGTTTTGATAGGGTGCAAGAGGATGAAATGATGTCTGTAGTTGATACTACATATCCTAAGAATGAGCTTGCAGAGATAGCAAAGGTGATAACAGCGCTTCCGGCTGATAAAAAGTTTCTTAGAAAAATTGAACGTTTAATAGAACAGAGACGTAAAATGTTCTTTGAAAACGATCAATTGGATTGGGCAATGGGAGAATTATTAGCATACGGTTCTTTGTTAAAAGAAGGGTATGATGTAAGAATGAGTGGTCAAGATGTTGAGAGAGGAACTTTTTCTCATAGACACGCTGTTATCAAAGTTGAAGACAGTGAAGAAGAAGTAGTGTTATTAAATAATCTAAAGGGAGATCAAGGAGATTTCTATATCTATAATTCGCTGCTTTCTGAGTATGGAGTTGTTGGATTTGATTATGGTTATGCAATGGCAAGTCCAAAATCGTTAACCATTTGGGAAGCGCAATTTGGAGATTTTAGTAATGGTGCACAAATAATGTTGGATCAGTACATTTCTTCAGCAGAAGATAAATGGAAACTACAAAATGGTTTAGTAATGTTACTGCCTCATGGTTATGAAGGGCAAGGAGCAGAGCATTCTTCTGCCAGAATGGAGCGATATTTACAACTTTGTGCAAAAGATAATATGTTTGTTGCAGATGTTACAACACCGGCAAATATGTTTCATTTGTTAAGAAGACAATTAAAAGCTGCTTATCGTAAACCTTTAATAGTTTTTACACCAAAAAGTTTACTACGTCATCCAAAAGCGGTTTCATCTGTAGATGAGTTTACGAATGGTAGCTTTCAGACGTTAATAGATGACTCTAGTGCAAAACCAAAAAATGTAAAAACGCTCGTTTTCTGTACAGGTAAATTCTACTATGATTTATTAGAAGAAAAGGAAAAATTAGGAAGAGAAGATGTGGCATTGGTAAGAATAGAACAGTTGTTCCCATTACCAGCAGATCAGATGGATGCAGTGATTAAAAAATATAATGCAGAAGATGTGGTATGGGCACAAGAAGAACCTCGCAATATGGGGGCATTAAGTCATATGATAATGAATTATGATCAGGCAAAATCGTTTAGATTTGCGAGTAGACGACCCTATGGTGCGCCAGCAGCAGGTAGTGCAACACGATCTAAAAGAAGGCATCAGCAAGTGATCGACTATGTGTTTGATAAAACAAAAGATAATCAAAGAAGATAAAATAAGTAAGTGAAGTTAGTGTAACTTTAATAAATAGAATCAGAAGTTTCCAAAAGGAATTATAAAGGATAAATTCAGAATTATGGCTTTAGAAATGAAAGTCCCATCACCGGGAGAATCTATTACAGAAGTAGAAATTGCTCAATGGCTTGTTGAGACTGGTGATTATGTTGAAAAAGATCAGGCAATAGCAGAAGTAGATAGTGATAAGGCAACCCTAGAATTACCTGCAGAGGTAAGTGGGGTGATTACCTTAATGGCTGAAGAAGGAGATGCAGTTGCCGTGGGTCAAGTAGTGTGTTTAATCGATACAGATGCAGCAAAACCAGAAGGTGATGCGGTAGCTCCTGCGGTAGAAACTCCAAAGGTAGAAGAGAAAAAAGAAGCGCCTAAGGCTGCTGCTCCTGCAAAAGCAGAAACATATGCTACGGGAACGACATCTCCTGCTGCCAAAAAGGTGCTTGCAGAAAAAGGTATAGATGCCGCTCAGGTAAATGGTACAGGTAAAGATGGGCGTATCACAAAGGCAGATGCTATTGCAGCAAAACCGTCTTTAGGAAGTCCAGGTCTAGGAAGTAGGGGAGAGTCCCGTAAAAAACTTTCGATGTTACGTCGTAAGGTAGCAGAACGTTTGGTTTCTGTTAAAAATGAAACGGCCATGCTAACTACTTTTAATGAAGTAGATATGCAACCTATTTTTGATCTTAGAAAGCAACATAAAGAAACATTTAAAGGAAAGCATGGGGTAGGTCTTGGATTCATGTCTTTCTTTACGTTGGCTTGTGTTCGTGCATTAAAAATGTATCCAGCTGTAAATTCGATGATAGATGGTAAGGAGATGATATCTTATGATTTCCAGGATATTAGTATCGCAGTATCGGGGCCAAAAGGATTAATGGTACCTGTTATTCGTAATGCAGAAAACTTGAGCTTTAGAGGAGTAGAATCTGAGGTAAAAAGATTGGCGATAAGAGCTCGTGATGGTCAAATTACTGTAGATGAAATGACAGGAGGAACTTTTACCATTACAAATGGAGGAGTTTTTGGTAGTATGTTATCTACACCAATTATTAACCCACCACAGAGTGCTATTTTAGGAATGCATAACATTGTAGAGCGTCCAATCGTGAGGAACGGTGAGATTGTTGTGGCTCCTATTATGTATGTTGCGTTATCTTATGATCATAGAATTATTGATGGTAAAGAGTCGGTTGGATTCTTGGTGGCTGTAAAAGAAGCACTAGAAAATCCAGAAGAATTATTAATGGATAACAATGTCTTAAAAGCATTAGAGTTATAAAAAGTAATAGTATTGTATATAGAAAAGTCTCGATATCATTATCGAGGCTTTTTATTTTTAAAAGATTTGTTACGCTATATCTAGATCAGTATATAATGTCATCCCAAACTAGATTTGGGATCTCATTGTTCTAGACTGTATAACTGTTAACCAAGATGCTGAATCAAGTTCAGCATGAGAAATACTATAAATTTAACTATATTAAAATCATAACTTTTATGGTTTAGTAATTTTATATTTGGTAATTTCTTCATCGGTCATCCAATGAATAGATTCGGCAGGAGCAGCTTCGATAGTAAAGTAATAAAAGTCTTCTGCTTCTTTTTGTGTAAAGCCCACAGATTTGTAATAATTAATATAGGGCAGATGTACCTCATGTCCTTTTGGGTAGGATGTTGCTATAGGTTCTCCTGGACCTGCTCCCCATGAGTGCACACCTATTTTACTACCCGGTTCTCGAGTTCTTTTAATGCCGCCCACATACATGTCTACTGCTCCAGAGGCAATTGCTGAAGTAGCAAATAAATGAAACTCTATTTTTGCATCATGCATTTTTTTTGAAACAATCAAGTTTGCATTGTCATCTTCTGAGCCGGGACATTGAAGCATATTAATTGTTTTTAAATTTGGATATTGTTTTAACAAATTATCAAAATGTGTAGGGGTGTCACTAGAAATCAAACCATTCATCTCTGCGGTAGTATCATTAATCGATTTGAAAATTCCGAACTCTGTGGATGTTGTAGCAGTATCATCATCATTTTTACAGCCCAAAAGGCTTATACAACTTAAGAATAGAATAACAAGGTATTTCTTTTTAAGAATCATATTTTATTGATTTTGTTATGTACACTTTATGACGTTTAAGAAAGTGTTTGACCCTATTTTTTCTGTATAGTTATTGGCTAAGTTCTAAAAAGGATATGATTTAGCGCTATATTTTTAAATTCGTTCCATACTGTATTGGAAGCAAAAGCAATAGTAGGCACTGTAGCCATTCTATTTGTATCATTTTTGATTTTTTCTAGCACCAAAAACCAATTGAGATAGTTTTGGAGATATTTAGTTGCTACACCATTGAATGATTCCATGAATTTTCTAAGCCTGC
>NZ_JBFMKP010000004.1:0-220172 GCF_040786235.1 Aquimarina discodermiae
TTTAGAATTGGGCGAATTTGTCATTTTTTTATATCCCTGACAGTATATGGTCAGGCACTTGACAACAAGTCAAAGATAAAAAAAATAACGGCTCAGGTCATTTTTTAAATGAAATTGCCCTGCAAAACTAATAGCACATCAAGAACAGTATTGATGTTTTTTGTACTTTGGTTTTTTTAATGATAGATAGCACACGAATGAGATGGACATTGCCTCCAAAACCTAATACTACCGTAGTAGAAGAGCTTGCTAAAGCACTTACTATAGATACTATTCTTGCTTCGCTTTTGGTACAGCGGGGAGTGACAACTTTTTATGAAGCAAAAAAGTTTTTTAGACCTGCCTTAGAAGATTTACATGATCCTTTTTTGATGAAAGATATGGATCTTGCCGTATCAAGAATTTTGAAAGCGATAGCCAATGGAGAAAACATACTTGTTTATGGCGATTATGATGTAGATGGTACTACATCGGTGGCTTTACTATCCTCTTATTTAAAAACAATACACCCTAATATTGCTACCTACATTCCTGATCGATACCAAGAAGGGTATGGGGTGTCTTATATGGGGATTGATTATGCCAATGATAATGACATTTCTTTAATTATTGCGTTAGACTGTGGTATAAAGGCTATAGAAAAAGTAGCATATGCAAAATCAAAAGGAATAGATTTTGTGATTTGTGATCATCACAGACCAGGAGATACAATTCCTGATGCTGTGGCAGTTTTAGACCCTAAAAGAGACGATTGTGAATATCCATATAAAGAACTATGCGGTTGTGGGGTAGGATTTAAGTTAATACAGGCATTGGCTACCCATCAAGGGCAGTCGATAGATGATTTAATACCATATCTGGATTTGGTGGTTACCGCAATAGGAGCAGATATTGTTCCTATTACCGGAGAAAACCGAGTATTGGCCTATTATGGGTTACGGATAATAAATTCGAATCCCAGAATTGGTTTTAAAGCAATGTTATCGCAGACTAAAAAAGAAACGTTAACGATAACCGATGTTGTTTTTATGATCGCCCCAAGAATTAATGCAGCTGGTAGAATGAAACATGGACTACACGCTGTTAACCTGTTAATCGAAGAAGATTTACATACCGCTTTACAATTTGCGGCCGAAATAGAAGCATATAATAGTGATCGAAAAGACGCAGATAAGAGTATTACTCAAAAAGCATTATCACAGATACTTGAAAATGAAGAAGAAAATAAGTGCACTACCGTAGTTTATGAAGAAAATTGGCATAAAGGAGTTATTGGTATTGTAGCATCAAGGTTAACAGAAACATACTATCGACCTACTTTGGTTTTTACAAAAAGTGGGGAAAAACTGGCTGCATCGGCCAGATCGGTAAAAGGGTTTGATGTCTATAATGCATTAGAAGCTTGTTCTGATTATATCGAGCAGTTTGGAGGTCATAAATACGCAGCAGGACTTACGTTGTTAGAAGACCAATATCATGCTTTTAAACAAAAATTTGAAGAAGTAGTATCTGCTACCATAGATAAAAAATTGATGATACCCGAAATAGTAGTAGATGCAAAGATTGAACTAGCCCAAATAACCCCTAAATTTCATAGGATTTTGAAGCAATTTGCACCTTTTGGACCAGGGAATATGGCTCCTGTATTTATGACACAAGGGCTAATAGATACGGGATATGCAAAATGTGTTGGTGGAGATCAAAAACATTTAAAATGCAAAGTACAAAAGAAAGACATAGCGATAGGAGGAATAGGTTTTAACCTTGGCAAAAAGTATGAGTTAATAACCAATAAACAACGTTTTAAGGCTGCATATACAATAGAAGAAAACGAATGGAATGGTCAGGTATCATTGCAACTCAATTTAAAAGATATAAATTAAGTTGCTTTTATTTAGATTTAATCTAAATAGTTGTTATTTTTGAATCAAATGTATGTTCAAGATGAATGATATAGATAAAATATATAGCAACAAAATAGGTATTTCTTTTTTTTGGAAACAGGAAAAAGAGAAAACAGAGAGAAAGGTGCAAGTAGTGTTTAAAGAGATAGGTTTCTTACTTACCGTAAACGAACTGAAGGATTTTTCAGAATTTTGTATACATACTATTAAGTCACAATGCTGCAATTTATGCCCACGTATGCAGCATTGTAAATCATTACTTTTAAGAACACCTTCTGATAAAATAGATTTGGCAGTAAGTAAAAATGAACTTTTTCAGATTCATGAATTGTTAAACGCTACTATTTTTAAGGTAGAGCTAGCTACTTGGGTAAAAAACATCTCTCTTAATTAGATTTATGGTTTCAATTTTAATCCTCATTGTTGAATTTAATTCTCCGAAGCTTGTCTCGAAATATAAAAACTGTTTTTCAGCTGGATGCCTTGAGTTTGCTCCCAATGTCATTAAGTTAAGATGGTTTTATATTGCACCTTTCTGATTTTTAGTGACTTTTGGTTTTCCCTTCTTCGATATTTTGCAGTATCGTGACGTTGTTTTCTATTTGGTCTTATTGTTACTAAATGTTGTCGGAATAATGTTTTGAGTTCCACTACTATATTTTCCATATCGGTTTTAGAGAACAATAGTTTGATAATTCTGTTTTTTAAAAACCCGTAAGATAAATTTGTGTTTACTTTGTATTGGTATTTGGTCTGTTGTTTTTCTTGGCTTAACTCTTCTTCAAGGTCACTAACAATTAAGGTTTGCACATTATTGATGAATAAAGTTGCATTAAAATCTTGTAAAAATACTTTGATTAGAATAGCAGGAGAAATGCTCTACTTTTAATTTATTTTTTAGTTGATCATAAAAGTCTCTATTTTCCACCTTTTGAAATATAATTGCTTGAATATTTTATATAGATATGCTTTGCTATCCAATAATGAAGTGATTAGGAGTTCTAGCTCTCAGCTAGGTAATTCTATTCGTAGCAACCTGACTTTTATCGGAGTATCTCTGTCGTATTGTTTCTCTGTGACTGGAACATTTTTTCCAGGATAGAGCTCAACAATTTGAGAGATTTTACCACTGTCAATAAAAGCTTTTGTGACTCCACTGAAACTAACTTTGCATCTCATCAGATACTCAAGACCCCTACTACAATGTTCATAGATAAAATCATAGGCAGGATACCCCCTGTCATAGATAATAAGGTCTTTTTCTTTACAGTTAGATAAGTTTCCTAATGCTAAAGCTCTTTCTCCAATGTCTTTTGGAGAAAGTATGCCATCTAGGACATAGTGGTTCAATACATCATAAAGTACCGAAGCCCTAGCTTGCACTATAATGGTGTTGGTTTGGTTCTTTGTTTCGCCATAAATTCTTTTCAATTCCTTGGTAATAGGCAGGGTAATTGAAGACCTATCTACAGATAAAACCCTAAAACCACTCCATAACTTTATAGCACAATCATTATCGGTATAAAACTCATCAATAAGTATTGCATTAACTATCTCATCCAATGGAACCGTAGGTGCAAATCCACGACTAGGAAGAGGAAGGTATGCTACAATTTATTTTTCTATTATATCTTTGTCAAGTATAAAATACATAAAGGGTTATTTTGGTTTGACTTATGTTTCGCAACACAAATTTCTTCAACCCTTGCTTTTAATCCAAAAAAAGTTTAAACAACTTCGCTATTAAAATGCCATAAGAACTGATAAAATTTACTTTTTTATGAAGAACTGGTTTAAGCTTTTTTCAACTATTAAATTGCATTTAAAAAAATTGGTGTATCCTTTTATAAACTCTTAAGTTGCAGTATAGACTAGAATAAGATAATTACCGTATTTATGCATATTCAAGATAATACCTAAAATTAAAAAAAATGTCAGGTATTTTGGCATTTCTTTCAGTAAAGCAACACTTAGTTTTATCCCTATTAAATGAATCCATCTTTCGATTGAGAATGTAATCGATTTTTTATTCAAATAATTTTAAAAAAGCATTATAAAGAACATAAAAAAGGCATAAAATTTTGTTGAGGTGTGATTGCCTTTACACTATGAACTAACGATAAGTTTTTAGTGGGTTTATATTCCCCTATTATCAGCGATTATAGGGGAATTACTCTCGATTAATTTTAAGTTCCCAATAAAAAAAGCATGACCAACGATAAACAAATACTTCACGAGATCACAAAAAAAATAGAAGGAATGAATAAGTTAGAAGCTTATGAAATCATTCATAAATTAGAAACATCATTATTTTATGCTTCAAGCCCCATAAAGTACGAGGACTTAAAACCAGTCATTGATGCCGATATAGATCCCGATCATGAAATTGATTCTTTTCAATTTAGTATCTTACCCAATGGTAATTTTTGCGAATTTTTAGGATGTAATAATTACCTTCATATTTATAAAGAAAATAAAAAAATGGTTCCAGATTGGCCACTATTTACTACCTATTATTTTAAATCAAAATATGCTCCCCTAGAGCTTATTAAACTCACAAAAAAGAATGTCCTGGCTAATTTTGAAGGGAAGCCAGAAGAAGACAAAATCCTATCTTTTTTGAGAAAAAACAGTGTAAATAAAACTGATACTATATCGAGAAGGCTATTGATATTGGATGTGTAACTCCAAGTAGAAATAGCAATATACCTAAGTTAGTTAGTTTTTAAAAGTCAACTACCTCGGAGCAAGCTCAATGTCATTAAGCTGAGATATTAAATTTCTGATTATCAGTTTTTTAATGTTGTTTTTAACGTTGCATTTTCGTATATTTATGTAGTTATCAAGCTGTTATTATGTTGAAAAAAAAAACACCGTATTCTATCTTTTCAAAAATCCAGAAAGAGATTCTCAGTAATTCACTTCAAGAATCTTTTAAAGTGCAGAAAAATGATTTTACAAGAACTAGGAAACAATCTTTTTCAACTACTTTGCTCTTTATGATAAATTTTCTAAATAAAAGCTTGTGTATAGAAATAGAAAACTTTGTTGGGTATTTGAAAAAAGAGCGTGGCCTCTCAGGTTGTAAGTCTTTTACAAAAAGTGCCTTTGTTCAATATCGCAGGAAGATAAAACCAGATGTAAAATTGGTTTAAACTAAATTACTAAAATTGTCTGATTAAGTGTTAACCATTACAATTTAGATTAATTAGTTGATAGGCTCAATCGTTACCGTAATAAGATTATAACCTCCTTTCTCTTTCATTATTTAAGGCAACAACGCCTGGGGCAGAAGTAATTACTCCTTTTCCAAATTGCTCATCGTTGAGTTCTTCTACCCTTATAATCTTAGTATTTTCATTGGCTGCTCCTGTATTTGCATCACCTTGTCTTGGTGGTTGGTTTGCTCCAAATCCAACAGCTTCATCTATTTTTGTTCCTGCATCAAAAAGATATGCCTAGATACTATCATCTGAGCCACTTTTTGGATTTCCATCTTCATTAAATAGTGCTACACCATCATTATTAAAAGAGATAAACCAATCATTAGACTTTACAAACATGGTCGCAAATCCAAATTTATCACCTGGTACTGCCTCCAATGTAAAAGTTAAGCTTCCTCCAGGACCAACTCTTCCTGGTTCCTGACTAGCTACAGCATTTATCCCGTTATCTGTTAAATAAGCTAAAGCAATGGCATTATTTCCATCTTCTGATAATTCTTCTAATCAACTATCTGCAGTTACAGCCTCTTCTTGCGTAAAGAAAGGATCTTTTTCTGTAAATGTGTATGCTACTCCTGGAGCAGAAGGAGTATGCGAAGAAGATATTCTAAGTGGAGCTCCGTTCGAACCTTCTTCATTAAACCAATCATAAATTGCCTGTGGAGAACCATCTTCTGCCAAACTTTCTAATCCATTTTCTCTTAATGGCATTCCTTCTTCAAATAATGCATTAGGCATAGTGTGTATCACGAGAATCCCTAGGGTAACAAACCCTGGATTGTGTAAAGCTTCTCTATTGGCCTTGGTAATAGTTAATGTAAAAGTTTTTGTCGGTTCATCATATGCAAGACTAACAGTTAAGTAGTTTGTAATATCTCTTTCTGTATCTCTAACATTGGTATCATCATTGCTACAAGAAGTTGCAATAATGGCCAAACAAAACATTAATACTATACTCTTTTTCATCATGCTATTGATTTTATTTATTGTTAACTATCAATAGACGATAATTTCTTACAACCTTACAAGAGGTTCAAAATAATCAATGATTCGAAATAAGTGATTCTTGGTATACTACCTAACCCTTTCTATCATCTCATCAAAATCACGTACCCACTCAGAATGCGTACTATGTCTAATATTTTGGCCATCTCCTCTTTTTCTGGGTACAATATGAAAATGCAAGTGAAATACTTCTTGTTGCGCTTCTATTCCAGAATTACTTATGATCTGGATGTTTCGAAATCCCAGCTTTTCTTCATACAACTTAACTACCTTTTTTACAGTAGTGATCACTGCTGCAAGCTCTTCTTCTGGAATATCAAACATATTAGTGTAGTGCTTTTTGGGGATCACCAAAGTATGATACCTGCTAGCTGGATGAATATCTAAAAAAGCATATGTATCTTTGGTTTCATACACTTTCCAAGACTTTGCCGTTCCTTTTACTATGTTACAGAATATGCAATTATTCATAATAATGTCTGATACTCGTATTCATTAAATACCCAATACTTTTTTAATCTTACTACCCAAAGAGTTTTTGACTTCACCCGGCTTTTCATCTTCTTCAAATAAAATTCCTTTTACATTTAGGTGGTGACCAATTTGTTCTTTACCATAGTCTTGTTCAAAACCTACTACTTGTTTTCTGTACTTGCAAAGTTGGCAATTCATATAGGCAGTTCCTGTTTTGGCTTCTTCTAGTCGTTCGTCAAACGCTTTCATAAGCAATTCATCGGTACCAAAAGGATCGGTATAGATATATTCAAGATCAGAAGAAATATTCATATCATTTACATGACCATAAATACGTTCTAATAGAACCCCTGTAAAAAAGAAAAACGGAATAACAATGGTACGCTTAAAACCTAATTTTTCTATCATTTGTAATGATTCATCTACCTTGGGATATGCCGTACCACTATAAGCGGTGGTGGCAAACCCAAACCCCATTCCTTCCCAAAGCATGCTGGTTAGTTTACAAACATCACTATTGGCATCGGGGTCTGTTGTACCCCTACCTACCACGACCAAACAAGTTTCCTTACGATCAAGAGGAGATAAGGTGGCTTCAGTTTCTTCGATACGCTTAACAGCAAGATCTAACAAAAAGGAGCTCACCCCAATATGTTTTGCCATTGTAATGGTTAGATCGTCGTGATAGCTCTGTAGCGTATTTAGTTCATACGGAATGTCATTTTTTGCATGTGACCCAGCAAATAAAATCACCGGTAAAGCATATATTTTTCGAATACCGTTTAGGTACATACGTTCTACCGCCGCCTCATAGGTAGGGTGATTAAACTCTAAAAAACCATAGTCTACCTCATAATCTTTTTGGTAGCGTTCCTGAAGAATCGTTACCAGTTTTTTAAAAGAGGTAATCGCTGCTTCTCTTCGACTACCATGTCCACAAAGTAATATTCCTTCTTTCATGTGATTATCATATTGTTTTAGATGTCATACTTAGGTCTAGCTCAGTATAAGTATAGAACTCACCAAACTATCATTTTCGATGTATATTAAAAACCTTATTTGGCTCGTTTTATCTGTTTTTTGTCGTTTCTTGCCTATGGCGTTTACTTCCTAAAAGGTACATAATCAATATAGTAAATTGTTAACTACAGTTATTTTTTAGTATAATCAAATGATTCTGATAAGAATTTATGAGCAATTTCATTAAATATTACAGATTTATTTGATGGAGCCCAATGATTAGTTCCAGGCATTATACAAAGTTGTCCTTTAGTAAGATTATTAAATATCTCAACTGAATGTTCATTTTTAATAATATCTCTATCACCTGCAATTATAAGTACAGGGATTTCTATTTTCTTAAGTTCAGAATGACTAATATTTGGTTGATTCAATAAAAGTTGATCAAGTTGCAATTCTAAATTCCAATTTTTATATGTATCACCTTGTTCGATCATTTTTTTTACTTTCATTAAATTTTCTTTTACTTCATTTGGAGCCCAACTGTTTACTGCTGTGGTATCAGGCCTTAAATTAGCTCCCATTGCTACAATTTTTTTTACTTTAACTTTTTGATTGATTCCCATTTTTAATCCAATTATACCTCCATCACTCCACCCAAGAATATTTATAGAATCTAATTTTAAATGATTCACTAACCCTTCCCAATCATTTGCCATTTGATTATAGGTTATAGAATCGGTTTTTAATTCTGATTTTCCTTGCCCTCTACTATCGGCAATTATAACTCTATATTTATTTCTGAAATATTCAATTTGATATTTCATTGATTTAATGTTAGCTCCGCAACCATGAATTAAAATTAGAGGCTCACCTTTCCCATATTCTTCATAGTAAATTTTTGCGTCATTGATTTCAATAAACTTTCCAACATTTTCATTATCTCCATATGGAGTATTAAATTCTGTTTTCCCTTTTACTTGTGCATAAGATTGAGAAAACACGAATATGGAAATAACTAAATCCAACAGTAAAATATTTTTTTTCATAAAGTATTTGTTGTAGCTAACTCATTAGCATGCTAAAATTATCTCTTTTTTGCGTTAGGGATTGTCGTGAAAACCCCGCATCACGCCTAAGCGTGAGAGGAGTTGTAACAGAAAGCCCGACCTGTAAGGTAACGCCCTTATTATTTATGTATTGGTTCTGGTCCAACAAGTACCACAGCAGGCATTTGTAAATCACTTTCTGCTACCAATTCCTCTATGGTTCCTAAGGTACCTGTAAGTATTGCCTGATCTTCTCGCGATACCCGAGATGCAATACTAACAGGGATATTCGTATCCTTACAAACCTCTAGCAGTTTAGGAATGATCCTGTGCAAACTTTTTAATCCCATATAGATAGAAATCGTGTTTCCTGCTTTCAGCATATGTGCAATACCAGTAAGTTGCTCAAAAGAATAATCGGCAGTATGCGCAGTACAAATAAGCATGGCATTAGATTTATTGCGCTCGGTAACGGGGATATTAAAAATATTGGCAGCTGCTAATGCTGCAGAAATACCCGGAATTACCTCGAAAGGAGTTCCTTTTTCTGTAAGATATCTGGCCTCTTCGGCAGCTCTACCATATACATACGGATCTCCTGATTTGAGTCGTACTACCTTTTTACCTTCGAGATGATATGTGTGCAACAACTCATTGATTCTTTGTTGTCGTTCTATTTGATCAGAAGTATCTCCAAATTTGCGTCCTACATAGACTTTTTCTCCTTGCTTGTTGATCTCTAAAATAGCATCAGACACCAGGTTGTCATGAAGAATCACATCGGCCTCTTCAATAAGCCTATGGGCTTTTACGGTTAATAAATCCGGATCTCCAGGGCCGGCACCTACAATAGCTACGGGATACATGATTAAATTAATTTTAATGGATCGGGATGTACATAAGTATATCCTAATAATTCTTTACTCTTGCGATTCGATATGATTTTATAAGCAATTTTTTCTTCTTTCTTAAAACTTGGCGGTGTAAGTCCAATGTTTTGCGCTGCTTGCGTATAAAACTCTTTACGCTTTGGATGTTGATCTGCACTACCGTTAATAATCTCGCCCCATGCTTTTTTTTCTATAACCGCCTGGATAAGACCAATACAATCATCTCTATGAATTACATTGATAGGAGCATCGCCATTCTGTACATCTTTTTTATTAGCCAAAAACCTACCCGGCAAACGATCATATCCTATCAAACCACTTAACCTAATAATTGTTAAACGATCCTCAAGATGTTCTTGCAATAACTGCTCTACGGCTGCAACTGCCTTACCCGATTCTTTTTCGGGATGTATGTCAATAGCCTCTGTTACCTCATCATTTGTGTTTTGATAGACCGATGTAGAACTAATAAAAATCACCTTTTGCGTTGCCGAAATATAAGGCAATATACTTTGTATCTGCTCTTGATAGATTTTGATAATGTTAGGAATTCGCCTTGGCGGAAAATTAATCACCACCACCTCACTATCCAATAAAAAATCGGCGTATCCTTCTTTAGATTCCTCTCCAAGAGTTAGCAAAAAAGGAGTGATGTCGTGTTCCTGAAGCGTAGAAATTTTATCGGCAGTTGTTGTAGAGCCCTTTATATTAATTCCTTTGGATATAAAGTCAATCGCCAGGGGTAATCCTAACCAACCACATCCTAATATACTTATGTTCTTAACACTCAATTATGTGAACTTTTAAACTTTTTATACAATCACTCTATACTAGCTTCTTCTTCTATCCTAATCTTATCTGGTGACATCGATAAATAAATCTTCAAAACATGCTCCCAGGTTCTATGATCTTCTTCGCGTATCCAGAAAGTAACCAGATGTTTTCCTTTCTTATTTTTAAGCCGAATTGCCTTGGTAAAGATAGCCCTTTTTTTAAGCCAAATCACTTCTGCTACACTAACTTTATGAGCTGCAATTTCCTCTGAAATATCTTTAGGGATTCCGGCGATGGTTAATTGTAAATCAAGCTCATTTCCCTTTACAGTAACTTGATAATCATCAGAATAATCTACCAGATGAGGAGTGCTTATCTCGATGAGCTCGGTATCCTGGCGTACTGCAATTGGCTTAGGCTCTCTAAAAAAATACTGTAACAACGGATATAGATGTTGATCAGACGCAAAAGCTCTTGCAACCAGAGCATCTCCTAATTCGGGATCTGTTTTATGTTTAAAAACTGGGGGGGTCACAACTTTTTCTTTATCGGTAAGTAATACAGACCATCCCTCTTTATATAATAAATGTTCTTCTACAGGCTCATTCTTTTCGGTATGTGATTTTACAATGGCAATTGCTTTTTCTGGAGTTAGGTTTTTATACCAATAATTACCCGGTTGTACAATCCAGGTTGGTGCATCCTCACATCGCCCATTACATCTCGTTTTTATGGTATGGGTATCATCCCATAATCCTTGATTACGAAGATAGGCCCTTGCTTCACGTATGGCAATTTCACTTTTTGCTTTTCGACACGAACCCCCATCACAAAATTGAAAGGTTGATGTTACTTTTGCTATGTTTTTTCCCATAATTAAAAGAAATAAGTTAGGCTTAATTTAGCTAAGAAAGGAGTTCCTGGTGTAAAATGAAAATCTTCTACCGGGTTTGGTTCTTCCTGAAGTTTTGAAGAGTCATAAAATACTGCTTCCATCCATTTTTGATCGAATATATTTTCAATAGATATTCCTACTTCATAAGAGGGTTTGGCATAATTAATTACTGCATCTATTAAGAAGTACTCTTCTGCTATGACAGATTCGTCTTCTACCAAGGGTCGTTCTGCAAGATATCTATAGCGAAGGGATCCATTAATCCCATTTTTTAGCCTAAGTGTTGCCCCTCCTGTCGAAGTAAATCGTGGTGCCGAAGGTATTTTATTTGCTTCTTCGGGTTCATCAAGCAAGGTTCCGTAACTATAGTTTACATCGGTATCTAACCAAAAATATGATAATGGTTGGTATCTAAACGAGACCTCGGCACCGATACGTTCTGAACGTCCTTTGTTTTCAAACTCAAAACCATCAGAAACAAATACATATTCTGCATCACTTTTAAGATACCAAGAGGCTAAGTTGGCAACTAATTTTTTACCTATTTTAAATTCGCTACCTAAATCATACCCTATTACTTTTGGTAAAGGATGTATGGATTTTTGTTCTACAGCAGCCTGGGTATAATTAGAATGGAAACCAGTACTCGCTTTTGCGTATAGTTGTATATTTTTGGACAAATCATAGAAGAGACTAAGTTTAGGGCTAAATCTAAAAGCATCATTGTTATCCTTATCAGCTTCTGGTAAAAGCTCTTCTAAATTAAAGGTAAAATAGTCCCCTCTAATTCCTGCCAGTATCGTAAAATTATTGCTAAGTTTTAATTGCTCTTTAAGATAAAGGCTATAGTTGGTTTCTTTTATTTTAAAAGTATTAACAGTTTCTATAGGTACTCTTTTAATAGTATTGTTCAATTGTGTCTTGTTATTATTGTACTGAACGCCAAAACCAAAATCTGTTTTACTTCTTAAATTTCCCAACGTAGTGTTTAAAGAAAATTTTCCATTATAAGAAAATACATCTCGGTTTTCTGACTGATGGATCATATCTCCATTTACGGGATCATTCTGAAAAAATGTAAAATTAGAATAGAGATTATATATATTAGAAAGATAATACACCTGGTTTTTAAAACTTAGTTTCTCTGATAGACTAGATTCCAGCTGAACGTTTACATGTATTCTCTCTGTATCCCCTCCTTCGCTATCATCTATTGCACCATATCTATCTATTCTTCCTCCTAAAACGGCTCGTTGGGGGATTTGCCCAGATGCATTCCAGTTGCTATGAAAAGTAGATACCGATGTGGTTAAGGTATTTTTATCGTTTATATCCAGCGTATATTTAGAAAAAGTATTCAAACGTCTTAAATTTTGAGGGCTATCAAAAAAACTCTTGTTATAGATACCTTCTATAGCAATATAGGCATTCTCATAGTTTTTTGACAAGAAATTCTTTTTATCCAAAAGAGTAACCATTGCTAGCGCACGCACAAAATCATATTGACCATACTCTAATTTTAGAGTATTGCGGTTTAATCTGCTTTTTGTTGTATACAAGGCAGCTCCCGAAACGGCAAAATTTCCCAAAGTAGCCTCATGAGGACCTTTATAATAATTGGCATCTCCTACTGTTTCGGGAATAAGAAAATGCATATCAGCATATCCTTGTCCATGTGCATGCGAGCTCAGGTTTACAGGAATATCATCTACAGAAACAGCAAAGTTTGTACCGTGATCATTATCAAAACCCCTTAAAAAAATTTGTTCGGCTTTACCTCCTCCAGCATGTTGTGCTATAAAAAGTCCCGGTACTGTTTTCAATAGGTCTTGCGCGCTGTTTACAGGCCTCAGTTTTAATGATATTTTCGAAACCTTATTAACACCTATCTCCTTGTTTTTATCAGATTGAATAATAACTTCGGATAGTTCGGTTTCAGAAAAATGAAGTCCAATATGTTGTATTTGCTCTGCTGCTTTTAGTACAATTTTTTTTGTAATTGTTGCATAACCTATTGCCGAATATTGAACGTTGTATGTACCTGTTGGGAGTTTTAATCGATAATGGCCATCGGTATTACTCGTCGTTCTTTTATTTTGTTCTAGTAAAGTAATGGAGACATTAGGAATATTATAACCGCTATTCGCATCTTTAATAATTCCTTTTAAAATGGAAGTACTGGATTGTGAAAAGACAGATAGACTCATCAAAACCAATACACCACAAAACATAATTTTTTTCATTGATAAAATTAAAGTTAAGTGGGAAAAGGCATAGAAATAAAAAGAACTCTTAATACATTTTTTGTACAAGGCTCCAACTATATCTAACTCTTTACCCGAGAGTTAATATTAAAAAATAGATTATGGCAGGTCTCCTGACTTTACACAATTATAATCGCCTTCCCATAATAATTCGTACTATTACAGTGGCATAATGATTATAACTTTACTATGTATTACAGTTGCGGGAACAGCTTTGGATTTGCACCAAATTCCCTTTTCATCTTTCAGGTTACTATAACTAAATCAGTATGTATGTCATCCCAAACTAGATTTGGGATCTCATCTTATTGGCTGTATACATTCCAATAAGATGCTGAATCAAGTTCAGCATAACAGATAATATGGATTTAACTATATAAATCTAAAAGAACCATAAACCGGCGGCGAAGATACTTTTTTTGTTTAAATAATAGACATTATAAAATCTACACGTTTTGTTAAAGTTGTTTGAGGTAAAACATGCATAGTAAAACCTAACTTTTGATAGATCATTACCAAATGCTCATGAATACAAACTGCCTCTTGATAGGATTGAGGCCGTTGTGAGTCATTGATATAAATCTCTTCCCAGGGTGGTGCCAGAAAGACTGTCGTTTTATAATAGGTTTTGTATAAAAAATCTAATAAATAATCAGGAACAGGATATGATTTTGCACATAAATATGCGATGCTATCGGGCAATCCACGATCTACAAACGTATTTTTTTGAACAGGGTGGTCTAATTCCTTTATGGTTTGTCGATATACCAAATCTACAAAAGCAGGAAGATCTCCCCAGGGAGTCTTATTACTTCCCAATGCTTGTTGTTCGATTATTATCTTTCTGGAAACTTCATCATAACACAGGCATCCATGTTTTCGTAATTCGGTAATTAAACTTGTTTTTCCCGTTCCCGGCCCCCCGGTAATGATATATCTTTTATTTGTAGATCCCATTTAGATATAATAATAAATGATCCCTATGGATAGCACAACTACAAAAGTTACTTTTTGATTAATACGTGCTACTGTTTTTATTTCATGATCCTTTAAGATTCTGTCATTTGTTCCTATAAAGGGTTTTTCTATCAATTGCTCGTGATAATAATTAGGACCTCCAAACTTGCAATCCAGAATAGCGGCTAGCGCTGCCTCGGGATATCCAGCATTGGGACTGGCATGTTGCTTGCCGTATCGAAGTACAAACGGAATCTTATGTAATTTTGCAGTCACCAATAACATTAAAAATGCAGTGAGCCTGGCCGGAATGAAATTGGCTACATCATCTAATTTTGCAGCAAACTTACCAAAACGAATATACCGCTCATTTTTATAACCGATCATAGAATCTAGCGTATTGATCATTTTATAACTCATCGCTCCAGGAACACCAAACAAAGCATAATAAAATAAAGGCGCAATTACCCCATCGCTTAAATTTTCTGATAGGGTTTCAAAAACAGCTGTTTTTATCTGTTGTGCATCTAATTGATCGGTTTCTCTACCAACAATCCACGACAATCGTTTTCTACCTTGATCCAATCCTTGTTGCAAGGCGTTAAATACTGCTTTGCCCTCTTCGATCAGGCTCTTATTTGCCAAGGCATAAAACACAAAGACCGAAGAAAAAATAAAGTAGGCCACTGGATATGAGAATAACGCCTGCTGCACAAAGTAAAAAAATAAGGCAACCATAGCAACCAATAGTAGTGTAAGGATCATTCCTTTTACAAATCTAAATGGAGAGGTATTTAACTTTTTTTCGCCTAAAGCAATACAGTTTCCAAACAATCGTATGGGGTGGGGTAACCATCTGGGATCCCCTAATGTCAAATCGAGTAAATACCCAATTAGTAAAGGAATGATTACTATATACTCCATGCTTGCAATGCATTTATTAAGAGTTCATTTTTTTGAGGACATTGACTGGCAATACGAATATAGTGAGTATCCAAGCTTCTAAAATTTGAAGCATCTCTTATCAATAATTGATGATGGTGCGCCAGATAGTCTTTGAGTTTTGCCGCATCGGGGGTATCGAGTTTTACCAAAAAATAATTGGTTGCCGAAAAAATCACCTTAAAACCGTTTATCGCATTAACCTGTTGTTGCAACATCCTACTATACTTCAAAAGTACAGACATATTAGGCTTCATTGCTTCATAATGATCATAGATATATTTCCCTGCCTCGATAGCCATCGTATTCACACTCCATGGCATTTTGGATTGCTGCAATCGTGTTTTTATAGTTTCTGGACATACAATATAGCCTAATCGTAGTCCCGGTATAGTAAACAGTTTGGTCAATGATTTAACGATAATCAGGTTGTCAAACGCTTCTAAAAGCGAAACACAAGATGCAATCTCTATAGTAAAATCAATATACGCCTCGTCTATTACAAATACTGTTTTTGGATAGGTTGTTAGCAGTTCTTTTATTTCTGAAACTGAGGTACTAAACCCATCAGGGTTATTAGGATTACAAAGAAATACCAAATCCTCATCAAAAGAAGTGGTTGTTAATTCGGATCGATTAAAATAACTAATCTTCATCTGGTTTCGAACACAGGCATCTTCATATTCTGCAAATGCAGGAATCCCTATAGCCACCCACTTTTCAAAAAAGAGAGTCGCAATCAAATAAAATGCTTCTGTAGCTCCGTTAGTCACCAGAATTTGCTCGGGTTGTACTTGATGATGAGCTGCAATTTTGGTGGCCAACTCATCTGCATTAGGAGTTGGGTAACTGGCAATAGTAGCTAATTGTTCTTGTAGATGAGACAGTAGTTTTTCTGAAGTCCCTTCGTACCAAACGTTAGAGCTAAAATTTGCTTTAAACGAGGTATTATATCGATAGCCATCATCGCCGTGTCCGTATATCATAATGTATGCTGCATTTCTGAGATTATAGCTTCAATATTGATATGTTTTTCTAACAATGCTGCCAGTTTATCATAGTTTTCTTCTTTGTATTTTTTATAATCAAAAGGGGTACTTGTTTTTTCTGAAGAAAAATGTCGTAATATATCTTCTATCACAACAGTATTGTCCAAAATCCCATGAATATAGGTCCCCCAACAGTTTTTTTGTTGATATCCTTCAGGCTGCTGCCCTATATTATTTAAAGGGGATACGTCCTTAGAAGTAGTTACTCCCATATGTATTTCATATCCAGAGCAGGTTTCAGCATACGCTTTAAACTTAAAATTACATTGGGTTGTTGTTTTCTCTGCAGTAAGTTGAGTATCTATGGGTAAAACTCCTAATCCCGGAATCGATTTTACCTCGCTTTCTACCCCCAATGGATCCTCGATCTGGTTCCCCAGCATTTGGTATCCACCACAAATACCTATGATCATTTTTTCCTCTTCATATGCTCTTAGTATAACCTGTGCAATTCCTTTTTCTCTAAGAAATAAAAGATCCTGAATCGTATTTTTACTCCCCGGAAGAATGATAATATCGGCCTTTGCAATACTTTCTGGATCACGGGTATAAAACAAATGTGTTCTTGAATCTTTTTCTAATACATTAAAATCGGTATAGTTAGAAATATAGGGTAATAAAACCACCGCAATATTAACCAACCCATCTGTGGTGGTGGTTTTCTTTTTTGCCAGTCCAACCGAGTCTTCTTCTTCGATATAAATATCGGTGGCATAAGGAACGATTCCTAAAACGGGGATTCCTGTCAATTTTTCGAGTGTCTTTTTTCCATCTTCAAAAAGAGAAGCATCTCCTCTAAATTTATTGATAATAATTCCTTTTACCAGTTCTCTTTCCCAGGGTTCTAACAAGGCAATCGATCCATACACACTAGCAAAAACACCGCCTTTATCAATATCTGCCACCAGATATACATCGGCCTCTGCAGCATGGGCCATTCGCATATTTACAATGTCTCTATGCTTTAGATTAAGCTCGCTAATACTGCCCGCACCTTCCATCACAATAGGAGTATAGGATTTTTGTAATCTAAAAAAAGCCGTTTTTGCCTCTTCGAAGAGTTCTGCTTTATTGTTTCCTAAAAAATATTCTTTAATGGTTTGATCCCCTATAGGTTTGCCATGTAAAACTACTTGTGATTTATTAGCACCCGATGGTTTTAACAAAACAGGATTCATATCGGTAGTACAAGCAATTTTACAAGCTTCTGCCTGTACGGCTTGTGCCCTTCCAATTTCTAATCCATCAGGAGTAGCAAAACTATTAAGTGACATGTTTTGTGCCTTAAAAGGAGCCGGGTGATATCCTTTTTGTTGTAAAAGTCGACATATACCAGTAACCAGAATACTTTTTCCAACATCAGAACCGGTACCCACAAACATAATGGGGCGTAGTTTTTTCATTAAACTCATTCTTTATTGCTAGATGAATTGCTGCCAAATGTAGGTAATTTACTTGAATGTTGAATGGGGTTGAAGTTTTTGGTTAATGGTTATTAGCTGATAGATGAAGTTAATAGTTTCTCCGTCTGTTCGAGTAATCTGCCTAAGCAGATTGTATCGAGAACATTTTAGGAATATGTGGGTTTGAAGCTAGAAGTCAGATGTCGGAAGTATCCCCCTTCTATTCCAAACACCCGACACCAGATACCCAAAATCCAATCATCAACTACACAATTTTCTTCTTATACCAAAACCCAATCAAAAGAAGCACTATGATACCACCTATACCCAATACCCAATACAGCAACGTGTTATCCTCAAAATGAATAGGAGCAGGGTCACCTACCAGATAAAAACCAGCCCAATATACCGGTTGGGTACGATGTATATCGGCATTGGCGAGGTATTGTAATTTTGCCTGTTGTAAGGCTTTGGCTTTGTTCATTTCTTTTTTAAGGTGGGTATAAAAATATTTCATCAATTCTGGGGTCGTATTGTCTGATACCTCCCAACGGCTTAATAGCAAACTTTTGGTACCTGCGTACTGAAATGCATTACCCAAACTCATAATCCCCTCGCCTTTGGCAATTTTACCAGTACCCGTATTACAGGCACTTAATACGGTAAGCTCTGCCGGAATATCCATAGCAAATAATTCGTGACCGTATAAGAGATTATCTTCTAGAGTATTTTTGGTTTTGGTAAAATAGAGTTTCGAATTTTCGGGTCGTTCGTGGTCTACATCACCGTGTAAGGCGAGATGTAATATGTTATACTGCCCTGCATTTTTCTTAAAATTTGCTTCTATGGCTTGCGACCCATAATAATATTGCCCATCGATAATATTAGAAATGGCTTTGATCTCTTTACGGGTACCGGGTAGATCATCTCCCAAATCTCTTAGGGTAGCCAGGCTCATTTGATGGGGTTGATTACTATTTTTTGCTAGTTGGGTACTGTCTGAAAATGAAAATGCCAGGCATTCCTGCTTTTTTTCACCATCGTTATAGTTATTAGTATTCTTGGTAAAGATCAGATTAGCTGCATTGGCATATGAGATGGCATACTCTCTAAGCAGATAAGGGAGTTTAACAGGATTATTGGTGGATGTAGGTGTGGTAAGTAACAACTCAAAATTAAGATGCCATAACGACTCATCGGGGATGATGATCAATTGATCACCTACCAGTTGATTGTGTATAGGCCCCACCAGTTGTTGATACAATCGATGTGCTGTTTTTTTATAAGCCGCCAGGTCTTTATCTGTAATATAATCGCGAAACTTTGCTACTTGTTCTGCAAGATTTGGAGTTGCTAATTCTTGTACACTTACCTGTTTTTTAGAAATGATAAACACATAAGTAAGCGTATCTGCAGTAAAAAATTCTAATACCGTAGTATGATCATTTAATTGTTGTTGGATATCTTTTAGTGAGGATATCTTTTTTTGATGTGTCAGTTGGTAATAAGCAGGATAATTTTTTTCTAAGAGTTGGGTTAATGAATCTTGTCGTTGGGTGGTCTCAAACAATTGATTTTCATAACGTGTAATTTTTGTGGAATCTATTTTTTGCTTTGCATGTTCCTTAGTGATTTGTGATTGGTAAAATGCTCTATCGGTACGTAGTTCTTTTTCCAGGGTAAGCAGTGTATCTGGTAATCCAGTATATTTTTTGGCATTAGCATTGTTTAAGAGTTCTTTTAGTGTATTGGCCTTGCTTTTCTCGGTATAATAAAAGGCTTGTGCCAACGCATTTGGGTCTTTTTGCAATTCATATACTTGCAATTGTGTAGCCATAGCCTCATGATAAATAGTTTTGGCTTTTTTGGCAAAAGCTACTTTGTCTTGATAGGCAGTATAGGTACCTCGAATTTGGTCGATTAGTAGATCAGCTTGTTGATAGGCATTGATCGCATGGGTTACGTATTCTTGTTTTTGACTTTGTTTATACAATTGGTTATACACCTGGGCTTTGCCCTGTAACGAACTTAATAAGATGTTAAGATCAAAATAGTGATCTGTATCATCTTGTTTTTGTAGGTTTTTATTGGCGTTGATAGCTTTGTTATAAAGTGATAAACTTTTAATGTAGTCGTTTTGTGCCACATACGCTTTTGCCATACTATTATACGATTGTGCTACTTTGGGATGGTTGGTATTAAATAAAGTCGACCTTATATCTAATGATTTTTGGTAGTAACTTAGTGCATTGACATAGTCTTTTTTGTCGAAATGGAGGTCTCCTATGTTATCATAAGAGTCAGCGATGTCAGGAAGTTTTTCTACTAACCGATATGTTCTCATTTTCAACGCTCTTTGATAATGCATTAAGGCAGTATCATATTTCTTTTGAGCATAATAGGTTTCTCCTAGATCATTGTAAGTTTCGGCTATTGCCGAATGATTATTTTCAAAGATTTGCAACCTTAAAATGAGTGCTTTGTTTAAATATAATAAAGCTTGATTATAGTCGCCTTTTAAACGATAAACTTTCCCTAGATTATTATGATTTCTAGCAATTTTTTCATTATACATTTGGATTACATAGTTTGTAGTATTTGCTTGCTTAAGTTTTATAAAATTATAATTAAGCGACTTTTTTAAATAATATAGTGATTTTTCATATTCTCCTTTGTATTTATAAACCACTCCTATGTTGTTATAGATATTTGGAGTAATGAGAGTATACTTCCTATTTTTTTTTAAACCTTTCTCAGTTCTAAGAGCTTTATCATAGTAGTAAAGAGCCTTATCATATTCTCCTTTATGTTTGTAAGAAACACCTATTGAATTAAGAATTATAAATACTGTAGGATGGTCTTTTCCTTTTTCTTTTTTTAAAAAAAGTAGATTTTTTTTTAAAAGAATGAGTGACTGATCATATTCATTAAGTTTATTGTAAATGACACTAATGTGACTATAGATATGTGCCATTAGAAAGCTATCTTTATTCAAAAATTTTAATGATTTATTAAAGTATAATAATGCTTTATCATATTCTTCTTTTTTGCTATAAACAATAGCAATGAAGTAATTAATAATTACAATTTTGGGTGAATCTATTGCTAATAATTTTTCAGCGACGGATAAAGCTTTATGATATTGTATTAATGCTAAATCATATTTATTCTGGTATCGAAAAAAATTTCCAGTATTAAGATGTAAATATAGTTTAGGTATATCTGTGTTTAAAAAAAGTTTTTTTCTTATGTCAAATGCTTTTTTATAGTACGATTTAGTAGTACTATGATTTGATTTATAAGAAGTATAATTAGCGTAGTAATTACCAATGTTGTCATATGCATTAGCTTCTTCTTCGTTATTTTTTGGTAAGTATTTATTACAAATTTCTAAAGCTAATTTTATAGCATTTAAAGACTCTTCATAATTACCATTTAACCTTTCACTTTCTGCAATCTTATTATAACACCCCGCAACCCGTTCCCAGTTTTTGTTGTCTTGATAGATGGGTAATGCTTTTTTAAAATAGACAACTGCACTGTCTAACCGCCAATTAAAAAGTAACGAATCTGCTTTTTTAAAGTGCCTATAGACTACCAGGGTATCGTTTTTGGTTTGGCTGTGGGATAGAGTGGTGGATAGGAGGAGACATCCTATGATAAGTAAGAGGGTTTTAATACAGGGTATGTAGGAGGTTTGTGTGTTCATTTTTGTTTTTCAGGATAGTCAAATATAATTAACATTGTCATGCTGAGCTTGTCGAAGCATATTCTTTTTAGTACTGTATATTCTTATAAATTGAATACCCTTCGACAGGTTCAGGGTGACATACGTGTTCCATTTTGTGCTTGTATTTCATTTTAAAATAATATTTAGCACTTATATAATTATAAACTATACGGTCATACTGAGCCCTTCGTCAGGCTCAGGACAGGCACTGTCGAAGTATGTTTAAATTGAGTAAAATTTTTCGAATATTTTACTAATTGCTCCCAATCTTCTTCGATCAACGCTATTTTCTTTCTTCTGCTCCATCCTTTTAGTTGTTTTTCTTTTAGTATTGCTTCACTTGGATTTGTATATGCTTTAAACCATTTGAGCCGCAAAGGTCTTTTGTTATAGGTATAACAATTCGGTTTATGTCCGTCTTGATGTTCATTCAATCTACGTTCTAAGTCATTTGTCATTCCTACATAAAATGAGCCATCGTTACATTCGATAATATAGGTATAATAATATTTCATTTTATAGTTTTTGTTTTTTTACCCTTCGTGAGTGTTTTGACTACACTTCGATAAGCTCAGAACACGTACTGTCGAAGCATATTCTTTTTTGCTAATTTCATACCCTTCGACAAGCTCAGGGTGACATTCGTTTTCGGTTCTTTTGTTGTAACTCCTTTTTAGTTAATGTCATTAAGGTCCTGATTGTTACGTTTTCGGGTTTTATGTCATTCTGGACTTGATCCAGCATCTATTGTTTTTATGTTTTGGATTCGGGTCTTTAGTTTATCTTTCAAACTTACACCGTGGGCTGAGGCTCTCGAAGTCCACCCTTCGAGAGTACTTCGACAGGCTCAGTATGGCACCTCAGGGTTCGGACAAATCTCTTATTTCGATTATCCGTCTTCAGACTTCGGGCATCGGTCTCAAAGAACATCTCCCTAAATCCCCCCTTCGACAGAGCTCAGGGCAGGCCGTTCAAAGAGGGACTTTTGTTTGCTAGAAACCTGAGTTTCGATTAATATTAAATATACTATTATACTATAAAAAGCATCAGTTCGAGTGATTTTTCGTAATAAAATGGAGAAAAATTGTATCGAGAATAGCTTTTTAGAACCGAAATGCTAGTCATCTTGAGCTTGGCGAAAGGTCGATACAATCCACCAAGGCGGATCACTCAAACTGACGCATTTCTGAAATCATTCCTTTTTAGTTAATGTCATTTGGGTTTTGATTGTTACGTTTTACCTATTTGCATTGCTTGTTTATTATGATAATTTTCTTACTAGCTCTTTACCCTTAGAGAGTACTTCAACCAGAGGACCAGTGATATTGAAGTTTACATTAGAAGTTATAGAGACAAAATTAAAAGACAAGATATTAAACAATTTTATTGCTTTCTTTTTTTCATCGCCAAAAAAAGAAACAAAAAAGTCTAGGCTTACGAAAGTTTATCTAATTTTTTTGTTCAATTCCTAAATTTCAGAAACTCGCTACGCTCAAACAGTCTGAAATTTTACGGAATTTTCACTTCAAATTTTACGATAAACTTTCGATAGGCCGAACAACCTCCTCTTTCAAAATCAAAATGGTATTCTCCAGAGGCTCTCGAAGTCCATTATTACTGGTACCCTTACCCTTCGAGAGCCTCAGGGTTCGAAAAAGCATCAGACTTCGGACACCGGACTTCGATCTTCCTATCCCTTGCCAATCGCTTCAACCAATTCCTCAGGTGTGTCTACACAAAGATACCGATTTGATAGTTCGGGTTTTTTAAGGATTACGATGGGAATGTTTACTGCTAAAGCAGCTTGTATTTTTTCTTCCAGTTTTCCGTTACTGCCACTTTCTTTGGTAAAAATT
This sequence comes from Aquimarina discodermiae, assembly GCF_040786235.1. NCBI lineage: Bacteria > Pseudomonadati > Bacteroidota > Flavobacteriia > Flavobacteriales > Flavobacteriaceae > Aquimarina > Aquimarina discodermiae. Next base: position 23,377 of record NZ_JBFMKP010000004.1, read on the forward strand.
ACCTCTGGGGCTATTTGGGTAAAAAGAGCTATTTCTTCGGTTTTGAATTGTGGGTATCCAAATAATAAGTGGGTTTCAGGAAAATTGGCTTGTGTTGCAATTGCTCTAGAAGAATCTCTATCCAAAATACGAAACCAGCAGGGATGGTTTTTCCAGTAGGATTCGAGTTTTGCAATCGTTTGTACTCCCGATAAAGCTAGTAACGATTGGTAGTTATTGGTTGTAAAAAGTGCTACTGCTTCTTCATAACTAGTGACATACGTAACCAGAGGATGAGATACTCTGGGTAAAAATATTCGTTGAAAGCGTATCAAAGGAATATCAAGAGAAAGATTGACAATCATCTGGTGTAACTGTAACGCAAAAGGATGCGAAGCATTGATGATGTGGGTGATCTTGTGCGCTATGCAAAAAGAGGTTAATATATCGGTAGTCATTTCGCCATAGATCCCCGTGCCATTACCTGTAAAAACCACCTGAGTTTTGGTAGAATAGAAGTAGGGTAGCGCTAATGCGTCTAATATATTAGCTACTTGTTTGCCTTCTGTGGTACCACCAAAAACCAGTATCATGAGGATGTAATTGCGTTATCTTTTTTTCTAAAAATATGATGCCAGGTATCGTTGTATAACCACGATCTGTTTTTTCGTGCGCCTACGGCCTCACCCACTACAATCAAAACGGTTCTGGTGAGTTTGTTTTTTTTGATGATGGTAGTTAGTTCTGAAAGGGTACCGGTCCACACTTCTTCGTCTTCCCAGCTTACACGATACAGTATGGCTAACGGAGTATCCTCTGGATAATGTTCTAATAATTGTGCTTGTATTTTTTTGGCAATACCCACACTTAAGAAAATACACATGGTAGCACGTAGTTTTGCCATATCGGCTATTTTTTCATGTTCGGGCATCGGGGTGTTGCCTTCTCCCCGGGTCAAAATAATGGTCTGTGCCACTTCTGGGATGGTAAACTCTGATTTAAGATAGGCGGCTGCGGCCTGAAACGAAGAAATACCGGGCACGATATAATAGTCGTATCCTTTTTCATCAAAAATAGTCATCTGTTCCTGTATGGCACCATAGATCGAAGGATCACCAGAATGTAACCTTACAATAGATTTACCTTGTGCATAGTATTGATCCATAATAGCAACCTGCTCTTCTAAGGTCATCGATGCCGAGTTACGAACCAGTGCGCCTTCTTTGGCCATATGCGTCAACGCCTCGGGTACCAAACTACCGGCATATAAGATACAGTCTGCATTTTCTAATATGTATTGCCCTTTGAGGGTAAGTAATTCGGGATCTCCAGACCCCGCTCCTACAATAGCAATGCTCGCTTTACGTTCGTAAGCAGCTACCAGGCTAAGGGCATAAGTGAATTTTTTACCCGATGAGGTCAGTACCTTTGTTTTTTCTACAATCCATGCTTCCTGATCGGCAATCAATGCTGCCGATGATTCTGAAACCCCATAAACACCTACTTTTTTCTTAACCACTTCTGATGGATTGGCAACAGTGATGGTATTCAACTCATCGCCAGTATAGGTAACAAAAGGGATGTCGTATTGCGCCGCAAAATCAAGATAGGCCTGTTCTTCATTTTTGATCGTTGCCGATCCAATAGCACAGATGCTTTCTATAGCGATGTTTTCTTTTTGTAGGGCAGTTTCCAACTCCGTCATTAGCAGAGGAGGTTCGATATCTTTGGCACAACCACTACCGATGGCAATGCAAGGAGGATAGTATGAAATTACAGGAGTGGTAGTTTCTATGAGTTCATATCCTACGTAAATAATTAGCTCATAGGCTTTAGTATCGCAATCCTCCAGGGTGTAGTAGATATCTACAAAATCTGGGCATGTTTTTTCTAAATGCTGTGTACCCTTGTCTTTAACTTTTAGAATAAGGGCTGTTGGTTTTCTATTAACAAACAAAGAGATAATGCTGTTGGTAGCAATAGTACTTTTAGTTTTCCAACCATAGGTCGTTGCCAGGGTGTCTAATGCCCATAAGTCTTGTAAATCACTAGAGGTAGATACTACAGGTTGGGCATTAAGGATTCTACCAATTTGATAGGTGAGGTCATTGGCTTTGCCAATATGACCACTTAGGACTGCCTGTGCAAATTTACCTTGATCATCTACATTGATTACCGCAGGATCTGTGGTTTTATCCTCAATAAAAGGTGCAATGCTGCGTACACAAATACCCAGGGCACCTACAAAGATCCATACATCATAGCTATGAAACGAATTTTCTAAAAGCGTTGAAACCCCATCAATCTGTTTACAATCTTTAGAGGTTTCTATAGGTCTTGTGGTAAAAAGTTTAGAACGATAAAACTCTTTTTGCAAGGTTTTGGCAATGGTTACTCCTTGATCTGTAAAGCAAAGTATGGCAACTTTTGTAGTGTGTTCTGACATGTGGTATTGTTAGAAGAAAAATTTCAAGTTCTTTTTAATATCGAATTAATCCTACTATGTTAACTTTAATCAATAGATTTAAATTGAATAACTTTTAAAAGAAATACAATTTACATCCCTCCAGTCATCGCACCATCTCACCCACAACTCACGTTGTGATGTTTTCAAAGGGAGACTTGAAACCCCTTCCTTTGAAGGAAGGTTGGGATGGATGTTTAAGATGATAAAGCAGGATTAAATAATTCATAATAATTGCACCAAAGATAAAGGAAGTCTTTAAGACGAAAAATTGTTTGGCTATGTAAATGAGATTCATTCTTTTTATTAGTGAAACTCTATTCTGAAAAGTTAGCTAGTAATACATTCAAAATAGATAGTTGAACTCATCCCGTTTTTTCAGCGAGATCTTAGGTTTACTACTAGGACAAAAGCATTTAACTTTTTATTGCAAGTTTTCTAATAAACTGTCCCAAGGCAGAGTCTCGAGGAATTCTTTAGATTAAAACATCCCTCTAGTCATCGCATCATCTCGCCCACAACTCACGTTGTGACGTCTTCAAAGGGAGACTTTTTAGCTTCCTTCCTTTGAAGGAAGGATTGAGGATGGATGTTTTTATATATTTATAACTTTTATTTTTAAATGCTTTTGCCCTGAGTTTACTACCTTGAAGCTTGCTTCGTAATTTTAAAAACTATTTTCTATTGAATGTTTTTTGGGCTTGCCCCGAGGATTATTTATTAATGAAAAATGAATAAAAAGTTAAATACATTGGCAATTAAGCAAAAAACCAAAAATCCACTACAGGTTTTTTACCCCACGAGATGAGTAGTTCTTCTATTTCTTTTTTTCCGTCGGGAGATGCTACTACGATCATTATTTGTGTGTTGTCGAGTGCTTTGATATCATTATAATGTTCTAACGTTACCCCATAGATATCTTTTCCTATTTTTCTCTCATTATCGCATACCCAATAAAAATGATCATTATAAGACTGTATGAGCTTGGCCATATCTTTTCCGTTTTTACCGGCCCCCCAAAGTACCAGAGGTCGGGTTTTGTCTCTGTCTAATTCATAAAAGAAGCGTAGCTTAAGTTCAAAATATCGATTGTCTTTGTACTCTTCCCAGGTGCGAGAAATCCTATTCGAGCGATCTCTCCAGTGATGTAGAATTTTATCTATTCCGACCACTGTTAAGCCTAGTCTATAAAAACGAAAGCAGAGATCATAATCTTCTGGGTATATCAATGGGTCAAAAGCTCCTGCTGCATCAAAATCGTCTTTATGCAGCAACCAACAATGCGACGGGATCACACATTCTCTATAAATCTCTTGATAATGGGTACTTGTTCTGGCAACCTCATTTAACCACTTTTCGTATTTAAGAAACCCATCACCCACAACACCTTCGTCTACAAAGTGCTCGGTACCTCCTGCAATTACAGTGCCTTTGCCATATTTATGCCACTCTTCTACGAATACTTGTAGTTTATATGCCGGCATTTTATCATCAGAATCCATTCTGTTGATCAAAGTACCTTTGGTTTCTGCATATCCTACTTGCAATGTGGGAATTAATTTGGGCCTGTCACTATTAAAAAATCGAATACGGGCGTCTTTTGCCGCATACTCCTGTAAAATTTGAGGGCTCTCATCTGATGAATGATCATTAACAGCGATAAGCTCCCAGTTTTGATAGGTTTGTGCCAGAATAGAATCTAAACAATCATGTAAATAGGGTGCAGTATCCTTAACTGCCATTATAATGGTGACTAGTGGTTGGTTTGTCATTGTTCTTAGGGTTTTTTCCAGGAGTTTGGTAGTTTTTTGGTGATTTCGATATGCTGAAACTCTTTACTAGATCGTGCTCCATGTGTTTTTACCCATTTTGCCATTTCTAACAGTCCTGCTTCGAGTTGTACAGGTTCTTTAGGATTAAAAACAGCATCAAATTTTGTGTGATCGGCATAGGCATGAACTACCTCTTCTCGTTTTTCCAGTTGTTTGATATTAAGAGGTGATTGCATGGCTTTGCTAACCGCTACTGCCAATTCTTTTACAGAATAGACATGATCACTTCCTATGTTAAATATGGTATTGTAAGCTTTTGGAATGGTTACCGCATTGGCAATGTAAGGAGCTACATCATCGATGTGTGTAAACGCTCTTGTTTGTTCGCCGTCACCAAAAATGGTGAGCGGTTTATTTTCCAGGATTTGATTCATAAATATCCCTACCACATTGCGGTATTTATCGCCTATATTTTGATGCTTTCCGTATACATTATGAGGTCTAAAAATAATATACTCCAACCCAAACATCTTATGCGCGTTGATAAGGTCTAATTCTACTGCGTATTTTGCAATTCCGTAAGGATCTTCTGGTTTAGGGTGATGTGTTTCTACCAATGGTAACGTATTGGTGCCATACACCGCTATAGAAGAGGTAAAAACAAAGCATTTTACACCGTGAGTAACCGATGCGTTGATCAGATTCACACTGCCGATGAGGTTATTTTGGTAGTTGAAATTTCTAATAAAATGACTTAAACCTTCTGCAGCATAGGCAGCCAGATGGTACACATAGGTAAATTTATATGTTTCGAAAAGGGTGTTTATGAGGTCTATATCCAGAATGGATTCTTCATAAAAAATAGCTTCAGCGTTTACATTTTTTGTATCTCCTCCAGAAAGATCATCCAGAACTACTACAGTATGATTTTGTTGTAGTAAATGATTCACAACATGAGAACCCATAAAACCTGCTCCTCCTGTTACAAGTGAAATTATTTTCATTTGATACCATTTAAACTTTGAATTCGATATGATAAAATGTTCTTTTTTTATCACAGTTTCAGAATAAAAATAAACCGTAGCACTACTTCGACTTAGCTCAGCACAGGTACTATGCTTGATTTTTCTTCTTCACTGAAACAAAAAAATCTTAATTTTCTTTTATACCAAATTCAAAGTTTAAATGGTATAAAAAATATTAAAGAACAAACCTACGTAAATTGACTGATACATGATTAGAGTTAACGTAAATTATACAATAGAAAATCTATTATGAGATTTTCAATTGTATTCCATCTAACTCAATATTAAATGGTTGATTTATAGATTCATCATTTTTCTTTTTTTCATTGCCAAAAAAAGAAACAAAAAAGTCTAGTCTTATGAAATTTCCTCTAAAAATATCATTCTCTGCACTAAATTAAATTAAAATGTTTTTGAATTGCTAAAATATTCGTTTTCAAAGAAAACAACAACTACAAATAAACATACAGCTATTTAGAAATTTAATTTTACGCTTCGTTCATTTCATTTTTTTTACGATGAAATTTCAGTAGGACATTAAGAAGTAATAAATTAGAAACTTTATGTTACATTGAAACAATATCTTTGAATCCTAATTAAATTTTATAATTTATTGCTTTTATCAAAGTAATTGGATTATGTGTGTCTAAAGTTATTACACTTTCTTCTGAAATGGTATACCCAATGCTGGCACATCCTTTTTTGAATCCCAGGACTGAGTTTTCTTGTACAGCATTGATCACAATCCTAGTTTCTGATGTTAGAAAGCGTTTTATTTTCTGAAACAACGCTGCTAATCGACCCCCATGCCCTCCTATAAAAATAGCATCTGGTTTTGGATACAAAGTAAGATCTTGCTCAAAAAAATCGCCCATTACAGTTAGAATACCGGGAACGCCAAAACGTTTTTGGTTTTGTGTCATAATAGCTTCGCACTCCATTCTTTTTTCGAAAGCAACCACTTCTAAATGTGCATTTTTCAGCTTTGCCTCAATACTTATAGATCCCGTACAAAAACCAATATCCCATAGTGTCTTTATTTTTAAAGCTTCTAAAAAGTGTAATGTGGTTAACCGAATGGGCATTTTGGTAATCATTTTCGGTCTATTGGGTAGCCCTGTAAAATCGGTGTCTGTGATACCAAAATCTATAGATCGATGATTTTTTTTCTTAAGCAGTACACAGTTTAGAGGGTAAAACGTTTTTTCTGAAGCTTCTGATAAGGTAAGTTCATAAAACTGCTCTTGTGTGCCTTCGATATCTTCTCCTATACTAATCTCATAGTTATCATATCCATACTCTAACATTCGCTGTGCAATGGTGGCGGGATTTTTTTCTGTATCGGTAAGTACCCCAATCAATTCTTTTTGCTGAATTAAAGCAATGTCTAACGCATTCCATGTTCTACCATGTACACTGATTGTTTCTAATTGATTACTATTGGTATTGGTAGCATTTGCCAGTAACTGAATTGAGCTAAAATATGGGGCTGTGGTAATCGTTGCCCCGGGATATTTGTCTTTAAGAGTATTCGAAAATCCATAAAACAAGGGATTACCAGAGGCAAAAATAACAATGGGTTTATCTTCTTTTTCATAGGCGTCAAATACCTCAGACATAGGAGATGTTATAAAAATCCATCGATGGGGTTGAGGTAATCTATCTTTTACCAGTTCATAATGACGTTTTCCTCCGCTAAAAACAGTAGTACTCGCAATATACTCCAGCTGTTCTGATGTAAGCTGAGGTGTTTTGTTTCCGATGCCTATGATGTAAAATGTCATGGTAAGTTAGCTATAGTTTTGCGACGTGTAATTTATGATATTTAAACCATCTTGTCCAACATGTTTTACTGTTCTTTTTTAGTGCTAACCTTTCTATTACACTTCGACAGGTTACCATTGATGCATTATATAATATATTGTTTTACATAGTTTTATGAAGTCTTAAGCTTTGTCCAATCGTTTTATATTTAACTTTCTGTTCATTTTCTTTGCTCGCCCAAAGAAAACGAACCAAAAGAAAAGGCGCTTTTTTCAAGGTATTTTTCAATTTCATTGAAAACCAGATTTGTTTTGCTAAAATCTTTCCAAGGCTTCAAGATTTTTTAACGCAAAACAAATCTTATACTGGTGAAAAAAGATTTTAAAGCGCTGCTTTGGAACGTCAGTGCTACCACTGGATAAAATTTATTGGATATCTCAATTTGACGGCTTTTAACTATTTAAGTTTACAAAATAAAATCTTAAACCCGGATTATGCATTAGAACTTCGTTATGAAGGTTTCAAGTACAATAAAAACTGGTGTTTTCTTAATTTCAGCATAGCATCGCTATGGTTACATTAAAAAATACAGTAAAGCGTCAGTTTTTGAAGCAATTGGAAGCTGTAATAGATTTTCTAATGCATAATCCGGGTTAAACATACCTCTCGTTTATCACCACTTCTTTCTGAAGTTTTTTACGTTCCCATTTTCGTAATTCTAATTCTGGTTGATTATAAAACATATCGGTATATCCAAAACATAAATAACCAATCAATTGATTTTCTGGCGGAGCGTTCAACACTTTTTTTACTTTTTCGGGATCCAAAATACTTACCCATCCCATCCCAATATTAAGAGACCTTGCCATGAGCCACATATTTTGTATGGCACAGACTACACTATATTTTCCCATGTTGGGCATACTGGTTTGGCCTAATACCGGACCTTCTTTGGGTTTGTAAAATACGGCCATATTTAGAGGTGATTCTAAGATCCCTTCTAATTTAAGTTGGATATATTCTTGTTGCTTTTGGTCTTCAAACGATAGTGCTGCTTTTTTAGTTTCTTCAGAAAATGTTGCTTTTACCGCTTGTTTTGTTTGTTGATCTTTGATTAACACAAATTCCCACGGTTGCGAAAACCCTACAGAAGGAGCCGCCAAAGCAGCTTCTAAAATGGTATCCATAGCATCTTTGGGTATTGGGGTCTTTAAAAATCGATTCCCTCGAACATCTCTTATGTGTACCAGTATCTCTTCAAGCAATTGTTGCTCATCTTTAGTGAAGATACGTTGCGATTCTATGGGCATGACAGTTATATTTTGGCCTCATCCAACGTAAATGCCGCATTTACAATAGCAGCTGCAAAATTGCTTCCTCCCCGTTTTTCTGTAATGAGTGCATAAGGTACATCGGTAATTGTTTTTAGTCGCTCTTTGGATTCTATTACATTGATAAAACCAACAGGTGCACCAATTACTCCTGTGGGAGAAAGTGTTCCTGCATGGATTTGATCTGTGATCTCGATCAATGCCGTGGGAGCATTACCAATGACAAACAATGCTTTGGGGTATTTTTGTGCAGCCAGTTTTATTCCTGCTTGTGTTCTTGTTAACCCTTCTTCTTCAGCCATTTTTAATGCCTCGGGGTCATTTAGTAAACAAACTACCTGATTCTTGTAGTTGGTAGTAAACGCTTTGGTGATTCCTGCTTGTACCATGGTAACATCGGTAACGATGGTACCTCCGTTTTTTAAATAGGTATGCCAGATAGCGATAGCTTTTTCAGAGGCTTGAAAATAGTTGATATATTCAAAATCTCCAGAGGTATGTATACATCGAATAGCTGCCCAAAGTGCATCTTTTTCTAATGAATTTGAAGGTAGATTATTGAGTATTTCTTCAAAACTGGCTTGTTGTATTTCTACTCCGGTTTCTGGTTTTCTGTTTAAATACCCTCTAGGTGTAATTAAGTTGTTTTTATATCTAAATGTTTGACTGTTGCCTATTAACACCACACAAAACATATCTACATCGTTTACATCTAAATTTCCTAAGGTGGTGATTTTAATCTCTTCTTCTGTTCGACCCAATTGCTTACAAATAGCTACTGGTGTTTTAGGGTCGCGGTATTCTAAATAAATATTTTTTAGGGTCTGAAGTTGCCAATACCTTTTTTTGCTTCTTGGATTGTATAAACCCGTTACAAAATCACCCATTGCAGCGGCACGAATACGTTGTTCTATTGTGGTCCAGGGAGTCATTAAATCAGATAATGAGATACAGCAAAAATCGTGGCCCAATATCGCTCCTAGTTTACTTCCTGCAGTGATAAAAGCAGAAATTCCTGGTACCGTTTCTACTGGAATTTCTAATTGCTGTTCGGCTACTTTTTGATAAACAATCGATGCCATAGCATATATACTGGCATCTCCCGATCCAATAACTACCACATGTTCTCCTTCTAAAGCGTGCTGTATTGCAATATCGGCTCTTTTTTCTTCTTCGCTTAACTCTTTGCCAATACGTAGCGTATTTGGGTTTATGAGATGTTCTATAAACTGAAAATAATAATGATATCCAATGATAACAGTAGCTTCTGAAATTGCCTGTGTTGCCATGGGTATTATATAGTCTGAATGTCCAGGGCCCAGCCCTACAACTTTGATCATTTTTTAATAATTAATAAAGAGAAATATGGTATGTCTCTTTGGGTCAGAGTGGTCAAGTCTGAGGTTATAAATTCTTCTTTGGTTCCTAAGCGCTCACAATAGTAACATTTCCAATCCTTTTGTACTAATTCTGATTGAAAATCATTCCACCCTGATCGTATTTTCATTAATATCACGGTATCGAATTCTTGAAAATATCGTTCAATCTCTTTAATATTCTTGACTCTGGGAATAACTGCTACTTTATCATTTAGCAAACTTAGAGGTACCTGATGTTGTGCTGCTCCCAAAGAAAAAGAATTAATCCCCGGGATTAGGGTAACAGGCAAATTAAACTCTTTAAGTTTTTCTAACAGGTATGAAAACGAAGCATATAAACTAAGATCGCCTTCGCAAACGACAGCTATTTTTTTTCCAGCTTGATAAGCATGTTCAATTTCTTGTGCGGTTGTTTGGTAAACTTCTGAAGCCTGACTTCTGTCTGCCGACATTTTTAGAAAAAAACCTTTAAGCTCTTTGTCTTCTAATCTGTGATATTGTAAAATAGGGTATACAAAACTTTTTTTCGCTCCATTATTAATAGAACCAGGATAAAAAATGAGGTCGACTTCGTTTAGTATTCGTAATGCTTTTAGGGTAAGGAGTTCTGGGTCTCCCGGACCTAAAGCGATACCATATATAGTATGCAAAATTATACTGTTTTTTTCTTTTTTCGCTTGTATAGAAAGAGTTGCCATTTTTCTTCTGCTACTCCAGCTTTATCCATTTCTGCTCTGGCCATGGTGAAGAATAAATCTGATAATCTATTGATATAAGCCACCATATATTCTTCTACAGATGCAGGGTCTTCATGCATTAGTGTTACTAATCTGCGTTCTCCTCTTCTTATTTGTGTACGGCAAACGTGGCATAATGCCGAAATCTCGTTTCCGCCAGGTAATAAAAAATAATCTGAAGGAGAACTTATTTTGGCTTCTAGATCATCCATCCATTGTTCGCAGAAGTCTGCACCGTCTTTGGGTCTTGGATTTGGATTTTCTTTTTTAGAGTCCGAAGGTCTTGCCAGATGAGACATCATATCCATCAGATCCTTTTGGATTTTATGAAGGTTAGGCTGCCACTCATGATCATTGCCTAGTTTTGAGCGTAATAATCCAATAGTAGAATTGGCTTCATCCAATGCACCATTACATTCTATACGAGCAGAATCTTTATATTCTCTTTTTCCTCCAAAAACACCAGTCATCCCGGTGTCTCCTTTTTTGGTATATATCTTCATAAGATTAAGCTTCTACAGTTGTCATTAGTTTTTCTTCTAGTGCGTTCTGTAACTTTTCTTCATCGATTTTTTCTCCGATAATCACAAGACGTGTAGCTTTTAATTCTCCTTCTGCCCATTTTCTATCAAAGTAATTCTCGAATCTATCAGCAACTCCTTGTACGATCATACGCATAGGTTTTCCTGGTACATGAATAATTCCTTTGATACGATATATTTGATGTTCGACTACTAATGATTTTAGTATTTTAATCAACGCCTCTGGTGTATGAGGGGTTTTAACTTCTAGTACTATAGAATTTATGGTTTCATCATGTTCATGGTCATGAGGATGATCGTGGTCATGGTCGTGATGATGGTGATGCGTTTCATGATGCGAATGTTTGCTATCTACATGGTCTTCTGCTTTTGCATCAATACCCAATAACACATCTGCAGGGATATCTCCTTTTACAGCCGAAATTATCTTAATTTCTGCTCCTACTCGATTTTGAATGATATCACGCACGTTATTAAAAGATGTTTCGTCTATCAAATCAGATTTGGTCATCACGATGAGGTCTGCACAGGATAATTGATCTTCAAACAACTCTTCGATAGAAGATTCGTGATCCAGATTTTCATCATCCAGTCGTTGAGATTGTACTTTTTCACGATCGCAAATTTCTCCTGTAGCTTGCCCCACTGCATCCACCACTGTAATCACTGCATCTACAGTTATCTGCGGTTTTAGATCTGGCCAGTTAAATGCTTTTAATAATGGTTTTGGTAGTGCAAGACCCGAAGTCTCTATAATGATATGATCAATATCTTGTTTGCGTTCCATTAACTGAAGCATGGTTGGTAAAAACTCTTCTTGTACGGTACAACAAAGACAACCATTACTTAGTTCTAATATATTTTCTTCTTCACAGCCACAATCATTTCCTTTTAGGATCTCGCCATCCATGCCTAATTCTCCAAATTCATTAACGATAATTGCTAATCGTCTACCATTTGCATTTTTTGCAATTTTATGTATCAATGTTGTTTTACCAGATCCTAGAAAACCTGTAATAATAGTTACAGGAATTTTTTGTGAGTGTGAAGCCATATTTTATGTTGTAAAAATTCCTAACAAAACTATCTAATATCAACTAAATGGGAAAGTAAATTTTAATATGTTTAAAATATTAACATATTGTTTTACTTCAAAGACTTTTAGTAAATAGTGTAATTGTTACTAAGTCTATATAAAAAACCGCAAACTATTTTTTAGAAAAGTTCACGGTTTTCTTCTTTTTTCCTGATGGATTCATTTACTTTTTGTATACCAAAGTAAAAGATGTGGAAGACGTTTTTATCATGACGATTGTAATTAACGTTGTCTTTTACTTTTTTTAAAATGATGCATATTGGTTTGTTTTTGCAAATATTTTCGAAAAATCCTGGTAATTATCTAAAATTTCTTTGCTCAAATAGTCTGTCAAGGGATAATCTTGACTATTATATATTGCAGTATAATCGCCTAACTTATAATTTAGAAGTTTTGCCTCTGTCATATCTTTTTTTAAGTGTTTGATTTCTGCTTTTGTCATAGATCCTCTTTGGATATCATTTTTATATTGTATAAGCTTGTCAGCAAGTTCATTACATCGCATGATCATGGTTTCATATTCTTTTATTGGGTATGTTAATTCGACTATTTTGGATACTGTAATCTCTTTGGGAGTGTATAGTGTCTCTTTTTCGGTTGATGCAGTTATCTGTAGGATAGTATCTTTTGTGTTTTGCGCATACAATCCAGTACAATTCACAAAAAAAATAATAATCATGATGTTTTTCATTGTATTTCAGTTATTTAGTGTTAACGTATCTTGTTAAAATTAAATTCATAGTTTCAGCAACTAATCGGTACATCCTTTTTTTAATGTTCTATTAGTTTGACACTTTTTTATGAAAAAGTCACAGCTGTAGCTTTTATGTTTAACTAAAATTACTGTTTCAACTTGTATGCAATGAATTATTTACGATAAGTTGGTTTGAGTTCTTTTCGTGTTTTGAAGAGAGTTACGTTTTTTCTGATCTTAATGATGTCATTTTTTGGATCAAAAAAAATTGAAGTAGGGGTGTATTTTTGATAATCTTTATAAAAAAACGACCCCCGGTTAACTACTCCGAGGGTCTGAATTGAAACATAATTGTATTTAACACAAACTCAACTTATACTAATTATGATTGCTTCAATTTTACTGTATTTTTACTATAAAATTTCTTTCTTTTTGATGGCTCAAAGATAAGTCGTAACTGTTAAAAAAGCTTACATTTTTTGCTTGTTAATTAACATTTAACAATGCGATAATATCGAAATTAAAATGTTAGATTTAAGTCATTAAAAATCTAAATTCCTTTAGTTTTTAACACTTTTTTTCCCTCTTTTTTGCCATATTCTTAGTGTCTTTTTCTTTAAAACACCAGTCATGTTAAATAATTTTATAGAGATACATCAAATTTTATACCAAAGTACGGTTTTACCTTAGTTAATTTCAACCTCAAAATCTACTTCGATGTCAGTTTCTCCTCCAAAATCATCTCTTGAAGTTCCTGTTTTTTTAGTAGGTTCATGAATTAAAAAAGCTTTTAAAGTTCCAGTGGCGGCATCTCCGGTTGATAAAGTGGTAAAAATATTAATTCCTATACTATCACCATCCTTGATATCATTAGAGGCACTTACTATAGTTGCTCCGCTAATCGTTGTTGCATCATAAAAAACAAAATGCTCATCTCTTTCTTCTACAACCTCTTCTGTAATGTCTTCTACATCACTTGGGTTTGATTCATCAAGGAACTCGATTTCTACTTCATACTTTGTATTTGCTTTTAAGGTAATCTTATCGGCAGTTTTATCTTTCCAGGTATAGGTTTGAGAAGTAGTTTCTCCAGACTCTGTTACCTTTAGATTTACTGTGGTAATTGTTTCTTCTTCGTTAATAACTTCAGGCGCTGCATCGTCATCGTTTTTACAAGATGCTAAAATTACTCCTATTGATACTGCTAAAATTAAATGAATTCGTTTCATTGTTTTAAAAATTAAAAATTAAATTAAGTGTTAAGTTTCTTCCGAGATTATCTGCATAGTATCGTTGTCTATTTAGATAATCTCTGTAGGAAGTGTTAAAAATGTTTGTAATCGTTGCTCCCAGACTTAGGTCTTTCTCATTCCATAAGTTTAATTGATAGGATCCAGAAAGATCTACTACACTATAACCATCAGGAGGGGTAGAAATATCAACCAGTTTAGCTACTATTTCTCCATTCTCGATGACGTCATGATCAAAATTATTGTCGGGATATCTATTTTGAGTAAGTGCGGTTGTGTTCGAAAGTTTTAGATTCCAGTTTTCTTTTTCATAAGCCAATACTGTTCTTATAGTGGGTGCTGGCATATGAATTAAAGGTTCGTCTAACTGGGTATCTTCTCCGTATATGTAAGAAAAACCAGTAGAGAATTCTAAGTTTTTGGCCACATTCATATGATAATCAAAATCAACACCAAGTATTAATGCATCAGTTTGTTTGTATTCCCAAACCGGAAATGCTCCTCGAGTAAGCAAATCTACTCCTGTGGGCTCTAGTAAAATAAAATCTCTGATGTAACTTAGATGTGGCGAAATGGTTACAGTTGCGTTATCGAATAGTCCGTTATGAATACTGCTTAAAGAAAGCTTAGCAGCTTTTTCCTGATCAAAGCGTAGATTACCTAGTTCTATAATTGCTGCACTATGGTGTAACCCATCACTAAATAATTCTGCGGGATTAGGAGCACGATTCGCATAGGATATATTAAGTAATAATGAATTTGAGGTGCTGTACTTTAAATTTAACCCTCCCGAAGCAGAGACACTATGATATTCAAAAGTTGGATCTGTAAGCCATTGTGTACCTTCATCGGCGATAATAATCGAGGAAAAATCGGTATTATACCCTCTTTCATCCCAACTATCTTTTTTGTAAAACTTTTGAGCGTCTATTTGCATGAAATCATAACGTATACCCGCATCAACCGTTATGACATCATTGATCCTAATTTCTGATGTAGCAAAAACACCTGTGTTTACCTTTTCATAATCAGGAATAAGTCTACGTACTCCCGTTTCAGGATTAGGAGTGTTTACTTGGTACGTAAATTGCGCTCCAATATGTTTTGTAAAATCATCATTAGAATCAAACAAAAAAGAAGTTTCTGCAGCATGTGTAATCAACTCCAGATCCAAACTTGGTTTATCACGATCATCTCCTCTTCTGATATCAAACTCTTTTCTATTATTATATTGTAATGAGTATTGTAGTTCTAATTTTCCTAGATTCTTGAAACGATTATATGCCTTTATTTTTGCCAAACGGTGCATTGTTTCTTGTTTAGGAGCATTAATATCATAAGTAAAATCTTCGATTACTAAGGGTGTAGGGCTATTTATTGCTCGT
Organism: Aquimarina discodermiae; assembly: GCF_040786235.1. Classification (NCBI taxonomy): domain Bacteria; kingdom Pseudomonadati; phylum Bacteroidota; class Flavobacteriia; order Flavobacteriales; family Flavobacteriaceae; genus Aquimarina; species Aquimarina discodermiae. The sequence goes on from NZ_JBFMKP010000004.1 coordinate 38,795, forward strand.
ATCAAGTCACTTACATTACCAATATGAGATGCTCTTAGGATTCCTTGTTTAGCATTATAAAAACTATAATATGCTTCAAACCCTTGTTTGAAATCGGTATACCCAAAACTGGTAGAAAAACTTTGTTCTCTATGTCCTGTATTACTTAATTTATAGTCTGGTGCCTCACTGTCTCCATAATGTTTTAGGGTTCCCTGAAATTTGGCAGCCCACCCTTTTTTAAATCCCAAATTAAGGGTTGTATTGGCACTACCTCCTCGACCATTGCTACTTGCTGTTACTTGAGACTTTCCAAAAATGGTATCCTGCAAAGAAGTTAGTTTATTTTCGGTAATTATTACTCCGGCAATAGCATTTCCTCCGTACCGCAAAGCTCCCGCTCCTTTTATAACTTTAATTTGGTCAAAGGCATTAATATCCATATTTGGGGCGTGTTCTTCTCCCCACTCCTGATCTTCTTGTCTAACCCCATTATTCATCATAATGATTCTACTGCTATGTAGCCCTTGTATTACAGGTTTTACAATTGTATTTCCTGTGTTAAGGCTATTGACACCAGAAATTTCTTTTAAGGCATCTCCAAGAGATAAGTCGCTGTATTGTTCTAATTGTTTTTTGTTCAAACGCCCTTCAGCTTGACTATTGGTAGTTTTCTTTTGATTTTGTGACAAGACATCTACTTGATCCAAATCGGTATAGTGATGCTCTAGATAAAAATCTTTTGATGATACATTGCTTATGTTAAGTGTTACCACCTGAGAATTACAGTTTTCATGTGATATTGTAAACGCATAAGATGTGGAACACAAGTTGTTTATGGTGTATTCTCCTTTTGAGTTTGTGTATGTTGCGGTATTATTAACCATTACTTTAGCGTTTTCTAAAGGTATTCCATCATGAAAATCTATTACTTTACCAGTAAGAGTTTTATTGCATTCTTGTGCAAATGCTGATTTTGATAAAATACCAATAAGAAATATGGCTCGCCATATAGATCTTATCATTGATAAAAAAATAAAAAATGAAACAACGATTATTTTGTAAAAAATAATCAGTTTAAAAAATAGATTGATTTCTATTAGGCTACAGGTGGAGCCTTATTTAAGAAAGAATAGGTAACAGAGGTTGCGAAGTATCTATTTAGGTAGTTAGTTCGAACTACATCTGCAGGAATATTAACATGTTCATAACCAATTACGATATCTGTTGGGATAAAATCATCGGTATGATTTTCTGAAGTAAAATCACAAATACTACAGTCTATGTCATCAGAATTGGTAGCATCATCATGACTTAAAATATGTAAATCTGCTACCAATACGATGCCAAAAAGTACTAAAAGTACCGAAGCAAGTATCTGTTTATTCACTTTCATAACAACAAATAAACGAAAAAAGTTGATCAATTATTATGTTTTTTGAATAATAATACATGAAAACAGATAGATTTTATTTTATTTTTCTTGTTTTTTTACTATTTTATATGTTCTTTTTAATGGCAAAAAAACAGCTTTCTAGACTTCTTTTTCTATAAAAGGGATTTGGGGATTAAAAATTTCTAGAATTAACTTTTTTAATTGTATTTGAAACTCTTCTAGTACCGGATGAGTTATCTCATGATTTGATTTGCCTCTGATACTTGATTTTGTACCAAATTTTAGAAACCCTTCCTGAAGGTTTTTAAATGAAATAACACCAGCCATCGTCGAATTTGTAATAGGTGTTTCGTTATGATGAATTAATGCATATGCCAGAACCTGAAACGCTTTGCTGTACTTGTAATCTTGCATAATAATATCCCAATCCATAATGATTAAATCATTTTTGGTGACTCTTCCGGTTTTGTAATCTATAATTCTAATTTCGCCATCTAACTCATCGATACGATCTACTTTTCCTTTTATATGGATAGGGAAATCCAATTCTGGTATCACTAGTTTTGTTTTTAAGTTGCTTTCTATCGCAATTATTTTTAATTGAGATCCTTGATTAAGTAATTTTTCTTCGCTTGATAGAAAATTATGAATATATTGTTTTGCTACCTCGTAAATTAATAGGTTTTTTCCGCTAGTAATATTTAATTTTGCATACTCTTGTCTAAACTGATTTTTAAGCTGGGAATCAATTTCGGTACGAATTCTTTTTATATCTTCTGTAGTAAGAAATTTTTTTTCAAGAGGTTTGTAAAACTCTTCGAGCGTATTGTGTATTACAGTTCCCAAGGTGTTTGCGGCTATAGTTTCTTCAACTTCCTCGGTTGCTTTAATTCCTAACACATATGAATAGTAAAAATCGATAGGGTTTCTAATGTAGCTTGTTAAAGCAGAAGGTGAAAGCCCATGATTCGCTAGCTTTTTAAGTTGTGAAATTACTTCTTCATTTTTGTTGATCTGTATTTTTTGATCTGTAATTTGAGGCACATTGGTAGATACTACATAAGAATTAAGCGTATGCTTTGGTCTTTTATCTATTTCTAGCTGAAGAAGAAACCTACTTTTTTCTCCACCACCAACACCTTCGCTTTCTGTATTATAAATTAGATATACATTTTTGGCTCTTTGTATTAACCTGTAAAAGTGATAGGTATAGATAGCATCTTTTTCCTTATATGTTGGTAGGTTATATGCTCTTTTTAAATCATAGGGTATAAAGGAGTTCATGCTTTTTCCTGCAGGTAATATTCCTTCGTTTACCGAGGTAATAATTACAGTTTCAAAATCAAGACAACGAGATTCTAGCATTCCCATTAGTTGTAGCCCATTAAAGGGTTCGCCAGAGAAATCTAAAGTTTCTTTTAGTAAGATATCTTTATACAGCGAATATAAAGATCTTATGGTTGTGAGGTATTCATATTCTTTTTGAAGTGATGATACCTTGTTAAATACAATATGAAAATGATAAAGGTACTCAAGCTCCAGGGTGTCTTTTTCTTTATCCAAAACATTCTTAAGCTCGAATATGATATTTCTACATTGTTCTAATGCTTTTGTTGCATTTTTCCAGGGAGAGAACAATAAAGATAGTATTTCCTTGTGTTGCTCAGAAATTACAAGTTCCTGTAATTTTTGTAGCGTTATGTAAACCATGTTTTCTCGGGCAATGGTATTTGCGAGGAGAAACGCACTATTGCCTATTAGTCTATAAGCAGCTCTATTATTTAGAACCTCAAGTATTGATTTATAGTATAATTTATCTGAGTTAGCATTTTTATGAAGCTCAAACAATAGTTCAAAAAATGCCGCTAGCGGAACTTCTTTTAAAGGTAGCCCCATTGTGATGTTAAGGGACTCTACTGTATTTGGAATACTATTAAGCAGAGGTTGTAGTAAGTTTTCATCTGCAAGAACTAATGCCGTTTTTTCTATAGTATCCTTCGGAATAGAAGAGAGTATATGTGCTACAGATTTTGCTTGCCCTACATTTCTTGGTACTCCGATCGTAGAAATATTTTTTTCTAGAGAGAAGTTATTTTGTATCCAGTCAAAAGAATGATTTTTATAATAGTCCCATTGCTCTTTATAGGTTCTTAAGAATAATGAGGCCTCATGGTAGTTATTGTTGACAAAAAAATGATCAGCATCCCAATATACCTTAGCCATGTTTGCATCTAGTAAGGATTGAAAAATGATTTGTTCAGCATTGTTTAGTGCATTAAAGCCAACAAGAATATGTTTTCTCTTTTCGGTGTCTATATAGGACTGGATATCTTCTGAAGCTTTTCTGTATAATAGACCTTGATACCCTATTTTTTTGGAAAGGAGTTTGTCTTTAAAGTTATTATAGTAGATTAATAAGCTTTCCCAAAATCTAATGTAATTTTTTACTAAAGTTGTTTTTTCTTTTTGTAAGTACCAGTGATTTATGTCTTGTATTCCTGATAGGTATGCAAAAAAACTTTTATGATCTATACAGTATCGGTCGATTTCATTGAAATCATAAATTAAGGTCTGAGCCCAGTTGCTAAAGGTTTCAAAATCCTCTTTTTCCAGATCAGAAAAAGTGGATAAGTAAGTATCATAAAATTCGAATAGAGTTTGTACGTTATCAATTTGTTGAAGCCCGGATAATTTGGATATAAATTCTTCTATACTTATTATAGTAGGGGCAAAAAGCGTTTGGTTGTCGTATAAGATTAAAAGTTCTTTTTTTAAGAAAAGGCCTGCTCTTTTACTAGGAACCAAAAAAATCAGATCACTTACTTTTTCGTTACTACTATGTAATTCTAAGATTACTTCTTTTAAAAAACTTTTCAAACGTATAGGGTTTACTGTATTATTCTGGTATGGTACGAATAGATACTTTTTTAAGATTATAAATTAAATAATCTTATTAGGGATCCATATTACTTTTTCAATTTACAATTCTCTTGAAAGAACGCAAATGCAAATATACTTTATTCTTGTTTTTGTATTCTAAAGAGTTTTTAAACTTGATTTGTCTATAATTTTTTGAAGTTTTACAGGTGTGTTCAAATTATATAGAAGATGAAAAAGATGGTTTTTCTTTTGAAAACTATACGGCAATACTGTTAAACAGAATTGGTTGGAGTCAACCAATCTATTTTTTTGATGAGAATTTAAACCTCTAGGTTTACTGTTGCTTAAAGGTGTGTTTTAAATCTTTCTTTTTTAAATGGAATAGTTATAAAAAGAAAGCGCCTCGAAAACTTCGAGGCGCTTTTTATATTTTGTTAAAATCTTCTTATTTTACTAAGTTGATCTCTACACGTCTGTTTTGTGCTCTACCTTTTCTAGTTTTGTTAGAAGCGATAGGTCTTGATTCTCCGTATCCAACAGCAGATAATCTAAACTGATCTACACCGTTTTCTACTAAGTAATTCTTAACAGCGTTAGCTCTAGAGTCAGATAACTTTTGGTTAGAAGATTCGCTACCTGCGCTATCAGTATGTCCTTCTACTGTAAACTTAGCAGTTGGGTACTCCTGAAGAATTTTTACGATATCATTCAACACAGCGTTAGACTGTTCTTTGATTGTAGATTTTCCAGAATCAAATAAGATAGTCTTAGCATATTCGTTAAGAGTCTTCTGAATTTCTTCTGTTACTTCTGGGCAACCATTGTTTGCTACAGTACCAGCAACGTCAGGACAGTTATCATCTTTATCTAATACACCATCACCATCTTTATCTTGATAAGGACATCCATTGTTTTCAGCTGGACCAGCTTCGTTAGGACAACCATCTTTACCATCAGCGATACCATCACCGTCAGCATCAGGACATCCATTAAGTTCTTTTAAACCAGCTTCAGTAGGACACTCATCTTTAGGGTCAGAAACTCCATCACCGTCAGTATCAGGACATCCGTTAAATTCTGCTGTACCTGCAGTATCAGGACAATCATCTTTAGCGTCAGTGATTCCGTCACCGTCAGTATCAGGACATCCGTTAAATTCTTTTAAACCAGGAACGTCAACACACTCATCATCTTTGTCATAAACACCATCACCATCAGTATCTTTACCTCCAAATGTGAAAGAAAGACCTGCAGAATGTTGGAAATGAGTTGGAGGATAGTTACCAGTTTCGTAATCTTCAAATACATTCTTGAATGTAGTTTGGATATCGAATGCAAAGTTTTCAGATAACCAGAATTTTGTGCCTAAAGTACCATTCAAAGTACCAGCACCTATATCGTCAACCCAAGTGTAACCTCCACCTACTCCTACGTATGGCTCAAACCACTTAGTTTTTAATACATTTTTAAGGCTATACGCAATTGTACCATCAACAGCGTAGTAAGATAGGTCATCTGCAGTAACTAAAGTTTCATCTTCAAGTTGACCCAGCTTTTCTATTTTATTAACTGACCCAGCAAGAGTAAAAGAAAAACCATCTCCTATATATCTACCAACAGATAATCTGGAAACAGATGGAAGAATGTTCCAGTGGTCACTAGCATTAAAAAATTCGTCGAAAATATCCCCTTGATAAGGTAAATCACCTCCAGTAGGATAAATGTCAACGGCATTAATACCTATAGAAACTGCCCAAGGATTGTTTTCATCTTGTGCATTCGCCGTACTAAGTCCAAGTACTAGTAACGAAGCCACTAAAAATCTGCTAAGATGTTTCATATTCAATAATTTAATTTTTAAGTGTTAATTAGAGCAAATGTAATATGTTAATAATAACTGTCAAAGATAAATCTAATAAATTTTTCTTAACAGGCCAGTAAATATCAAGTCTTTGAAGGGTTATACAATTTATAGATAGTATTTTAAAATCCTAAAAAGCAAGATAATTTTAACCTTGTTAAGTAAAAATTAGATATTATATCTTGTAAAAGATGGTACAATTATAAGATAAAATTCCCTTTAATCCTTAAATTTTTTTAGTAATTAGTAAATATGAAGGTTATTTATACACGTTTTATCTTGATATCTTTATTGAAATATACTAGAATTCTGTCTCTTACAATATAACCTGTTGTTTCTAAAAGATATGTGTATTCTTCTAGTTGTTTGCGATGGTATGGATCGTAACTTCCTGTTTTGTAATCTATAATAGACGCAATGTTATTAGGGTCAATTATTATACGATCTGGTCTAAAGGATTTACCATTAGAAAATATTTCACGTTCATTAAAAATAGTGCTGTCGTCAGAAAAATATGGTGAAAGCTCTGGGTGCTCAACTACTTTTATCAGTTCTTTATGTAGTATTTCTTTTTCTGGAAAAGTGATTTTACCCATTAAATAGGCTTCATCCAAAACTGTTTGGATATCATCATGTACATAAACTGAAGCCATTAATTCATGAATTAGATTCCCTTTTTCTATTGCATATTGTTGTTCTGTATCCCATAATTTGCCCGCATTGGTTACAATAAATACTTTATACGGCTGTGTGTTTTGTGTTGATTTGGATAAAGAGATGGTTTTTAAAGTATTATTTTCTTTAATTGTATTGTTACTTGGTTTTAATGGGCTACCAAAAGTGTATTTGTTTTGAGTCTCCCAAACTCCTAAGTGTTTTAAATAATTAATTAGTTTTCCAGAAAAAGTGTTAGGGTTGCTTTCGCCTTTATAGTTTATTTTTAAATTAGAAATTACATATAGTTGCTCTCTTGCTCTGGTAAAAACTACATATAGTAAATTAAAGGTGTCAAGTTCTAATTGAGATTGTCGATCAACAACAATTTTTTCGGCATCTGTACCATAGTCAGATATCTTCTTATTATAGTTAATTAGTAGTTCTCCAAAACCATTATATTGATCTTTATCGACTTCAATCCATGTTTTTGGTTCTATTTCTTCATAGATATCAATATTGGCATAGGGATAAATTACACATGGAAACTCTAATCCTTTTGCTTTGTGTATTGTCATTATTTGAACTGCAAGTTTTGTTTTTGGAGCGATAATGCTTAGAGAATCTTTTTTTGTCTGCCAATAAGATAAAAAACCTGGGATCCCTTCCATATGTTTTTGAGCAAAAGTAAAAACGGTGTCCAAAAAAAATTGTAGATGTGCTGAGTTATAATTCGAAAAACAAAAGGCTCGAATACAGTATGCCACTGCGTCATAAAGTGGTTTAGTGGCTAATAGGGTAAAACTAAAATCAATCTCAAAACTTTTTAATACTTCATAAAAGTCTTTTGTGCCATTGTTTATGAGTTTGCTAAAAAAAGAGTGTTTATCTGGTACTTGATATTTCTCAGCCAAAAAATTTAAAACATTTATTTTTGATTGTAAGTGATCTTGCTGAATGTGCCACGTAAGAAGATCTATTATGAAATTTACCTCAGGAGCTTTACTTATTAATAGTGTTTCAGAAGAAATAATTGAAATTCCTTTTTGAGTTAGGAAATCTGCAATCAGGGCTCCTTCTTTTTGTTTTCTTATAATAATGCATATTTCATTATGCTGATAGCCTTTTTCATTTAGCTCAAGGATTGTTTCATATACTTTTTGTGGATACATGTCGTTTTCCTGAGCCGCATTTTTGGCTTCTATAAAAGAGATATCTACATATCCTCCTTTTTTAGAATTAACTTCTTGTTTATTGCCTGCTAAATAAAGTTCCTGATGTTTTAGGTTACTAAAATCATTGGACAAAAAAGAAAACAAATTATTATTAAATTTGATTATTTCTTCATGACTTCTATAGTTTTTGGGTAAGTTGAGTACTTGTTTTTCTTGTGTAGAAAAGGGGTTGATATCTGATGACAATTCTATAAACTGTTCTGCTTTTCCGCCTCGCCACCTATAGATTGCTTGTTTTGCATCTCCTACTATAGTAAGCTGTCCTCTTTTGCCACTTAATGTTTCGGTAGCAAGTGCATTGTCTATTAAAGGAACTAGGTTTTGCCATTGCATTTCTGAAGTATCTTGAAACTCATCAATAAAATAATCCCGGTAGCGTTCCCCAAGTCGTTCGTATATAAAAGGGGCAGGTTGCCCTTTGATAGCGGTACTTATGATATTGTTAAATTCTGATATTAATAGAACTTTTCTTTCTTTCTTAATGGTTATCAGCTCTTTGTTAATTGCGTTAAGAATTGAAAGAGGGGTTATGTTTTTAATAATGTTTTCAAAAAATGTGATTTGAATTAATGCATTCTTGGTTTCTTGAAAAGCATATTCTATTTCTGGTCTAATGGTATCGATTAGGCCTTTTTTATGATCTTCTAATTTAGTTGTATAAAAGGTGGCCTCTCGTATATTTTGTTTCCAAGCGGCTTTAAAATCAACTTTAAAGTCTCCTTTTGCTAGTTTGTCGAAGTGATTAGGGATCGAACTACGAGTAAAATCTGTAAATGCCACCCCCTTGTTTTTAATTAGTTGTAAGGCGTTATTTGCATGTAAAACCACATTTTCTTTTGCTAATTTTATTTTTTGATAAAGCTGGGTTTTAAGGTCTTCAAAATCAGTATTACTTTTTGGTAAAAGGTGATGTATGTATTTTCGATCATTTTCACTAAATAATAAACGAGCAACTTTATTGAGTTCTATAGTGATGTCCCAACTTTTATCTTCATTAAGTTTGCTTACGGCAAAATCGATAATTAAACGTGTTAACTCTTTGTCGATACCAATTTTTGAAATGACAGCATCTACAGCTTCTTCTATTAATGCATCGGTATCCATATCAATCTCAAAATTCATTGGGATTTCGAGGTCATGCGCAAAGGTTCGTATGACTCGATGAGTAAAAGTATCGATCGTAACAATATCAAAAGATGCATAGTTATGAAGAATGCTTTTTAGGATTCTATTTGCTTTTTGTTTAAGTTCTTTTTCTGTATAATTTGTTGCTGCTATTAATTCGTTAAATAGATCCTGATGTGGTAAAGGAGTAATAGGAGCACTAATGGCAACAAGGTTTTCTAAAACCCGTATTTTCATTTCGGCTACTGCTTTGTTGGTAAAAGTTAGTGCCAGAATATTTTTGTAACTATCTTTAAAATCTCCATTAAGCAGTGTGATTAAATAAGCTTTTACAAGGGTGTATGTTTTGCCTGCACCTGCTGCCGCATTATAAATGGTAAAAGGAGTGGTAGGGTTCAATTCTTTATTTTTTACTAAAGTACTAAAACCAGCGCTTTTCGTATTAAGGTTCGAAGTGTTTATGAGTATGATATAGTTGGTAGAGGGTAAATGATATCGATAGAATTGATAATTGTTGTTGTAAAGTTGTTGATTATCAGTGTTTAGTTAATTTATAACAATTATAAATTTTTATTCATCACTCTAATTATTAAATTTGGATTCACTTTTTATTCATTAAAAATAGTAACATATGTCATTCGAATTACCAAAATTAAACTACGCTTTTGATGCGTTAGAACCTCATATAGATGCTCGTACCATGGAAATACACCATGATAAACATCATGCTGGATATACAAGTAAATTAAATGCTGCTATTGCGGGAACAGATCTTGAAGGAAAAACGATCGATAATATCCTGATCAATATGGATATGTCGAATAATGCAGTTAGAAATAATGGAGGCGGGTTTTTTAATCACAATTTGTTCTGGGAAGTGATGTCTCCAAACGGAGGAGGGAAACCTTCTGGAGAATTGGCAGATGCAATTAATGCAGCTTATGGTTCTTTTGAGGCATTTAAAGAAGCATTTTCTACCGCCGCAGGTACCAGATTTGGTTCTGGATGGGCTTGGTTATGTGTACAGCCAGGAGGAAAGGTAGAAGTTTGTTCTACTCCTAATCAAGATAATCCATTAATGCCTGGTGTAGGTTGTGGAGGAACTCCTATTCTTGCATTAGATGTTTGGGAGCATGCATATTATTTAAATTATCAAAATCGTCGCCCAGATTATGTTTCTGCATTTTTTAATGTAATAGACTGGAATGAGGTTTCTAGCAGATATGCTCAAGGAAAATAATCCTAATACATTATAATATTAAAAAGAGCCATGTTAAGAACATGGCTCTTTTTAATATCATTTCTTTTCTAATAAAAAATGGTATAAAATAAAAAAAGGTGGAAAGTCCACCTTTTTTTGCCCCAAATCTACCATGAACTTAACCTACTTATGCTATGGCTCTGCTAATATAGAGCGATATTTCATAGAGAAAAAATGTTTTAGATAAAAGGTCAAAATACTTGTTGAAATACACAAATTAACCTTTTTTTACGATAAATTTTTTCGTTTTTAGTATGCTCTTTCGTCTTTTCCTTCGTAAAAGTTTATAAATGCCTTATTTACAACCCTATTACCTCCTACGGTAGGATAGTCACCTGTGAAATACCAATCTCCAAGATTTTTTGGGCAAGCTTTATGTAGATTGTCAACCGTTTGATAAATTATCTTTACATCAGCATTTACAGATGAGTCACTTAATAGTTCTGATATTTTGTCACTTACCTCCTGATCAGAAAATCCATCATAAATTTCTTTTACAAAGTTTTGCACTTCAGAATCTTCTAAATCTACTTGAGCTTTGCATTTTTCATAAACTTGGTCAACAAGGTCATAATTTCCATTTTCTTTTAAAAGTTCTAAAGCAGCTTGAAAAGCTACAAGTCCCTCTAATCTTGCCATATCTATTCCGTAGCAATCAGGATAGCGTATTTGTGGTGCAGAAGAAACAATAATTATTTTCTTTGGTTTTAAACGATCCATCATTTTGATGATACTTTTTTTAAGAGTAGTTCCTCTAACAATACTATCATCTATAATAACCAAATTATCGTCAGGTTTTACCACGCCATAAGTTACATCATATACGTGAGCAACCAGATCGTCTCTGCTGCTATCTTCTGTAATAAAAGTTCGAAGTTTAGCATCCTTGATTGCTATTTTTTCTGTTCTTAGCTTATGCGAAAGAATTTCTGCCAGACGTTCATCTGTTAAAGAATCTTTTTCAGCAAGTATGGTTTCGTTTTTTTGCTTGTTTAATTCATCTTGAGCAGCTTCTACCATACCATAGAATGAAGTTTCTGCAGTATTAGGAATAAACGAGAAAACACTATTAACGGTATCGTGATTAATCTCTTCTAGTACCTGAGGCATGATAAGTTTCCCTAATTTTTTCCTCTCTTTATATATTTCTGCATCACTTCCTCTAGAAAAATAAATACGTTCAAAAGAACAGGCTTTTCGTTCTAATGGATCAATAATTTTGTTAATCGAGGTGTTTCCATCTTTTTTAATGATAATTGCTTTTCCTGGATCCAATTCTTGAACATCATCAAAACCTACATTGAATACGGTTTGAATTACCGGTCTTTCTGAAGCAACAACGACTACTTCATCATCTTGATAATAATACGCTGGTCGTATCCCCGCAGGATCTCTTAAAACAAATGCGTCTCCGTGTCCAAACATTCCAGCCATTGCATAACCACCATCCCAATCACGAGAAGATTTTTTAAGAATTTTGGCAACGTTTAATCGCTCTGCAATTTGTGGTGAAGCAGCATTCTTATTAAATCCTTCTTTCTTTAATTTTTTATATAGTTTGGCCACTTCAGAATCTAGAAAATGACCTATTTTTTCCATTACGGTTATGGTGTCAACTCGATCTTTGGGATGCTGACCTAATCTTACTAGGTTATCAAACAATACATTGTTGTTGGTCATATTGAAATTACCGGCAACAATAAGATTACGGTGCATCCAGTTGTTTTGTCTTAAAAATGGATGAACACTTTCTACACTGTTTTTACCAAAAGTACCATAACGAACGTGCCCTAGAAAAACTTCGCCTATATAAGGGATGTTTCTTTTTTGTAGGTCGACATCTTTTGCGTATTCTGGATGATTTTCAAGCTCGTTATTAATGCGATCATTAATTTGAGAAAAAATATGTTGTATGGGCTGAGGCTCACTGGATCGAACTCTACTTATGTATCGTTCTCCCGGTGCGGTATCTAATTTGATGCTGGCAAAACCTGCACCATCCTGACCACGGTTATGCTGTTTTTCCATCATAAGATACATTTTATGAACACCATAAAATGCACTCCCATATTTCTCCTTGTAATATTCTAATGGTTTTAAAAGTCTGATGAATGCTATACCGCATTCGTGTTTTAAAGCATCACTCATTGTATTCCAAAAATCTAGTTGTTGTTGTGTTGTTTTTCTTATATGCTAGCATATAAGATGTTTTTATTATGACAATTCTATTTCAAATTGTGTTAGTTCTTTAAATTGCTGAAGCCTTTTTTGAACTTCATCACGATTTAGGTGTTCCATTCGTTCTGTCCCAAATTTTTCTACACAAAACGAAGCTAAATTCGAAGCATGAATAATTGCTTTTTTCAAATTCTCGAACGAAAGATCTTCTGTTTTAGTAAGATAACCGGCAAAACCACCTGCAAAGGTATCTCCTGCACCAGTAGGATCAAATACTTCTTCTAGGGGTAGTGCTGGGGCAAAGAAAACTTGTTCTTCATGAAATAACAAAGCTCCGTGTTCTCCTTTCTTAATCACCACATATTTGGGTCCCATGTTTGCAATTATTCTGGCTGCTTTTACCAATGAGTATTCACCACTTAATTGTCTTGCTTCTTCATCATTAATAGTAATAACATCTACCTTGGCAATTACTTTATGTAAATCTTCCAGCGCATTATCCATCCAAAAATTCATGGTATCCAGAATGGTTAATTTTGGTTGGGTTTCCATTTGCTCTATTACAGATAGCTGCACCATGGGATGAAGGTTGCCCAAGACTACTATTTCTGAATTTTTATAAGCTTCGGGAACAACAGGGTTGAAATCTGCCAATACATTAAGTTGAGTTTCTAAAGTATCTCTCGAGTTTAAATCATTATGATATCTACCGCTCCAGAAAAAAGTTTTACCACCTTTTACAATTTCTATTGAAGAAGTGTTGATGTTTTTTTCACGAAGCATCGCTAGATAATCCAAAGGAAAGTCTTCTCCTACTACAGATACAATTGCAGAGGTGATATTAAAATTTGATGCAGAAAGCGCAATATAAGGGGCTGCACCTCCTAAAATTTTGTCGGTTTTACCAAAAGGAGTCTCAATAGCATCGAAAGCCATAGAACCAACAATAAGTAATTTACTCATATAACCAGCATTTTTTTGCAAATATACGCTTTACTTTCAAGTAAATTCATCAAAAATAAAGTCTTCTAAAATCTCTTTCAAGAATCTTTATTTTCTAACTCCTCTTTAAGAGCAGTAAATGTTTTGAATGGCCCTGTGATTAATAGTGAATTTGTGATAAAAGGCGGTAGTGATCCTTCTGGATTAATGTAGAGTTGTTGAGTTATTTTTACCTCACTTCCTTGCTCCTCGAGAAGCCAATACCCTGATAATTCACGAATCCTAAGTGTATTTCTTTCTAAAGGTATTTCTTCTGGAGCAGCATTAATATGTAATTTGATTGTGTCATCAGAGATTTTTTGAACTCTTAACTTAGAAACTACGTCTCTATCTTTTACCGGCCACGGAAATTTATTCTTTACATAAAAAAAATAGTGTCCATCAGGGTTTACTTTTACCAAATGGCTTACTCCTTCTTTGCAGTTTTTCATATATAAAGGAGCATTTAATAATTCGTGGGTTACCGATTTTAAATTTGTTTTGGCATGAGTCACTGCTTTGTACTCTTTATAAGGAGTGTCTTTAATGGCTCTTGTCCATATTTTAATTCCTTCTTTATCCTTTGTTAATTTCCATTCTGGCTGACCAAAGCTTAGAATAGGAATAAGGATATATATGTAAAGCAGTATTTTCATGCATTGTTATATTTCTAGTTCATTTTCTTAAACTCAAAAGTTTAGTAGAAAAAAGAAGTACAGCATTACATGAAAAATGTTGATTTTTAGATAAATGCTTAAATATATAGTGTGTTTTGATTAGTCTAATAAAAGATTTTCTTTGTTTTCTGCATTTATTTTAAGCTGAGGAAGTTTGATTTTTTTTGAGCTAGTATGAAAACTGAAATTATGTTTTTTTCCTTGTCGTGCTATTTCTATTGTTGATAATTTTGTGGTATCCTTATATACACGAGCGCCAAGAATAGAATCTTTTTCTCTAAGCCCTGCAATATATGCTTTGGATGTTTGCGGTATGGAAGTAATTTTTTGATCATTTCCATATGTAAAACCAATGTCCATTGCTGTTGAGGTACTAGTAAATTGGAGACCGTGTTCTTTGAAAAAGGTTTCAAAAGGAATCATTTCTCCTTTTTCTATAAAATTATTAAAAACGGGAGTAATATCATTTTGTAAGTAATAATTAACTGTTTTAATAAAGTAATCATGCGTTAATTTTTGCCCTTTTGTGGTCGCATCTTTTAGTATAGTTCTCATAATAGTATCTAGACCATATTTCTTGTTAGACATTTTGTGTATTTTTTGATCTAAATAAAAAGCAAATAAAGCCCCTCTTAAATATGGAATCCTATCATACCCGGGAGTGCTCCAATAATTTCTATAAGTAATTTCTTTGTTTTGAACATTTTTTAATTTAGAATTTGACAATTCCTTGATGGCGGCATTAATCTTCTTTAAAAAGTATTCTTCATCATTATTATTGATATTATTTGTTGCTATCAGTTTGTACGTGTAGTATTCTGTAAACCCTTCACTAAACCAGTATTGTTGTTCTTCGTTGTCGTTTTTTATTTTTAATCCAGTCCAATTGTGTAATAATTCATGATTAAAAAGATAGGTTAAATACTTTTTGCTAGTGTGTTCATTGTTGCTAAGTATAGCGTCAAAAGAGTTGGTAAGCCCTGTTCCTGTAAATATTACACTCTTGACATTGTTTATAGGTGATAATACAACTGTATAATATTTTTGTGAGTGATCATTCCAGAAGTTCCTTTGGCTTTCAACAGTTTTTGTAAAAAGATTAATAATTTCAGTTTGGTTAAAGGGTATCCATTCTCCTCTGGTGGCAAAATATACAAGATTTTCTTTTATTTTAAATGAAGATATTATGTAATCTCCCCCAACAAAAACTGCTTGTTTGAAGTCTTCTAATTTTATATTGGTAAGTTTTTGTTTGAGTTGATTACTGCCAAAACTATTGTGAATGGTATAGTTTTTAGGAAAATCTTTCCAGATCAATTGAATGTCATAAGTGACTCCCGGAATTATAGAAAAAGGAGTCATGAATAAATTATGAGAGAATAGGTGAAAATAATTTGATTGTATTACTGGTCTAAAAAAATTATTGTGATCAAGTTCTTTTCCTTTATCCTGTTTAATATAATATTCAAGTTCGATGCTTTTTAATCCTTTGTCATGATGTATAATGATGGAATCCTTGTTCTCTAAAAATTCAATTTTTGTATTTTCGGTCAAAGAAGTAAGGCTGGTAATGCAATTATGTAAATTGTTTTCTCCCCAATGCTGATTGGGATAATGCAAGAGAGTTGTGTTGCCAGTGGTTGTAACAGGAAATGATGCCGCTATTTTAAGCATTGGAACGGTATTCTTGTTTATTTTTGAAACTGTATACGTGACAGTTTTTTGAGCGTAGAAATTAAGACTTATAAATAAAATTAATAGTGTAAAGGTTGTTTTCATAAATGATGATTAAAATCGTTTTATTTCCTTCCAAAATCTGCAGGGATTTCACCCCAAGCTTTGGTTTCCCATTTTACTATTTGGGTGCTATAGGTGTTTGTTTTAAGCCAATGTATGGCTCGATCTACAAGTTCGAACATAGTAGCGTTTCTTGCAGATCTTTTTAGATTCGTTTTGCACGTTTTTTGTTTTACCCAACCTATGGCGATCTTCGAGTCAGAATAAATGATACGATCACTGTTGATTTTTTTGAGATACGCCAAACCATGAACCAATGCCAAAAACTCTCCTATATTATTAGTGCCTTGATCGAATGGTCCTTGATGAAACAATTGTTTTTCTGTTTGTGTATCGACTCCACGATATTCCATTTTTCCGGGATTACCGCTAGAAGCTGCATCTACAGCAATAGAGTAGAGATTAGGTTCGCCGATTTTTTCTAATTGTTCTGGAGTTAGTGTTTTTTTTGGCTTGCTTTTTCCTTTATAATCTTCATAGTCTCCCTTAGAAGCTTTTTTGGCAAGGTCAAAGGACTCAAAGGATTTGTATTTAGCTCCAGAATACCCTTTTGTTGCTGCCAGGCAGTCACTCCATTTTGTATAAATTCCTGGCCGATGGCCTTCCCATACTACATAAAACTTTTCTTTTTTTGCCATAATAGGTTAATTGGTGGTTAATCGGTACTTTTTTGTAGTAGGTAGTTTTTTGCGTTAGGGATTACTCATTGATTTCAGTTGTTTTAAGAAATCGTGAATGCATAGCATTTATAGTTCAAATCCCTCACCACGCCTTGCACGTGGGAGAAACTGTAACGAATAGCCCGCTCGAACGCCATTAGTATATCCTTAATAAGGTATTCTTTTATATTTATTTTTCGGCATTTTTTTCTATCGGAAATAATAACTCTTCTATAACGATAGGAAAATGCTTATATTCTAATTGATGAATTGCTTTTGCAACATCTTCTGCAGAATCTTCTTCTGAAATAGAAGTTTTAGCCTGAAAAATGATAGCTCCTTCATCATAATGTTCGTTTACATAATGAATGGTAATTCCACTTTCTTTCTCTTTATTTTTGACTACTGCTTCATGAACATGGTGTCCATACATGCCTTTTCCTCCATATTTTGGTAATAATGCCGGATGAACATTAATGACCTTATTAGGAAAGTAATCAATGATTTTTTTTGGAAATATCCAAAGGAATCCAGCAAGTACAATCACATCGGGTTGAGCGTCTTTTAAAATATTTAGGACTTCATTTGTGTCATAAAATGACGTTTTGTCAAAGTGTAAGGCCTTTACTTTTAGGTCATAAGCTCGTTTTAAGACTTTGGCACGCAGGTTGTTAGAGAACACATGTGTAACCTCGGCAATTTTTCGCTCATGGAAGTACTTGATTATATTTTCGGCATTGGTACCAGAGCCGGAAGCAAAAATTACAATACGTTTCATAGCACGTTGAATGTTAAATTAGAGAGCACAAAAAAAACAATTATTATTCATTTTTAGGTAGCAAAAAGGCAATACTTCGCTATATTTGATAAAATACAAATACATTTTTATGGGATTGTGGGGTTTTAAAATAAAGTTTTTTATTTTTGCCACCTAATTTAAAAATTAAAATTAAACATTATGTCAGACATTGCATCAAGAGTAAAAGCGATAATCGTTGACAAATTAGGCGTAGACGAAAACGAAGTTGTTAATGAAGCGAGTTTCACAAACGATTTGGGCGCTGATTCATTAGACACTGTAGAATTGATTATGGAATTCGAAAAAGAATTCGATATTCAAATTCCAGACGATCAAGCTGAAAATATTGCAACAGTAGGTCAAGCAATATCATATATCGAAGACGCAAAGTAATAACTTCACCACAAAGTATGGATCTTAAGCGAGTTGTAGTCACAGGGCTTGGTGCATTGACACCAATCGGTAAAAATATTAATGAATATTGGGACGGATTAGTAACCGGTAAAAGCGGTTGCGCTCCTATTACCTATTTTGATACCGAAAATTTCAAGACTAAATTTGCTTGCGAAGTTAAAAATTATTCTCCCACAGATTATTTTGATAGAAAAGAAGCACGCAAGCTAGATAAATTTGCGCAGTATGCTATTGTTTCTTCTGAAGAAGCAATAAAAGATGCTGCCATTGATCTTGATACGGTCGATAAATTTAGAGTGGGTGTTATCTGGGGAGCAGGTATTGGTGGAATAGAAACTTTTCAGGAAGAAGTACTTGGGTATGCTAATGGCAATGGAACACCACGTTTCAACCCTTTCTTTATCCCGAAAATGATCGCCGATATTGCTCCAGGACATATTTCTATTAGAAATGGTTTTATGGGACCAAACTATACCACGGTTTCTGCATGTGCTTCTTCTGCTAATGCAATGATTGATGCCTTAAACTATATACGTTTAGGTCATTGTGATGTCATTATTACAGGAGGAAGTGAAGCGGCAGTTACCATTGCTGGTATGGGAGGATTTAATGCTATGCACGCACTTTCTACAAGAAATGAAAGTCCAGAAACTGCCTCAAGACCATTCGATGCAACCAGAGATGGTTTCGTTCTTGGAGAAGGTAGTGGGGCTCTTGTTCTTGAAGAATACGAACACGCAAAAGCACGAGGTGCTAAAATTTATGCCGAAGTCGTAGGAGGAGGAATGTCAAGTGATGCACATCACATGACAGCACCGCATCCAGACGGAATAGGTGTAGAGCGTGTAATGCTTAATTGTTTAAGAGATGCAGGCGTACAACCAGAGCAAGTAGATGCTATAAACACTCATGGCACATCCACTCCTTTAGGAGATGTTGCAGAATTGAAAGCTATCACTAAAGTTTTTGGGGATCATGCCGCTGCTATTAATATAAATTCAACAAAATCTATGACGGGGCACTTACTTGGCGCTGCAGGAGCTATAGAAGCTATTGCTTCTGTTCTTGCAATGGAACACAGTATCGTACCTCCTACTATTAATCATACTACTAAAGATGATAACATAGATTCATCATTGAATTTGACCTTAAACAAAGCGCAAAAGCGTGAAATTAAATACGCAATGAGTAACACTTTTGGTTTCGGAGGTCACAATGCTTGTGTGTTGTTTAAAAAACTAGACGAATAATGAATGTTATTCGCAACATATTAAATTCCCGCTCTGAAAAGAACGGGAATTTTTTTTCCAGAATTCAGAAAATCCTTGGATTTAAGCCCAAAAACATTAAACCGTATGAAAAAGCATTTACACATAGATCTTTAAATTTAAAAGATAAAAAGGGAAATGCTATTAATTTTGAACGATTAGAGTTTCTGGGTGATGCAATGTTAAGTAGTGTAATTGCAGCACATTTATTTAAAGAGGTACCAGAGGGTAATGAGGGATATTTGACCAAAATGAGAGCTAAAGTTGTAAGTAGAAAACACCTTAATGAATTAGGTAAAGACCTTAAACTTATAGAGTTGGTTAAAACTAATATTCCGAAATCGCAGTTTGGAATTAATATACATGGCAATCTTTTTGAGGCATTGATTGGTGCTATTTATCTAGATCGAGGTTTTGTGTATTGTGAACGATTTATCAAAGAAGCCGTAATCGATCCTTATGTAGATATCGAAAGTCTTGAAGGACAAGTGATAAGCTATAAAAGTTTATTGATAGAATGGTGTCAGAAAGAAAAAAAGGTATTTAATTACGAAGTCTATGAGGATACTGGTAAAGATGAAATCAAGCATTTTGCAGTAAAACTATGGATTGATGAAAAAGTAATCGCAAAGGCGAGAGCAACTTCAAAAAAGAAAGCAGAAGAAAAAGCATCTAAAAGAGCCTATTTTGCACTTCAGACAAGAATAAATACACGTAATTCATAAGTCTTTTTGTAGAACAGCTAATATTTATAAATAAAAGAATAGCAGGTTCGAAGTCAATTTTTGCAGGCACAATTTTATCTTATCTAAAGAGTTATTGATAAAAGATACTAACTCAATCGTTTTCGTAGAAATATCTTTATATTTTATTAAACTTGTTGGGTGAATTTATTTGTATATTTCGCGTTAATACTGAAAAAAAATCAAAGTGGCTGTTCAGCGCTTAGTACTAGATACCGTTGCCGATGATGATTATGAACTCATCGCTGTTCATAGTTCATTAGTTTCATATAGGTTAGCCTATTTCTTAAATAAAAATTTAGGATTAAGACTTTATAGAAAAAATGAGGATATCTATTATAAATATAAGGAAGGTATAGCAAGTTATCCCCTGTATCAATATGAAGATCATTTTCATTATAATACATTTAGTCTTTTTGGAAATAAATTTAAAACAAATGTGGTAATAGAAAATAGTACTTCTCAAGGGTTGTTTACTTCTATAGAGAATACAAATAAGACGATTTATTTGATCCCAGAGCTTAAAAATGTCGACTATTTTCTAAAAATTGAAACAGAGACTATTAACTTTTCAGGTGTTACTTTATTAGATACCATACTTGCAATACCACAAATTATAACAGCGTATTTGGTAGATCACCAAAACCTTAAATCGAAGAATAATATAATATTTGAATAATGCCAAAACGTAAAAGAACCAAAATAGTGGCTACTCTTGGTCCTGCAACCAACAGTAAGGAGATCTTAAAACAGATGTTGGAGGCAGGAGTAAACGTCTTTAGGATAAATTTTTCACACGCAGATTATGACGATGTTCGAGAGCGTGTAAAAATAATCAGAGAATTAAGTAAAGAATATGGCTATAATGCTGCGATACTTGGTGATTTACAAGGTCCAAAATTGCGTGTTGGTGTGATGAAACAAGATATTATCGTTAATGATGGCGATACTATTAATTTTGTAACTGGCGAACCTTTTGAGGGTACTTCTGAAAAAGTGTTTATGAATTATAAGACTTTTCCAAAAGATGTAAAAGCAGGAGAGCGAATATTACTCGATGATGGCAAGTTAATCTTTGAGGTTATTTCTTCTAATAAAAAAGATACAGTTAAGGCAAAAGTTATTCAGGGAGGTCCTTTAAAATCTAAGAAGGGAGTGAATCTTCCTAATACAAATATTTCGTTACCTGCATTGACCGAAAAAGATGTTAAGGACGCAATTTTTGCATGCGAACAAGAAGTTGATTGGATTGCATTATCTTTTGTACGTCACCCAGAGGATTTGATTTTATTACAAGATCTTATAAAGAAAAATAGCGATCAGAAAATCCCGATTATTGCAAAAATCGAAAAGCCAGAAGGAGTAGAGAATATTGATAAAATTGTAGCGTATTGTGATGGATTAATGGTTGCAAGAGGAGATCTTGGAGTCGAAATTCCTGCCGAGGAAGTGCCGTTGATTCAAAAGAAATTGGTGCTAAAAGCAAAAACAGCCAGAATACCAGTTATCATAGCAACGCAAATGATGGAGACTATGATCGATAGTCTTACACCTACCAGAGCCGAGGTTAATGATGTAGCAAATTCTGTAATGGATGGTGCAGATGCAGTGATGTTATCAGGAGAGACTTCTGTAGGAAAGTTTCCGGTGCAGGTTATAGAAACTATGTCAAGAGTGATTCGTAGCGTAGAAACTTCTTCTTTGATTACAGTACCACAAAACCCTCCACATATTCGGACCAATAGATATATTACAAAATCTATTTGTTATCATGCAGCAACCATGGCCAATGAGATTGAAGCCAAAGCAATATGTACGCTCACTAATAGTGGATATACGGCTTTTCAAATTTCTGCATGGAGACCAGATGCTCATATTTTGGTGTTTACCAGTAATCCAAGAATTTTATCTCAGCTTAACCTTTTATGGGGTGTAAAAGCATTTTTTTATGATAAGTTTGTAAGTACAGATGAGACTGTAGAGGATATTAATAAAATTGCTTTAGAGCGTGGTTTTGTAGAGCAAGGAGATATGCTAATTAATCTGGCTGCAATGCCAATAACGGCAAAAGGAATGGTAAATACTTTAAGGGTTTCTCAGATATAAGGAGTTCTATTTAAAAGAATTAACGATAATAATTTAAGGAATGGTTATTAAAAACAAGATAACCATTCCTTAAATTATTTTAAAACGAGAAAAGAGACTTTCTAAGGAGTAGCACTTTTGCGCACTAGAATAAGTCCTCTTTCGGTATCGCTTATTACAATCACTCCGCTTTCAAAATAAGGATATACGCTCCATACACCATTAAAATCTGCGTTATCATCTGCTGGATAGGTGTCAAAAAACCCAGCTTCGTTAATGTTTTTATTCTCAATGTCAGAAATGTCGAGTATTCTAATACCAGCTCTATAATTAGAAAGATATAAGAAATTGCCTTTTACATAAGCATTATGATCTATTGCTGCGGTAGCACCGGTATAAGTCATATGTAGTTTCGGGTTGTCTAGATCTTGAAAGTCAAATACTAATGTTCTGGTATTAAAACCAACACGTTGTTCATCTAATTCATCTCCTAAAATAAAATATTTCATATCCTCTGTAAACCAGCCTTGGTGGGTATATTCTACGTCAGAATAGTTTATGGTAGCTATGGTAACCGGATTGCTTTTATCAGTAACATCAGCAATAACAATTTCTATTTCGTTACTACCGATAAAAATTTCTTTTCCTGCATAATCCATGTCAGGGCCAGTATAGGTTACTACTTGAGCATCATGTGTATATGCTCTGGCTCCTGTAGATAAAAAGCCACCCTCATTTATAGGATTTTTAGGATCTTGTATATTTATAAAGAGTGGACCACCATTATATGGGCCTGTATTTCTTTGAGCTCCTACGATATATGCATATCCAGAATCTTCATTAATTACAATATTATGGGCGTTCCCAAATTCTATATATCTGGTATCTGATGAAAATGTTTGAGGTGGGTTTGTTACATTACGCAATCGGGTAAGGTCAAAAACTTGCATCCCATGATCATCGGCTTCACTTACAATAAATGCATGATCTTGGTATACTTTTATATCTCTCCATGAACTATTTGTTGTTGCCACAGGCAATTTGCCAAGATATATGGGCTCATCTGGAGTAGATATATCAATAAATGCTGTGCCGGTATTCAATCCCATTATCACATATTCTTTTCCGGTAGTAATGTCTGTCCATCCCCAACTATCATTACCTTTACTTGCTTGCATGGTTGATAAAGGTATTCTTGAAACTAAATCATATCCATTACACGGGTATACGCCAGCCATACCATTTTCGCATATAGCAGAATTTACCAAAGGACTTGGATTAGAAATAGGAATATTTACATTGTTATCATCATCACTAGAACAACTATATCCAGAAATTAATACAGCCAATATGATAATTGCATATATGGTTGTTTTCATAATTATATATCGAGGGTTTCTATTATATAAAACGCTTTAATTGTTTTTTACCCTATTTTTTTAAGGTGTAGCACTTTTTCGAATAATTATTAAACCTTCATCGATATCACTAATTATGATATTTCCACTTTCGAAATAAGGGTATACATTCCATGCTCCAAAATTGGTGCCTGCGTTATTATTAGTTGGATAAGTATCCAGAAAGCCAAGCTCTCTAATATTTTTATTTTCAATATCAGAAAGGTCAAGTACTCGAATTCCAGCATTGTAATTTGCCAGATATAAAAAATCACCTTTTACATAACCATTATGATCTGTAGCAGCCGTAGCACCTGTATAGGTCATATGTAGTTTAGGATTGTCCAAGTCTTCAAAATCAAATACCAAAGTTCTCGTATCAAATCCAATATTCAATTCATCAATTTCGTCTCCTAATATAAAATACTTCTTATCTTCGGTAAACCATCCTTGATGTGTGTATCCCACATCAGAATAATTTATGGTAGCAATAGTTGAAGGATTGTTTTTATCAGTAACATCTGCAATAACGAGTTCTATTTCATTACTACCAATAAGAATTTCTTTTCCGGTATAATCCATGTCTGGGCCATTATAAGTTACCACCTGGGCATCATGCGTATAAGCTCTGTTTCCTGTAGATAAAAAACCACCAGCATTTACAGGGTTTTTAGGATCTTGAATATTTACAAAAAGAGGGCCTCCGTTATAGGGACCTGTATTTCTTTGGGCTCCTACAATATATGCATATCCAGAATCTTCATTAATCACGATGTTATGAGCACTTCCAAATTCTGTGTATCTGGTATCAGATGTAAATGTTTGAGGAGGATTTGATACATTGCGTAATCTGGTAAGATCAAAAACTTGCATCCCGTGATCGCCAACATTGTCGGCTACAATAAATGCATGGTCTTTATAAACCTTTACATCTCTCCAGTAATTTGATCCAGCAGCACTAGGTAGCCTACCTAGATAAACAGGCTCATCTGGCTTAGAAATATCGATGAATGCAGTACCATTATCTAATCCCATTATGGCGTATTCTTTTCCTGTGGTAGCATCGGTCCATCCCCAACTATCACTACCTTCACTACCCCCCATAGTTGATAGAGATATTTTGGATACAAAATCATATCCTTCACAAGGGTATTCGCCTGCCATTCCATTTTCACAAGGAGTAACATTAATAACAGGATCGGGATCCGGGTCTGGATCTGGTTCAGGGTCTGGATCAGGATCTGGAATAGGGGTAACACTTACATTATCATCGACCGGGATATTGATATCATCATCTTTATTACAACTTATGATAATAAAGAGCGCAAATAATGAATAGAAAAAGGTTACATAATTTTTCATAGCGACTTACTTTTTTTCAAATATATGAAATTGAATAGGTTAAAAGAGTAATTTCATAGACTAAAGGCAATAAACAATGATGAAGCAATAAGCTTTGAGCTTACTTATTGAGATAAAATATGTTTTATTTATCAAAATAATATTTCTAGTAAATACTTTGTTGCCTAAATTTGCAGAATGATTGAAGATAAAAATACACCACGAACAAAATTGTCTGAATTAGGTGAGTTTGGACTAATTAGTCACCTTACGAAAAACTTTAAAGTTAAGCATGAAACAACCCTTTTAGGAATTGGAGATGATGCAGCAGTTTTGGATTTTAAAGATAAAAAATGTGTGCTAAGTACAGATTTGTTGATAGAGGGAATACATTTTGATTTATCTTATGTGCCACTAAAACATTTAGGTTATAAGGCAGTTATTGTAAACCTTTCTGATATCTATGCTATGAATGCAACTGCAACACAGGTTACAGTATCTATTGCAGTATCCAACAGATTTCCTTTAGAAGCTTTGGAAGAGTTATATTTAGGAATCGAAACAGCAGCAAAAATATATAATATTGATGTGGTAGGTGGGGATACTACTTCGTCTAAAACGGGGTTGATTATTAGTATAACGGCGGTTGGATATGCAAATGAAGAAGATCTAGTGTATCGAAATGGCGCAAAAGATAATGATTTGCTAGTCGTTACAGGAGATCTAGGAGCAGCTTATTTAGGGCTTCAGGTATTAGAAAGAGAAAAGAAAGTATATGAAGTGAACCCTAATTCGCAACCAGATCTGGATCAATATGCCTACCTTATAGAAAGACAGCTTAAACCAGAGGCAAGAAAAGACATTCCAGAACTACTGAAGAGTTTGGAAGTAAAGCCAACTAGTATGATTGATATAAGTGATGGGTTATCATCAGAAATTATTCATCTATGTTCTCAGTCAGAAGTAGGTGTGCATCTTTATGAAGAAAAAATACCATTAGATCCAACTGTTATTTCGACATGCGAAGAGTTTAAGATGGATAGTACTACGGTAGCTATCAACGGAGGGGAAGATTATGAATTATTGTTTACAATTAAACAGGACGATTATCCTAAGATTAAGGCAAATCCTAATCTTACGGTCATAGGACATATCACAGATAAGAAAAGTGGTATGGGACTAATTACCAGAGCTGGTGAAAAAATTGAATTGAAAGCTCAAGGTTGGAATCCAATAAAAGAATAATTAAGACGCTGCCTTAAATGGAGTATCAGGATTTGTCCTTGCTTGCTTTTTGGCATGAACTGAAGCCAATACGTTGTTAATTTCTTTTAATTTGGGAGTCATCACCTCTAATCTTCCTCTACTATTAGTGGTAGCTTGTTCACCACAATGGGAGCAAGTATATTCTTTGATATGATGAGTAACATTTTTAGAAAGAAGGTAGTCGTGACCAAATAGTGAGCAGTAGATTTTTGAAAAAGAAAACGTGGGGGTTGGGGTAATTTTTTTCATTATTTTTAGGTATTAAAAATTCATAGAAAAGGGTTATAGGTTCATTATCAATACAATAATACTATTTTTTTTGTTATGACCGACCTTTTTGTAAGAAAAAATAACGATAAAACATTGATTTTTAACTAAATTAATGGTTGAATCGCGTTTTTTAACGTTTAAAAGTGTATTTCGTCTATTATTTGGAAGTGATTTTGAAAAAAACTCTTAACATAAAGATAAAAACCTGATAAGGTTTTGGATATATTCTTCTTTGTTTTCTAAATAGGTCATATGACCTCCATTAAAAGTAATCATGTCTATGCCATATTGTTTTGTTTCTTTTTGGAAATGGTCATAAGATAAAATAGGGTCTTTATCACCGACAAAGAAAACTTTTGGTCCTTTGTAGTGTGCCAAAATCATTCCCCGATCTTTTCGAACAGAAACTCCTTCGAGAGCAGCAATGATTCCTTGCAAAGATGTTTTAGAAGCTTGGTCTTTAATAGTATTTATTTCTAAAGCATATTGTTTTCTATGTTTTTCAGCAAAAAGAAAAGAAATTACCATACTAGTGTAAGAGTTTGGATTACTTTTTACTAGTGTTATTGCTCTTTTTCGATTTTGTTTCTTCTCTGCACTATCCGGGTACGAAGTAGAATTGAGCATGACCAAACCAGAAACTATGGTGGGAAAAAGATCTATACAGGCCAATGCAACGTATCCTCCCATAGAATGACCAACAAAAACTCCAGAAGTAACCTTTAGATGATCCAAAACCGACTTAACTGCATGAGCCATATCTTCCATGGTGTGTATATACCCAATACATTCTGTTTTACCATGTCCTAATAAATCAATAGCAATACAATGATATTTGTGTGAAAGCCGATTCATCGTTTCTTCCCACATTGCAGCACTTTCTATAAACCCATGAAGAAAAACAATTGTCTTACCTTTTCCAGAAGTGTTGTAATTAATTTTAGCTCCTTTGTGAGTTAATATCATTTTGAAAGATTATTTTTAACCGTATAAACTTAACTAAATGAGACTTAATAAAGAAACTTTGGTTGCCGGATTTGCACTATTCTCTATGTTTTTTGGAGCAGGAAATTTAATGCTTCCACCCCTTTTGGGTTTTAAGGCAGGAGATGCATGGTTTCCGGTTGTTTTGGGTTTTGTAATTTCTGCTGTATTGATTCCTTTGTTAGGAATTTTTGCGCATGCAAGATTACAAGGTACTATGCTCGATTTTGCAAAAAAAGTATCTCCTCAATTTAGTCTTATATATTGCATATTGGTATATATAATTTCTATTGCATTGCCTTCTCCCAGAACAGCTTCTGTAACTCATGAAATGGTGATTCAGCCATTAATAGGTATAAACTCATGGATTACGAGTACTGTATATTTTATATTAGTACTGTTTTTTGTACTTAACCGATCTAAGATACTTACGGTAATAGGAAAGTATCTTACCCCTATTATTTTTATCGTTATTTTAAGTATTATATGTATTGGTATTTTTTCTACCAATTCTGTTGTCATTGATTCTTCTCAATTTCAAAATCCAGTAATTAGTGGACTGTTAGAAGGGTATCAAACTTTTGATGCTATTGGTGCTGTTGTAATAGGAGGAGTACTAATTATTTCTTTACAATTAAAAGGAGGGAATAATTTTGAGCAGAATCGCATGGCCATTGTTAGGTCAGGAATTATTGCCGGGATTGGGCTTTTTGTTATTTATACCGGAATGATTTATATCGGAGCAGCTTTTAATTCGGCTTTTGATACCAATGTTTCCAGAACAGATTTGTTATCTGGATTAAGTTTAAAAACACTAGGGGCCATAGGGCAATCTTTTTTGAGTATTTTGGTTGCATTGGCATGTTTTACAACTGCCGTGGGTATTGTAACGGGAACAGCAGATTTTGTAAAAGGATTGTTTAATGATTCGCAAAAGGCATATTTGATAACAGCAATTGTAGGATGTGTATTGGGTATATTAATGGGACAGTTTGATGTGCACTATATTATTAACGTGGCAGTGCCTGCGCTTATGTTTATATATCCTATTACTATTATTTTGATTTTTTTAAACGTGCTTCCCAATAAATATACATCTGCACTGGTATTTAGATCAGTGGTGATTGTTACTATCTCATTTAGTATACCAGATTTTTTAATGTCTATAGGGGTTAAAAAGGGGATGACCTCGCTTCTCGACATTCTTCCTTTAGGAAACTATCACTTAGCTTGGTTAATGCCCGCTATTGTACTATTTATTATAGTAAATACCTTTTTCAGGAATACTGTAGAAAAGTAATTCTTTAACCTTATGTTTTACTTTGAAAATTAGATTTTTAGTACATTCACGACCTTATTAATCGTTGCTTGATAAGTAATAGAAACAAGCTATTAGCTTGTTTTTTTTTGAAAGCTTTATAACGTGTACTATATGAATAAAGCAATTACTTTTTATTTTAACACTGTGTTCTTGTAATGATGATGATGATACAGTAATACCATCAAATCTGGATACAGATTTAAAAAAAATGCTTATTGATGTTGCTGAAGGAAAAGGGGTTTCCTATTTTATCTTACCTGCAAGTAATGATTATCACAGTATCCCTCAAGATTCTTTAAATCCGATTACCAAAGAAAAGGTTGAGTTGGGAAAATTTTATTACATGAGACGGCTTTTGGAAACGTACCAAAAATCAAAGAAATTGATAGTCTTACCTCCTTTATAGAAATAAGTTTAGGTGATGATAATCTTGTTAGGCATACTCTATAAAAATCTAAATCAGGAAATTGTCTTCCTAATAATGATATTCATACTCAAGAAAATTTAGGGTATAGTTAATTGGATATTGGTTGATATTTAAAAAAGAAGAAGACTAGTTTAAAGTTGCAATCCACCATATGTTGCCAAAGGGGTCTCTAAAACCGGCTCCTCTGGCACCATAATCTTCTTCCATAGGCTCCATAAGAGATTTGGCACCGGCATCTAGCGCATCATAATAGGTTTTGTCGGTGTCTTTTACATAGACATACATCGATCCGTAATGTGCGGGATACTGTTCTGTAGCTTCTGCAAGAAGGATGGTACTATCTCCTATTTTTAGTTCAGAATGTTGAATTTTGTTATTAACATCCAGATTGCGGATCATTTCTTCTGCCTGAAAAATTTTTCTGATAAAATCAATAAAATCTTCAGCTTTTTCAACAACCAAATAGGGCATTGCTTGTTGGTGGCCGGCTGTTATTTTCATTCGTTGCATAGGATAAAAGAAGGTTTTTAATATCAACGAAATAGGTATATGAATTATTCTATAATTACAGAGAAAATATCGTAAATTTTATTGTAGGAGCATTTTTAATTCGATGTATTTGAGGCTATCGTTTAATTCATATTGTAGAGTATAATTCTCTGAGGCAGTTGACTTATAAAATTATAACAAAAAAAGGCTTGCCAGATAAATCGGCAAACCTTTTTTATTCGAATTATGCAAAATGTTTAATACTAAAGCTTTATTGAATAGCTAATCGTATGGTGTCGGAACTATTATTTGTAGTTACTTGTGCAGTATAGAGTCCTGGCTTTAAGTTAGGTACAGATAATATCGCGTTTGTTCCTGATTGGCTATTTGAAGAAGATACTTCTAAACCATTGTTATTAAATACTTTGAAAGAGATATATTCTTTAGTTTCATTAAAAGTAAATGTAAAAATTCCATCGGTACTTGGGTTAGGCGAAACTACTACATTTTGTGCTACGGCTCCTCTTTGTCCATCTCTACCATCTTTTCTTGGATCGTCTACGATATTGATTACATAGTCTTCTGTTTCTCCAAACCATCCTTCTCCACATGGTGTTAGATTACTATCATACATGGTTCGAACCCTAAGTATGGTTTGACCTAATTTTGCATCTGCAGGTACAGTAAAAAATGATACCCATTCTTTTGAAGAATGATTTGCAAGTAATCTTTCTTCTCCCGGGTCATCAAAATCTCCATCTTGGTTCCAGTCTACCCAATATCCTGTCTTTGTATTTTCCCAGGCAGCATTAGTTTTGATATGAATAACAGAAGCTTCATAAGGATATTCTATAGGGCCTCTTTCTACGTTTGTTCCAGGAAAATTATACCAGGAATAACCATTTTCGTTATAGGTTGAGATACTACGTACATTTTCAAATTCCACTCCAGTAATGTGTTGACCAATAGGATTTTGGTTACTACTGGTACAAAGTTCTTTTGGGCCTAAGTCTACGGTTATATAGCCTTCTCTGGTTTTCGAATCTTGTCCGTGAGGGTTAGATACTGTTAGTTTTACCGTGTATTTTCCAGACTCAGAATATTTTACTTGCGGTATTTGTTCTGTGCTTGTAGATGGAGTAGCTCCTTCAAACTCCCAATACCATGAAGTAGGATTGTTTTCTGATAAATCATCAAATCTCACATATTGATCGGCATCGGTTACATGTGTTAGTACTGTAGAGAAATTACAAAAAGGAGGATACACACGTGGTTGAATATGTACTTTCATATACCCTACATATGTGATTTCATCTTTACCATATTCGTTTTCTACAACAAGCTTTACAGAATAACTACCTGATTGTATATAGCGAACCAGAGGGAATTGATCGGTACTAATAGAAGGAATCCCACCTTCAAACTCCCAATACCACGATGTTGGATTACCAGTAGATAAATCTTTAAATTCTACGAGCTCTTTATCATCATAGATATGCGAAGAGGGAACATCAAAAAAAGCCCTAGGTCTTTTTGGGTGAGCAACTTCTATGAGATAGTCTTCTATTTCTCCTCTCTCATTTCTTTTTGATTCACAGGGGCCTAATTCTATATTATAATTGTAACGTACTCTCATTCTTGTTGTTCCTATTTTGGCATCTTCGGGAACCGAAACTATGCCATAAAAAACACCGGTACCGGTTTTATGGAAAACTCTTTCAGAATCATCAAAACCAGCATCAGCATTCCAGTCAATCCATACCTGGATACTATTAGAAGACCAGTGATTCCATTTGGTATCTACCTTTATGGTTAACTTATTTCCCCGGTCAACAATGGCTTTTTGATCTGTGAAGTTAGAGTACCCGTTAGTTCCTAACTCAGAATAATTATTAATTTCAGAAAATTGAACGTTTGTAATATAGTTATTACCTCTTACAGATTGTACATGACAATAATTACTGTTGGTTTGGTTGTCTTGTGCAAAGATTAGCTGAGCTACTAAAGCAAAAGCTATTGTTAAAATTTTTTTAATCGTTTTCATTTTTCAGTTTTTGGAGTATAATTTTTTTATTTTATATACTATAGTTATCCTATAGGATAACAATGTTTTATTAGTAACACGAACATTTTCATAGAGAAAAAGGTGCTATAAAGTTTTTGTTTACTATTTGGCAGAATAGCCCGTTCTAAATGTTAAATACTTATCTTATAAGATATTTTACGAAAGTGGTTATTAACTTTTTATTTTGGGACCTGTGTTGATTTTGTAATTATTGATTGCTCATGATAAACGAGTAATGTCGCCTATATCTCTAGCTTGTTTAGTCCCTTTTGTGTCGTATTGACAACTTATTTACTATGTTTTTTATTAAATTTCTAAAAAGTTGTTTTTAAACCTATTTGTTGGTTGTTTACAATGATCATTATTTTTATGATCTCGAAGTGTCATTTTATAAATATGAAGCCGTAGTATCTATGCTCATTTATTATTAGTTTTTGAGGTTTTAATTTCTGATGTAAAATTAGTTAATGAATATCAAATCAAATGCCTGTTAATGTTAAAAAAAAGTATTTTTTCATTTGAACGATTTTACCTACATAATATTGATTATCAGTTGTTTAAGTGTATTTTTTAGTACCTTGAATTAATAAAAAAATAACAAAAAAGATTATGATATGTTAATTTAATTTACGAACAATGCTTGTTGTAAATTAACAAATATCATGCTTTCAACTACTTAAGTTCGCTAAAATAATATCACATCAAAAAAGAGAAAAATTCCCTCAAAAGAGACAAATTATTCTAATTAAAAAAATCTCATAAAAACATTTTGCTTTTATGAGATTTTTAAGCCAGAAATAATGCCTTATTTTTTTAAAACATGTTATTGCGATTTATCTATTAAAGATAATGTACAACAATGTCATTTTTATTGATTCATTAGCGCTTCTATTTCTTCTGCTTCAATTGGGATATTGGCCATAAGATTAAATGGTTCTCCATTTTCCTGAACCACAACATCATCTTCTAAGCGAATTCCAAACCCTTCATCAGGGATATAGATTCCAGGTTCGACTGTAAATACCATATTAGCTTGCATGGGTTCTGTTAATATTCCATAGTCATGAGTATCTAATCCCATGTGATGTGATGTCCCGTGCATAAAATACTTTTTATAGGCGGGCCATTCTGGATTTTCATTTTGTATATCAGCTTTGTCCAATAGGCCAAGTTGTAACAACTCAGAGGTCATAATCTTACCTACTTCATGGTGGTAGTCGGCCCATATCGTGCCGGGCACTAACATTTTGGTAGCTTCATTTTTTACTCTAAGAACCGCATCATAAACGGCTCTTTGACGTTTTGTGTATTTTCCAGATACAGGAATGGTACGAGATAGGTCACTAGCATAGTTAGCGTATTCTGCAGCTACATCCATAAGAATTAAATCACCTGGTTTACATTGCTTATTGTTTTCTATATAGTGTAATACGTTTGCATTGTTACCGCTAGCAATAATAGGAGTATAGGCAAAACCTTTGGATCTGTGGTTAATAAACTCATGTAATAATTCTGCTTCAATATTGTATTCCCAGATTTCTGGCTTAACAAATTTTAGAAGCCTTCTAAATCCTTTTTCTGTAATGTTACAAGCGGTTTGTATCAGATCGATCTCTATAGGATCTTTTATAGATCTTAATCTTTGTAAGATAGGATTGCTTTTTGCAACGGTATGAGCAGGGTATTTTTCTTTTATCCATTTTGTAAAGCGATCTTCTCTGGTTTCGGTTTCTACATTAGCTCTATAGTGCTCATTTGTATTAATATAAATGTTCTCGCATTGTGTCATTATTTCAAAGAGAATCTTTTCAAGATCTTTTAACCAATACACTGTTTTTACCCCTGATACTTCATAAGCACGTTCTTTGGTTAGTTTTTCGCCTTCCCAAATGGCAATATGTTCGTTGGTTTCTCTTAGAAAGAGTATTTCTTTATATTTTTCTTTGGGAGCATCAGGAAAAAGAAGTAAAATGCTTTCTTCCTGATCCACGCCACTTAAATAAAAAATATCTCTATGTTGCTGAAAAGGCATTGTGCTGTCTGCACTAATGGGGTATATGTCATTACTATTAAAGATCGCTATACTGTTAGGTTTCATTTTTGCGGTAAAATTCTTGCGATTTTTAATAAAGAGATGACTGTCTATTTGATGATATTTCATATAAATGCGATTTTTAGTTAGAAATACAAACTGTTTTGTGCATAATCTGAGTTAAAAAGCACTACAGATGATTTTTTCAAAAATAAGGCTATTATAGCATTTACCTATGGTTGTCTGCATAAAAAAGGGACTCATGAATATTGAGTCCCTTCTAAATATATTGTTTTGATAAAATATATCAATAAAGTGTACTTTATTTACTGATTGCCTTTTTTATTAAACCAATTATAGCCATTAATACACCACCACCAACTCCACCACCGGCTACGCTTCCTAAGATTCCTGCGATATCCATTCCTCCAGAGGTGTCAATTCCCAGCATACCTAACAGGTATCCGCCTATACCTCCTCCTAGAATACCTAAGATAGAATTTCCAACTTTGCCAAAAGATGCATTTTTCAGTAATGAACCTGCAATATTTCCACCTACAGCTCCGCTGATAAGTTGAATGATTAACGGTAAATACTCTTCCATAATTATCTTGTTTAATTAGTTAGTATCCAATAAATTAACATAAAAATAACGAGAAACGCAAAACTGAAGTTTGTTTTTTCTTTTATTCATAGGCGCTTCAGTTATAATTGTTAAACATTAATTAAATGTTTTGAGTTTGTTTTAACTATCGATACTTTGACATTGATTAATGATGAACTGATTTAAACTTTTTTCAATTCGCTATAAAAATGCTCTTTTTCACTCAATTTTCATCTTTTTCTTACTACGTAGCGCTGCTATGAAGTTCAAAAAACATTTCAATTGACCAAAAAATCATCATTTTTCGCATGAATCAAAAAAGTTTAAGCCAGTTCGATTTATTTTATAGAAAAATAATGACTTTATGTACTACATGAAGTAACAAAAATGTATGAAAACGTATATAATAACCTCTCTTTCTTTTTTTCTTTTCTTTTGTAGTATCGCTCAGCAATCGCCAACAAGCGCCGCAGAGATTAAATCGGGATTATCGACCAAAAAACAATTAGCAGTATCTTCTTTGGTAAAAAATGTTTTATTTACCAATATCGGCCCAACGGTTATGAGTGGTCGTGTGGTAGACGTAGCTGTTAATCCAGAAAACCCAATTGAGTTTTATGTAGGATATGCTTCGGGAGGTTTATGGTATACGGCAAATAATGGGACTACTTTTACCCCGATTTTGGATAATGCAGAAACTATTAATGTAGGAGACATTGCCGTCGATTGGAAAAATAATAGTATCTGGGTAGGAACAGGAGAAAATAACTCATCAAGATCATCTTATGCAGGGATAGGAATTCTCAAGTCTACAGATAAAGGAAAAACATGGCAACATGTAGGCTTACCAGACTCACATCATATAGGACGAATTATACTTAACCCAAAGAATCCCGATGAGGTAGTAATAGGTGTAACAGGACATTTATATTCTCCTAACGAAGAGCGCGGTATTTATAAAACTACGGATGGAGGAGCTACCTGGAACAGGACTTTGTTTATAGATAATGAGACCGGGATCATTGATGTAGCTTATGTGCCTGGAAATTTTAATATGATGTACGCTGCAGCATGGCAGAAAGATAGAAAAGCCTGGAATTTTAAAGGTAATGGCTCACAATCGGGAATTTATAAAAGTACTGATGCAGGAACTACCTGGAAAAAAGTTTCTATCGAAGGAAGTGGTTTTCCTACGGGGGTAGGTGTTGGCCGAATAGGATTAGCAGTTTTTGATGAAAACACCCTTTATGCAGTGCATGACAATCAATTTTTACGAGATAAAAAGAAGGGAGTAAAAAAAGATGCATCGAAACTTTATAAAGAAGATTTTGCAACCATGACTACCGAAACGTTTCTTGAAATCGAAAATGAAAAAATCGATGCGTTTTTAAAATCCAATGGTTTTCAAAAAAAGTACAAAGCAAAAAATATAAAACAATGGATGCGTAATGGTACCGTAACTCCTATAGACCTGGCTAACTATTTGGAAGATGAAAATCAACAAATGATGGAAACTAAGGTTATAGGAGCAGAAGTGTACAGAAGTGATGACGCAGGAAAGACCTGGAAAAAAACACATTCAGATTTTTTGGATGATGTTTTTTATACCTATGGTTATTATTTTGCACAGATACAGGTAAACCCATCTAACAAAGATCATATTTATATATCGGGAGTTCCTATCCTAAAATCCAAAGACGCAGGAAAAACGTTTGTTAGTATTAACGGTAAAAATGTACATGCTGATCATCATGCATTGTGGATCAATCCTAAAAATCCTAAACACTTAATTAACGGGAATGACGGAGGGGTAAATATATCATATGACGATGGTGAGCATTGGATAAAAGCCAATCAACCTAGTGTAGGGCAGTTTTATGCGATTAATGTAGATCATCAAAAACCTTATAATGTATATGGAGGATTGCAGGATAATGGTGTTTGGATGGGGCCTCACAATGCCAAAGAAGACGCTTCATGGCATCAAAGTGGACACTATCCCTGGAAAAGAATAATGGGAGGAGATGGTATGCAAATACAAATTGATAGTAGAAATACGCATATTGTGTATACAGGATTACAATTTGGTAATTATTCAAGACTCAACCTTTTAGAAAAAAAGAGTACCTATATCCGCCCTAAGCACGAGCTGGGAGAATCTCCCTATCGATTTAATTGGCAAACCCCTATTTTGCTATCTTCTCATAATCAGGATATATTGTATTTGGGAGGAAATAAGTTAATGCGATCTATGAATCGAGGAGATGATTGGCAAGCGTTATCCCCTGATCTTACCCATGGATATAGAAAAGGAAATGTATCTTATGGTACCTTGACTACTCTATCAGAATCTCCTTTTCAGTTTGGATTAGTTTATACGGGTAGTGATGATGGATTGGTATATGTTTCAAAAAATTCGGGTGGAAACTGGGTAAAAATTTCTGATACATTTCCCAAGGATTTATGGGTGTCAAGAGTAGTGGCTTCTTCTCATAAAAAAGAAAGGGTATATGTTACTTTAAATGGGTATCGATGGGATGATTTTACTCCTTATGTGTATGTTAGTGAAGATTATGGAGAACATTGGAAAAATATAGGAAAAGACCTGCCAGCATCTGCTATAAATGTTATTAAAGAAGATCCTGTTAATCAAAATGTATTATATCTGGGTTCTGATAACGGAGCCTATGTTTCATTTAATCAAGGCCAATCATGGGAGGTGTTTTCTAAAGGAATGCCCAATGTTGCAGTACATGATATTGTTATTCAAGAAGAAGCAAAAGACTTATTGTTAGGAACTCACGGAAGAAGTATCTATACAACCAATATAGAGGATATACAACGTCTCGATGATACAGTTCTAGCCAAACCTCTGCATGTTTTTAGGATGCATGATGTCAAATGGTCGAGACAATGGGGGGCTGTATGGTCCAAATGGTTATCAGAGATAAAAGAACCTTCTATCGATATTAGATTTTACGCCAAGGTGTCTGGAAATTTTTTGATTAAGATTAAGTTAGATTCTGGTAAAGTGCTTAAGGAGTTTTCTGTAAAAGGGACTAGAGGTCTTAATTATGTGCCGTATGACCTTTCAATTTCAGAAAAAGGAAAAGATAGTATAGAGAAAGAATTTTCTGATGAGGATATTTCAAAACGTAAAAATGAGAAATACTATCTTCCTGTGGGATCGTATACGATTTGGATCAGTGATAAAGATAAAAATGTAGAAGAAGTAAATTTTGAAGTAAATTAATAGCTGGCTAATCTTTTAAGAGCCAGAACCTCGCGGTATCATTGATTATTCGGTATATTATAATCTACAAAAATAGTAGATAAATCCTTATCTTGTTAAGGTAAATTTATACAACCCCATGCAGAATGCTTCAAAATGAACTTTTTAATAATGTAATTCATGATTTCAATGCGGGATATTGGGAACTGCATGATGATCCAAACAGAGAGGTATGGTCTGATAAATTTTATGAGAATCTAGGCTATAAAAAAAAAGAATTACAAGCTACAATCGATTATTTTCTTAACCATCTTTTACACAAAGATGATATCGAAGTATTTAGGGATAACTTTCTTAACTATAGACGCAATTCGGTTAATTTTAAGCAACATATAAAAGTATTAACAAAGAATACTAGTTATAAGTTGTTTAGATGTGTTACCAATGACCAATTGCCTGTCAATATAAAATCTGGAACGAATCTCATTTTCTTTATTGAAATTAGACTAGAGCCAGAAGAAGATATATCAAAAGATAATTTTTATTATAAAGAAACAGCACAAATGACATCGACCGGAAGTTGGTATGTAGATTTTCAGGAAAGAAAAAGCTATTGGGATTTTGAAACAAGACGTATTTTAGAATACCCCGATGACTATATCCCTTCATTAAAAGACTCTGCAAATTATTATGCAGATGATTCTAGACAGCAAGCAGCAGATTTGTTTTTTAATTGCGCAATGGCGGGTACTCCGTTTAACACAGAAATTAAAATGATGACTGCCAATAACCGTGAATTTTGGGGAAGGGCAATAGGAAAACCTGTCTATAATGAGAATAAAGAAATTATTGGAATTAGAGGGGTTTTTCAAGATATAGATGAAATAAAAAGAAAAGAGATACGACTGCAAAAATCGATCGATATCATAGCTTCTCAAAACTCAAGGCTATTTAATTTTGCTCATATTGTATCGCATAATCTAAGATCGCATACCAGTAATTTATCACTGTTGGTTCAGCTTATAGATGATATTGAGGATCCTAAAGAGAAAGTCGAGTTGATAAAAGAGATCAAGGAGATTTCTTTGAGCCTTAATACTACCATCGAACATCTAAACGAAATAGTAGCAATTCATACCAATACTGGTCAGGAGAAAAAACAAGTTAAATTTAAAGAGGCTCTTAAATTAGTTACCAATGGTATAGGAAGAATGATCTCGTTAAGTAATGCGACGATCAAGGCTAATTTTAAAGAGTTAGAAACAATCGATTATATTCCTGCTTACCTCGAAAGTATCTTATTAAATCTAATCACCAATGCCATAAAATATAAACACCCCGATAGAGATCCTGTTATAGAAATAAAAACATATGTAAAGAATGAAACGGCGTATTTAGAGATTTCTGATAACGGTAGAGGAATTGATATGAAACTATTTAAAGATAAGATTTTTGGTATGTATAAGACATTTCATTACAACACAGATGCGGTTGGGATTGGATTGTTTTTGACTAAAAATCAAGTAGAATCTTTAAATGGTACTATCAATGTAGAAAGCGAGGTAGAGAAAGGAACAACTTTTATAATAGAATTTTAAATGATCATAAAACTTCCCCCATATGACAAATCAAGAAATAGGACTAGCGTGTATTATCGATGATGATAAAATGTATGTAAATCTTGTAAAAAGGATTGTAGAAGCAAAAAATTTATGTAAAAATTTGATGGTATTTCAAAACGGTATGGACGCCATTGTTTATTTCAAAACATTATTGGGTAACCTTGATAAGGCATGTATACCCGAAATTATTTTTTTGGATCTTAATATGCCGGTAATGGATGGCTGGGAGTTTCTCGAAAAATTTACTAAAATTAAAAATAAACTGGGAAAAACAATCATTCTCTATATTGTTAGCTCATCGATTAACCCAGTAGATATAGAAAGAGCAAAAGGCATCAACTCTGTAGAGGATTATTTGATCAAACCAGTAACGATAGAAGATCTGGAAGCTGTATTTTCGAAAAAGACGACTTAGATTAGGATAACAACGGTAAAAATTTTGCTCTAAATTTAATGATAAGTGCTGCACCCCTAAAAAGTGCCCAAATGGCAAATGCAATCCATATTCCGTAGAGTTTTAGATCAAAGAAATTACAGAGATAAAGCGTTGGGATAAACCCTAGAAATGTTGCTCCCATAAGCACGTTTCTTAGATATCCCATTTCTCCCAGGCCTTTAAATACTCCGTCAAATACAAAAGCACAACCATTTATGGGTTGTACAATTAGAACGATAAAGAAAATACTATAGAATGCATCTAATACTTCAGCTTCATTAGTAAATACTTTTCCGATGCTATCATAAAATAAAAATCCAAAGAGTGCTAGTATCAAACTTACTCCAACCCCATACGTACTTACTCGTTTGCCCAATTTCCATAAAGAATTATAATCTTTTGCCCCCAAAAGTTTACCACTTAATATATTACCGGCACCCCCATATCCATCTATAAAAAAGGCGGTGAACATCCAGATATTCATAGCGATGGTATAAGCTGCAATATATTTGTCTCCATATTCTGTGGCGTTGGCTGTTGCAAAATACAATGCTGTATTTAATGCGATAGCCCTTATAAATAGGTTAAGGCTCATGGTTATTAATCTGCCTAATTCCTTATTTAACGGAAAACGTAACTTAAGACTTACATTGGTTTTGATTAGCAATAATATAAAAACAATAATTGCCATTAGCAGTTGCGAAATCAGGCTTGCCCAGGCAGCCCCTGTAATTCCCATGGGAGATAGAATACCCTCAATACCATATACCAAAACATAATCTAAAATAATATTGGTTACAGCCCCAATAATGGCTACCACCATTGGCCAGAATGTATTTTGTAGCCCTCTAAAAATGCCAAAAACAGCAAAAGTGAATAAGGTGAGCGGAAATCCCCACACCCGAATATCATAATATTGTACACAATATTCTAGGATCAACCCAGAAGCATTGTAGAGTTTAAAAATTTCTTCAACAAAAAAAATGGTAGAAATCAATACTAGGATACTAAGACTTACATTAAAAAAAATTGCTTGTGCCGGCAGTGTTTCTACCTCTTCAATTTTACCAGCTCCCAGGTATTGAGAGATAATAGCCGATATGGCACTTCGGGTTTGGCCCAGAATCCAAATCAGTGCAGATAAAAAGGAGCCTACAATTCCGACGGCAGCAAGAGATTCTGTACCATAGTTTGGTATATTACCAACGATTGCTGTATCTGTAATAGAAAGCAATGGTTCTGCGATACCGGCAATGATGGCCGGGATAGCAAGGCGATTTATATTTTTAAAACTTATGGCACTATTCATAATACAAGTTCATAACAATAAAAAGGAGCATCACTTTGCTTAGGAAAATAGATATTCCCTAAACGTTGATACCCTCGTTTTTCGTAAAACTGTTGGTTTTTTTGATTTTTACTAAACGTATCTAATCGCACAGATTGATACTGATGTTGTCGTGCATAAGTTTCTGCAAAATTCATCAGTTTTTTTGCATACCCCATAGACCAGTAGTTTGGGTGTACGGCTACGCGGTGCACATATAGATTTTGTGTATTGCTGGTAAGCCATTTTATAGGAAGATATTCTTCGTCGATTACTTCGGTAAGTACTATTATTGCAATAATACTATCAGCTTCTTTTAGCATATACAGTTCTTGTAGTTCTATGTCTTTTATAAAACGTTCTCGCGTAGGATAGTGTTCATTCCACTGGTAAATACCATTAGCTATCATAGTTTTTGCACAAGCCTGTGTAAGATTGTGAATAGCATCCAGATCAGATAATTGTGCTTTTAGAATCATGTGATTTTTGCAAGTGTCAAAAATACTAATTAATTGGTCCAGACGTTGGATTTATACAGTTAAAAATTGAAACCAGAACTCAAAATAAGTGGTAAAAAATGAAATGCGAATATTTCTGTCTAAATATTATTTTGTAAAAGTTCTAAAGTTGTAATTTTGCCCAGATATTATAGAATTAAAACCAGATGAAGAATATATTGATTCCTTTAGGGCTATCAGAAAGTAAGGTGCGTACAGCAAGGCTACAATATGCGATAGATTTTGCAAAAGAACTGAATGCAAAAGTATATGCTGTAGAAGTTTTTAAAGAATTACCAAGATCAGGAAGCCTACCTTCGGTAAATCAAGCGTTAAAAGGAATCGCAGCTTCCTGGATCGAGGAAGAAATAGCCAAAGTAGATACAAAAGGAGTCGAAGTAATTCCATTGGTTTTTGAAGAAGAACTTCTAGAGGCTATCCCAAAATTTAATTTAAAACATTCGATAGATTTACTGGTTTTGGGAGCAGAAGTACATGATATCAAAGAACCTTGTTTTTTGGGAGAAACTACAGGAGGATTGGTAAAAAAGACAGAAATCCCGGTGCTTATTATTCCGCAGATGTATACGTTCAAACCCATTCATAAAATATTGATGGCTGTAAAATCTGGGACGGTAAAAAAGAAAAATTCATTGACCCCAATAAAAGAAATTTTAAGTACTTTTGGATCCGAAGTAAAGTTGCTTCAGGTAAAAACAGCAGAGCAGTTGCCAGAAGATTCTGAGTTTACCAAAGATTTGGGAGAGATTATCTCGACCTATAAATCGACAGATAATGCGACCTTGTTTCAAGGTGTTTTAGAACATCTTAATGAAAACTATCCGGATCTGTTATGTGTTTTTAGAAGAAAGCGCGGTTTTTTTGCCAAGCTATGGGAAAAGAACACGGTACTTAAAAAAGATTTTGATAGTAGAATTCCTTTATTAGTATTAAGGGGATCTGACTAAAAAAATAAAGGGGATGTAGCTCAGTTGGCTAGAGCGCTTGACTGGCAGTCAAGAGGTCGTGGGTTCGAATCCCATCTTCTCCACGTTAATTATCAAAAGAGTTATGAATTTGTTTTTCATACCTCTTTTTTGTCTTTTGATATAGGTTCCTTTTTAGCTTTAATAATATCAATTAGAATAAAACTAATTGTTTTATTGAGCTTTTAGTTTTACTTAGGGATGCATCTCCAATATCTTTTGAAATCTAATGGGCAAATTGAAACTTTTTTACAAATAAGATGAGTAGTCCCTGGGCATAACATACGATAAGAACTGCATTCATTTGGACAAGCAGAGTTGTTAACTCCTTGCCCGTTCACAGACTTTTTTTCTAATGCGGTCAATGCTCTAAATTGACTTTTTAATTGATTTAGTTTTCTCATGATATCTAGGTTTTAATTTTATCGTTTTATTGAATTTTAATATTTAAAATAATATTATATCCAGTATTAAATATAAAGCAAAAAGCAACATTATAAACTGTTTTTCAGAAATCTTGAGTTTTAGTAACCTAATAATACTAGGTGCATTCAATCCTAAAATAAACATCACTATAAATGCAACTATAGTTTTAATTAATATTGGATATTCATTTAACATATAATTGTTTTATTTAACTTTAATTTTAAAGTCTAATGTAAAATGCGTTTTAATTCATTTTTACATAGTATTGCAGGGCAATTTCATTTAAAAAATGACCTGAGGCGTTATTTTTTTTATCTTTGACTTGTTGTCAAGTGCCTGACCATATACTGTCAGGGATATAAAAAAATGACAAATTCGCCCAATTCTAAATTTAACACGTGTTTTCTTACTACTCATTTTTCTGATCTTCAAGACCCACGTCGTACTAATAAAGGAAATTTGAAACATAATTTTACTGACATTCTTCTTCTAGTGCTGGTTTCAGTACTTTGTAAATGTGATGAATGGGATGAGATGTCCCTTTTTGGTCAACACCAGTTGGATTGGTTTAAAAAATATGGAGATTTTTCAAATGGTGTTCCTTCAGGTTCTACTATCCGAAGGGTTATTATGTCGCTATCTTCCCAGACTTTTCAGTCTTGTTTTTCCAGTTGGGCTTTATCACTTTTGGGTAATAAGATTGATGGTGTGGTGGCTATTGATGGAAAAACTATTTGTGGAGCAAAAGAAAAATCGGACAACAACTCTATTGCCCCTCATATCCTTAGTGCTATGGCAAGTGAATCTGGGATTTGTATAGGGCAAATCAAAACAGAAGAAAAATCTAATGAGATCACAGCAATCCCTAAACTTATCCAATCCTTATCCCTTACAGGTTGTACCCTCACTATTGATGCAATGGGCTGCCAAAGAGAAATAGTAAAGACTATAGTAGACCAAAAAGCTAACTATGTTATTGCTGCTAAAGGTAATCAAAAGGAATTATTGGAAGCGATCAAAGATACTGATCAGTTAGAGAAACCTTATAGTGTTGATATCACAGAGAATGTTGATCATGGAAGGGTAGAGAAACGTACAGCAAAAGTATTCAACAACTTAACCCACTTTGAAAAGGCAAACCAATGGAAAGATCTTTATTCTTTCATAGTCATAGAGAAAGAAAGTTACTCAAAAAGTACAAAAAAAACAGCTTGTGAAACTCGGTACTATATATCAAA
The DNA here is from genome assembly GCF_040786235.1 of Aquimarina discodermiae. NCBI lineage: Bacteria > Pseudomonadati > Bacteroidota > Flavobacteriia > Flavobacteriales > Flavobacteriaceae > Aquimarina > Aquimarina discodermiae. The sequence goes on from NZ_JBFMKP010000004.1 coordinate 82,747, forward strand.
CCTGAATCTAAATGCACAGCAAGCCAATGATATAGTAAGAAGTCACTGGGGTATAGAAAACAAATTACATTGGTCTTTGGATGTGATTTTTGGAGAGGACTATTCAAGAAAAAGAACAGAAAACACCCCTGAAAACATGAATGTGATCATGAAAATTGTATTAACTATTCTAAATCAAGAACAAACCTTCAAGAAAAGTAAAAACAAAAAACGACTCAAAGCATTGTTGAATACTAAATACAGAGAAAAAATCTTAGGGTTTTAAATGAAATTGCACTGCCTTTTCACCATTTCACAAATAATACTCAACAAACTAATAAGCCTTAGTATCTACTCATCATAAACACTTAGCTTTACAAAAACTATTATTTGCTACCCTTACTTTCTCTACTGGGTAAATATCAACAAAAACCCACCCCAATAGCTGTATTATTATCGATTCTACAACCAAGGTTTCAAACATTATTATTTCGACATCAAAATTCAATAATATTTTCTTTTTTCTACATAACCACAACCCTACAAAAAGTATACAAACTCCCAAACAGGCAATACATAAAGGCTACAAAAAGTATACAACCATCAAAATCTCCTTACATGTATCAAAATTAGTGTCACCAAAAACAACTTCTAAAATCAAAATTCGAGACTTACACAAGAAAGAAAACAACCTAAACAAGTAAACCATAAAACAACGGCTAACACAAAAGAGCCAGATGTTTCACATATTGATACAAGAACAATATCTTAATAAAAAAAGAGGCCTGCTAACTAGTTAGCAGGCCTCTTTTAATTATATTTTATGTAATTAAAGTTTTTTCTTAACAGCTACTTCCTGATAAGCTTCTACAACATCACCTTCTTTAATATCATTGTAGTTCTTAACCTGTAATCCACAATCATATCCTTTTGCAACTTCTTTCACATCATCTTTAAACCTCTTAAGTGAAGCTAACTCACCTGTATATACTACAACTCCATCACGTATCAAACGTATTCCAGAATTACGATATATCTTACCGGTTAACACCATACAACCTGCAATGGTACCAACTTTAGAAATCTTAAATGTTTCTCTAATTTCTGCCGTACCTGTAACTTCTTCTTTCATTACTGGCGACAACATTCCTTCCATTGCATCTTTCAGGTCATTAATTGCATCATAAATAATAGAATATGTTCTGATATCAATTTCTTCTCTATCTGCAACTTGTCTTGCATTACCTGCTGGCCTTACGTTAAATCCAATAATAATCGCATCAGATGCAGAAGCTAACAACACATCACTTTCTGTAATTGCTCCTACCGCTTTATGAATAATATTAACATGAATTTCTTCTGTAGAAAGTTTCTGGAAAGAATCTGTTAATGCTTCTACAGAACCATCAACATCCCCTTTAAGGATAATATTAAGCTCTTTAAAGTCTCCTAATGCAATTCGACGACCAATTTCTGCCAACGTAATATGACGTTGTGTACGTACAGATTGCTCTCTATGCAGCTGAGCACGTTTTGAAGCTATATCCTTTGCTTCTCGCTCATCTTCTAACACATTAAATTTATCACCTGCCTGTGGAGCGCCATCCAGACCTAAGATAGATACTGGTGTTGATGGACCTGCTTCTTTCACATTATTCCCTCTCTCATCTTGCATCGCCTTCACTTTTCCACTATTTTTTCCAGCTAAAACATAATCACCAACTCGTAGTGTACCTGTTTGCACCAATATAGTAGACACATAACCTCTTCCTTTATCCAAGAATGCTTCGACAACAGTACCCGACGCAAGTCTACCAGGGTTTGCTTTAAGCTCTAGTATCTCTGCCTCAAGAAGCACTTTTTCTAACAATTCTTTAACTCCCAATCCTGTTTTAGCAGAAATATCATGAGATTGTATTTTCCCACCCCAATCTTCTACCAACAAATTCATTGAAGCTAATTTTTCTTTTATCTTCTCTGGGTTTGCCTCTTGTCTATCTACCTTATTAATTGCAAATACGATAGGCACTCCCGCAGCTTGCGCATGACTAATTGCCTCTTTAGTTTGTGGCATTACATCATCGTCTGCAGCAATTACAATAATTGCCAAATCTGTTACCTGAGCACCACGAGCACGCATCGCCGTAAAGGCTTCGTGACCCGGAGTATCCAGAAACGCTATCTTTTGCCCGTTATCTAACTGCACTCCGTATGCACCGATATGCTGGGTAATTCCACCACTTTCTCCTGCAATTACATTTTCTTTTCTAATATAATCCAGTAATGATGTTTTACCATGATCAACATGCCCCATTACAGTCACAATAGGCGCTCTATTCATCAAATCTTCTGGCGCATCAACAACCTCTTCTATAGACTCTTCTATATCTGCAGTTACAAAATTCACTTCATAACCAAACTCATCTGCCACGATTGACAATGTCTCCGCATCTAAACGCTGATTCATAGTCACCATAATACCAAGTGACATACAAGCAGAAATTACTTCTGTAGTAGAAATATCCATCATTGTAGCCACCTCAGAAACCGTAACAAATTCGGTAACTTTAAGCACTTTGCTTTCTTGCTCCTGTTGTGCTACATCATCTTCTGCTTTCTGACGGTGCTGATCTCTTTTATCTCTACGATATTTTGCAGCCTTTGACTTATTTGATTTACCCTGTAATTTCTCCAGAGTTTCTCGTACTTGTTTTTGTACTTCTTCTTCGCTAGGCTCTTCTTTTACAATAGCAGGTCTCTTTCCTTTCGCAGGACCTCTTCCTCTTCCTGCTCCACCTCTATTACCTCCAGATTGACCTCCTGATCTGTTATTGCCAGGCCCTTGTCCACCACCTTCTTTACTAATCCTTCTTCTTCTCTTTTTAGCAGCATCACCAGCTCCTGATCCAGAAGTTTTCTTATCAGACTTATCATCTTTCTTTTTAGCAGGTTTTTTAAATTGAGTTAAATCAATTTTTTGACCTGTAAAATTAGGACCATCTAATTTTTTATATTGAGTTTTCACTCTCTCTGGTTCTGCCGGAGTCTCTGATTCTGGCGTTGTAGTTTTTGCTTCTGGAACAACCTTTTTGGGTGTTTCTTTTTTAACAACAGGTGCAGCTTTAGGCTTTTCCTCTTTTTGAGGAACCGGCGCTTTACCAGTTATTTTCAAACCTTTTTTCACAGGTCTGTTCGAAACAATTTCTGGAGTTGGAGTTTCTTTCTTCACCTCTTCTTTAATCTCCTTTTTTTCTGGAGTTTTAACTGCTTTTTCTTCGGGCTTGGCAGTTTCTTTTTCTTGTTTATCCTTTCCCAAATCAATTTTTCCGATTTGCTTAGGTCCACTTATTTGAGCTTTAGCTTTAACAACATCTCGAGCTTCGGCGCGCTTCCTCTTTTCTTCTTGCTCATTCTCTATCTGCACTCGTAATGCTTCTTTCTCTTTTCTCTTTTCTTCTCCAACCTCTTTTGAAGCCACCTTTTTACTCTTATCTGTCTGAAATTCGTCAAATAAAAGCTGATAAATTTCTGAAGAAATTTTGGTAGTAGGACGCGCATCTATCTCATGACCTTTTGAATCCAAAAAGTCAACAGCCCGATCTAACGAGATATTGAATTCACGTAATACTTTATTTAATCTCAATGTTTTTGCCTCAGCCATAAATGCCTTTTATTTTATGCTCAAATATAAATTAATTGTATTTATTAATCCTCAAATTCTGATTTTAATATTTTAAGAACTTCATTTACTGTTTCTTCTTCCAGATCTGTTCTCTTAACCAAATCAGAAACATCTTGTTCTAAAATACTCTTTGCCGTATCCAGACCAATTCTCGAAAACTCTTCTATAATCCAAGAATCTATTTCATCTGAAAACTCTGTTAACTCTACATCTTCTTCAACTCCTTCTCTAAACACATCAATCTCGTAACCGGTTAATTGACCTGCCAATCTAATATTATGCCCACCTCGTCCTATAGCCTTAGAAACCTCTTCTGGCCTTAACATCACTTCTGCACGATTTGTTTCTTCATTTATCTTAATCGAAGTTACTTTTGCAGGGCTTAATGCTCTTGTTATATACAATTGCAAGTTATTAGTATAGTTAATAACATCAATATTTTCATTTCCTAGTTCTCTTACAATACCATGTATACGAGATCCCTTCATACCCACACATGCTCCCACTGGATCAATTCTATCATCATAAGAATCTACTGCTACTTTCGCTTTTTCACCAGGAATACGCACTACTTTCTTTACACTAATCAATCCATCAAACACCTCTGGTATTTCTTGTTCGAATAATTTCTCAAGAAACAAAGGCGAAGTTCTAGACATAATAATTGCCGGCTTATTACCTTTCAATTCTACAGACTCTATTACTCCACGAACATTTTCTCCTTTTCTAAAAAAGTCTGAAGGAATCTGGCGATCTTTAGGCAAAATAATTTCATTACCCTCATCATCCAACATAATAATTGCTCTATGTCTAATATGATGTACTTCTGCCGTATAAATCTCTCCTTCTAATTCTTTAAACTGTTTATATATATTGGTATTATCGTGCTCATGTATTTTAGAAATAAGATTTTGACGTAATGCTAAAATCGAACGTCTTCCTAAATCAATAAGTTTCACTTCTTCTGAAGCATCTTCTCCAACTTCAAAATCTGGCTCAATTCTTCTTGCCTCTGTAAGTGATATTTCCTGATTACTATCTTCTACCTCGCCATCTGCAACTACTACACGGTTTCTCCAAATTTCTAAATCTCCTTTATCAGGATTTATAATAATATCGAAATTATCATCGCTACCAAACTTCTTCTTAAGGGCATTTCGAAATACATCTTCTAAGATCGACATCAATGTAACTCGATCTATAAACTTATCATCCTTGAACTCTGAAAATGATTCTATTAATGCGATATTTTCCATATCAATATATTATATTAAAATGTTACCATAACTTTTGCTTCCACAATACTTTCATAAGCTACAACAGCTTCTTTAACCACCGTAACCTTACCTTTACCAATTGGCTTTGGTTCACGTGCTTTCCATACCAGGGTAATCCCATCTTCTTCTGCAGATGTCAATTCTCCCTCTATGGTATCTTCTGCTGTTTTCACCTTAAGCTTTCTACCTATATTTTTTCTATACTGCCTGGTATGAGTAAGACCTTCTGAAATTCCTGCAGACATCACCTGAAGCGAAAAATCCTCTTCATCTCTATCTAGATTGTGTTCTATTGCTCTACTAATTGCAATACAATCTTCGACCTTAACCCCATCATCACCATCAATAATAATCTCGATACTATTATCGGGATGAATTTTGCTTTCAATTAGAAAAAGAGACGGGTTTTCTACAAGCGCCTCCTCTAATAAATTTTGTACTTTGTCTCTTAATGACATAAATAGATAAAAAGAGGGGACTTTTTGTCCCCTCATCCTGGTTTTTTAATTTCAACGGTGCAAAGATAGTAATAATATCTTAGATACAAAATATCGCTGAGAATGAATTTATTCGTAAATTTAAGATACTTAAAAAAGTACCAACTTATGACATAAACTAAGCAACACAATCGAATCATTTTTTTTAGACTAGTAAAACGCTCACACTGCAAAAGAAGATATTCTCAAAAAACCAACATTATTATGATCAAAAGTATACTCGTTCCAACCGATTTTTCTACCCAAGCAGAAAGTGCCTTAAAAGTGGCCGCTCAAATAGCAAAAAAAAATGAAGCCAAAATTTATTTGCTCAATATCTTAGAAATGCCCGTGCATTTATCAGATCTAATGTCTTCTGGATCTTCTGGCCCCGGCCCAGAAGCACTTTTCTTTATGAAACAAACACATAAAAAATTCGAAGAAGTATTAGAACAAGAATATCTAAAAGATCTTGAAGTTATAGAAACAGTTAGTTTTGAAGGGATTCTTGATGGCATCATGGACGCTTCAAAAAAGAACAATGTAGATATGATTATTATGGGTTCTCATGGATCTTCTGGTTTTGAAGAACTGTTCATTGGCTCTAATGCAGAAAAGGTGGTTCGCACCTCTAAGCAACCGGTATTAGTCATCAAAGAAGATTGTGATATTTTTGACGTAAAAGATTTTGTATATGCCACAAATTTTGATGACGAAGACAAACCCTGCTTATTAGCTGCTTATGAATTTGCCAATTCTATTGAAGCAAACCTTCACTTGGTTCGGATCAATACGGCAAACGGTTTTAAAACCACAAATGAAACTGAAGAAAAAATGAACAACATGGTTTCTTCCTTACCAATAGACAATTACACACTTAATATATACAATGATATTACTGTAGAAAAAGGGATTCTTAATTTTGCGCATTCACTTGATGCTGGCATCATAGGCATTAGCACACATGGCAGAAAGGGAATATCTCATTTTATAAATGGTAGCTTAGGAGAAGATGTGGTAAATCACGCAAAACGACCTGTTATAACCTTTAAAATATAGAACAACAGTTATTTTTTTAGATAAATAGAGGGTACATCCGGATATGAGCGATTGTCACTAAAGATTACCGAATATATTACCCAAGTGCCTTTAGGCTTTTTTACTAATTGTATCGTATTTACCCCTCTAATTGTTTGCTGTTTGTTTTCTAATTTAATCGTAAATTCATACGAACTAAAGCGTACTGCTACTCCACCATATACATGGGTGATTTCATGAATTTCTTTTTCATGAAATGAAATAACTTTGTGTTTTTTGAACGCAACTTTATTCGCCGTCCTAAATTCTTCTTCTGTAAAAATCTTAATCTTTGTTGTGTCTACAACCCCTACTACCGCCTCTGAAAAATGAATATCATTGAGCAAATCATAATCTGGAGTTTCTCCTTTACCAAAAGAGATTGCCTTATATAAACTTGAGACTACCTTATCAATTTCTTTCCGATCCTGTTCCTGGTTTTGTGCCACAGTTAGCTTTGAAACAAAAAGAAAAATGATAAAAACTATAATAAACTTGATTTTCATATAACATTCTTTAATAGAGTTCCTTTACTCATCTATAAATATAAGAAATAGATACAGAATAATTCACACTTTAAAACGGACATAACAGAATTACACACACATTCAATACACTAACTCTAATCCCCTATTAATTAAGCACAAAAAATCAGAAACACCTATTAAAAAACAAATAATAAAACTATCAATATTCAGAAATCAATACCATTACAAAGGGAGCTCTTTTTTCTTACTATCGTATCAACTGAATTGTCATCTTCTTTTTCACAACCAAACCCTACAAAAATGTAGAATTCTTCCTCTTTAGATTAACTAGAATATTTGCATAAACACAACTTTTGGTCTTGATCCCTTAAACCTCTTCAAAAAACAAATACACAAATCATAATGCGATCAATAAAAGCTTTTTCTTTACAAGATCTTTAGCATCGATAAAGCACGTATACATCCAAAAAACAAAAAGCCCTTAAGTAAAATACTTAAGGGCTTTTTTGTTGGTCTACTAGGGCTCGAACCTAGACTCTTCTGGACCAAAACCAGACGTGTTGCCAGTTACACCATAGACCAATGCGTCATTGCGGGTGCAAATTTAATACATTCTTTTGGCTATGCAAACATTTTTAAGAAAAAATTCAACATATTTTTCAAATTATTAATTAGCACTTCTATAACAATCAATTAAAAATATAAACTTCTGTTAAGCGTTTCCTAAAAAATCTAAGGTTAAAGCAATTTTATTATTAAATTCGCCACAAGTTATATAACCTATACGTTTATGAATACATTCAACTTCACCAAGTGGAATAAAATAGTAGGATGGATTGTCTTTACAATTGCCCTATGCGTTTACACAATGACGGTAGAGCCTACCGCTAGTTTTTGGGACGCTGGAGAATACATCGCCACATCTTCAAAACTTCAGGTTGGACACCCGCCGGGAGCTCCACTTTTTCAGATGATAGGAGCTTTTGCTTCTACTTTTGCATCAGACCCGACACAAGTTGCGTTAATGGTTAATATGACATCAGCATTTGCAAGTGCTTTTACAATTCTATTTATGTTTTGGTCTATTACTATTCTTGTAAAGAAAGTAATAACAAGAGACGAGGAGTTGACACAAGGAAAAGCCTTTGCCATTCTAGGAAGTGGATTGGTCGGAGCATTGGCATTTACATTTACTGATAGCTTTTGGTTCAATGCGGTAGAAGCCGAAGTATACGCAATGGCTACATGTATCTTATCAATTATGTTTTATCTCGGATTATTATGGGAACGAGACATGAATACCCCAAGAGGTAATAAATGGTTAATTCTTATCGCATTTATTGTTGGATTATCGTTTGGAGTTCACTTTATGGGACTACTATCTATACCAGCAATTGGATTGTTATATTATTTTAAAAATCACAAAGAAATTACTATAAAAAATTTCATTATCGCAAATGTTACGGTGGTTGCGATTTTGTTATTTATTTTCAAACTTTTATTGCCTTCAACACTTAAGTTTTTTGGCGTAGCAGAAGTATTTTTTGTCAACTCTATAGGACTTCCTTTTAACTCTGGAACTATTATCGCCGGATTATTAATCGCTACTGCTTTTTATTTTGGTATCAAATACACCCGTAAAAAAGAATATGTACAACTTAACACATTGTTACTTTGTGTCTTATTTATTCTGGTTGGTTTCTCTAGTTGGTTAATGCTACCCATTAGAGCAAATGCTGGTACGGTTATCAATGAAAACAACCCTAATAATGCAAGAGAATTACTTGCCTATTACAACCTAGAACAATACCCAGAAACACATCTTTTTTACGGTCCACAGTTTACAGAAATCTACGCAAATCTAGATGAAAATGATCCCTATGAAGATGACAAACCAAAATATGAGAAAGATGTAAAATCTGGAAAATATATCATCGTAAATGATTGGAAAAATGCAAAACAAAACTTGGACAATGCTCACAAAGCTTTCTTGCCAAGAATGTGGAGCACAGAACATATTGCCAATTATATGGAGTTTACGGGCCCCGTTAAATTTACTATCAAACCAGAATATCAAGGCGAAGAAGAACTTCTAAAAGCGGTAAGTGAATTTAGAAGAGATTATGCTACTGCAAAACTAGACAATGATGATTATCATAAATTTCTTCAATCGTTTGGCAACTATATTGACGTCGAAAAACCCTCTTTTTGGGATAATGTAACTTACCTATTTGATTATCAAATAGGATATATGTATTGGCGTTATTTTATGTGGAATTTTGTAGGTAGACAAGACGACAATCAAGGAAGACTTACGGATCTGGAAGGAAACTGGTTAAGCGGAATCAAGTTTATAGATGAGATGCGCCTAGGTTCTCAAGATAATCTACCCAGTGACGCTCTCAAAAACAAAGCCCGTAACACCTACTATTTCTTACCGTTACTATTAGGTATACTAGGATTTGTTTTTATGTTACAAAGAGATAAGAAAAAATTCTGGATATTACTTATTTTCTTTTTGTTTACAGGGCTTGCGTTAAAAATCTACCTTAATGAAAGACCTTTTGAACCTAGAGAAAGAGATTATGCTCTGGTAGGATCTTTTTACGTATTTTCTATTTGGATTGGCTTTGGTGTTTATGCTTTATTTGATCTTTTAAAAGGTTACATAAAGCCTAAAGTTTTGGCACCAGCCATTACTACAATTTGCCTATTAGCAGTACCTATTCTTCTGGCTGCAGAAAATTGGGATGATCACGATCGATCTAATAGATATACTGCACAATCTATGGCAAAAATGTACTTACAATCCTGCCAAAAAGATGCAATATTATATACAATTGGTGACAACGATACTTTTGCTTTATGGTACGCCCAAGAAATCGAAGGGTATCGAACAGATGTAAGAACCGTAAATACCAGCCTTTTTGCAACCGATTGGTACATAGATCAAATGAAAAAAGCGGCTTACGATGGCAAACCGGTCCCTTCTCAGTTAACCCACAATTTTTATCGTTTTGGTAATAATGATGCTATTTACCACAAACCAGTTACCAACGATACAATGCTTATCAAAAACTGGATGAAATGGATAGAATCTGATGACCCCCGTACCAAAGGAGATTTACAAAGTGGAAAAAAAGTAAACACGTTTCCAACTAAACATATTAGAATACCTGTAGACAAAGAAGCGGTACTTAGAAATGGCATTGTATCTCAAAAAGATGCAGATCTTATTGTTCCATACATCGATATACACCTTAAAGGAGATCTATTGTTTAAAAATCGCCTATTGATGTTAGATGTACTTGCCAATAACAATTGGGAAAGACCCATCTATTTTACAGGCGGAAGCTATGGTGACGATGATTTCTTATGGATGAAAGACTATTTACAACTTGATGGAGTTACCTATAAATTAGTTCCTATTTTAACTAAAATGGATCGCCGTAATCCTTTTGAAATGGGACGTGTAGACACCGATTTAATGTACAAAAACGTAACGAGTTGGGATTGGGGTAATAGCAACGACCCTAATATTTATCATGATCCAGAGACGAGACGAAATGCTATTACCTATAGAAGTAATTTAGCCAGGCTTATCGAAGCATTAGTTGCCGAAAACAAAAAAGACAAAGCAAAAGATATTTTGGATTTGGCGATGGAAAAAATGCCAATAGAGTATTATGAATATTACACACTTTTAGAGCCTTATGTTAATGGATATTATGAGATAGGAGAAAAACAAAAAGCAAGAGATCTCTGGAATAAACTTGCCAAAAAATACCAAGAGAAGCTTACCTATTTTGGCAGTTTAGAACTTAAAGACCAATATCGATATGCAGAAGACATCGTAACTAATGTAGAACGATATCGTAGTGTGGTAGATCTTCTATTAATCAATCAAGATAGAGAACTCATAGAAGAAAAGGCAGATGAGTTTAATAAATATCTAAGATTATTTACTCGATTATATTCTGAGGACGAAGAATATGATGACGAACAAGCCATTCAGAAACAGGAGGAAGATCTGATCAAAGAATTCATGAATCAAGAAAAACCTACCATAGACACTATAGACAGCATCCCTAACTAATATATAAACCGGATGATAAATTACAATCATCCGGTTTTTTTATCTACCTTAGTAAGGTGACCATAATTCCAACTAAAACACCTAGGTTTATCAAGTCAATTTTCCCAAATTACACATGGGATCTTTTTGATAACCGTCAAAAAAAAATTTACTTAACTTTTGATGATGGCCCTATCCCTAATATAACAGAGTTTGTTTTGGATCAATTAGCCATTTACAACGCAAAGGCCACTTTCTTTTGCATTGGAGATAACATCAAAAAGCATCCTAATATTTTTAAAAAAATACTTGCCGAGGGACACACAATAGGCAATCACACTTATCATCATTTAAAAGCTTGGAAAAATAGTCAAGATGCATATTTAGAAGACGTCATAAAATGCCAGCAGACGATAACATATTACGCTAAAAATAAAAGAACTCCTAAGCTCTTTAGACCGCCTTATGGGCAAATTAGCAGAACTAAATTAAAAGCTCTAAAAAAATTAGGGTATTCAGTTATACTGTGGGATGTATTATCAAAAGATTGGATGCAATCAATATCTACAGAAGAATGTATCCAGAATGTGATTCATCATGTAGAACAAGGCAGTATCATCGTTTTTCACGACAGTATAAAGGCTTCAAAACACCTAAGGATTGCTTTACCCGCCGTTCTAAAGCATTTTGATAAGGAAGGATACGTATTTGATGCTATAGTTTAGTTGTCTAAAGAAATTCTTTCATTAGACTAATCAAGGTATTCGCATCTTGCTCTCCGCTTTGTCTCCATACCATTTCTCCATCTTTATAAATCATTAAAGTAGGAAGCCCTTTAATACGCAAAGCAGTTGCCAATTCTTCATTCTTATCGACATCTATCTTTATAACCTTTCCTTTATCTCCCATTGCAGCCGCTACATCCTTTAATACAGGGTGCATTGCAAGAGAAGGTTCATTCCATTCGGTAAAAAAGTCCAATAAAACAGGAACTCCATTACCTATTATATCTCCAAACTTTGACATGTTCAAAAACTTTTACATTTCAGATCGCTAAAAAATCGACCTTTAAACCATTGTAAATATAACACTTTCTACGAATTAAGCGGGCTTAACACCTTTTCTTAACTCAATTACAGTAATCTCGGGCCATATTCCTACTCGTCCAGGAAACGCATGAAATCCAAATCCTCGATTTACATTAAGATATCGCCCATATTCATTATACATTCCTGCCCATTGCTTATACACGTACTGCACTGGGCTCCAACGAATAAACCCTGGTATTTCTATTCCAAACTGAAAACCATGCGTATGACCGCTTAGAGTCAAATGATAATGATCTTCGTGGTTTTTCACCTCGTACTCCCAATGTGAAGGATCATGACTTAACAAAACCTTAAAGTCTTCTTTACGTATATTTTGCGATGCTTTACTCAAATCTCCTGCCTTTTTAAAATTGTGCCCCCAATTTTCAACTCCAACAATCGCAATACGTTCTCCTTCCTTTTCTATAAAAGTACTATCATTAAGTAACAGATTAAAATCGATTTTAGTATGAATATCTTTTATCGCCTGAAAATTTGCTTCTTTTTCTTCCTCACTTGGCCAGGTTACATATTCACCATAATCATGATTTCCTAACACAGAATATTTACCAAACTTAGGCATCTTTATGCGTTTAAATACATCAATCCAATCATCCATTTCTTTTGCCATCGTATTTACAATATCCCCTGTAAACAATAACAAATCTGTCTGTTGCTCATTGATCAAATCAATAGCATATTCAATTTTTTTAGGATCATCAAAACTACCAGAATGTATATCAGAAATCTGAGTAATTTGAAATTTATCAAAAGCTTTAGGAAGATCTTCAAAATAAAGAACATGACGAATCACCTTAAAATTATACTTGCCCTTAAAAACTCCATATAACATACCTGCAAAAGGTATTGCAGCAATTCCTAATGCCAATTGACTTATAAACTTTCGTCTATCAGGAAGATATTGTGTTGCACCGTTTTCAAAAAAAGTGGTGGATATATACCTATACCCCAAAACACAAATTCGAATAATATCTTCTCCAAACATAAATAAAACCAGCACCAATTTAGGCACTAGTGTCAGTAATAAGAGAGCACTTGCCCTTAATGTATATTTTGTAGGCCCTACGCTTCTATCATAATTTGCAAAGACATAAATAACATATCCCAATACCAAAAGAGACATAACAACATCTCCTATTTGTATCCAATAATTTTTGGTAATCGTTTTTATCGCCTGATAGGCATACACTTCGACCAGTGTATAAAAAATTATGAGCAGTAGCCAACGCATATAAGTGCTTTTATATTCTAAACAAAACTATTCTTCCTTTTTTAGGTATTATTTTTTTTAAGTAAAAATTAACTATTAAGAAACCTAAGCCCCGAAAATAGTTAAAATCAATAGTGTAGGCAGTATAAATCTTACCAATTTCTTGTAGAAGTCAGATTTTTATTTGTAACTTCGTTCAATATTTCCTTATTAGGGCTTAATTACTTGACTATACAAGAATAAATTACGATATACTATAAACGTATTTATAGCAATTGATACATTGTTATCAATTTTATTTTGGGGCGAAATGCCGTCGATTCTGACGGCATTTCTTTTTTCACCAGCAATCTAACAAAGTACATCTCTTCTAGTGTGACAAAAAGTATCAACAGATCATATTAATTATAGCTTTATAGCATATTTTGATTAATCTTATTTTTATATTGCATTTTTAAAAATACTTAACTCATATTATGTCACAAAAACGTCTTTTTCTTCTAGATGCGTTTGCTCTTATTTTTCGAGGATACTATGCACTTATTAAAAACCCAAGAATTAATTCTAAAGGCCAGGACACCTCGGCTATTATGGGTTTTGTAAACTCTTTGTTTGATGTCATTAAAAGAGAAAAGCCAGATTATTTGGCAGTTGCATTTGACAAAGGCGGAAGTACTGATCGATTGGCTGTTTTTCCTGAATATAAAGCGAATAGACAAGAAACTCCAGAAGCAATTCGTATTGCGGTACCTATCATTCAGGATATCTTGAGAGCTATGCATATTCCTATTATTGAACAAACTGGAGTTGAAGCCGATGACTTGATAGGAACGATTGCCAAACAAGCCGAAAAAGAAGGGTACCAAACCTATATGGTAACTCCTGATAAAGATTATGCACAGCTTGTTTCTGAAAATATTTTTATGTACAAACCTGCCCGAATGGGGAACGGTATAGAAATTTGGGGAATTCCAGAGGTGCAAAAAAGATTCGAAATTGAGCGTCCAGAACAAGTAATTGACTATCTGGGTATGATGGGAGATTCTGTAGATAATATCCCAGGATTACCCGGGGTTGGTGATAAAACAGCCAAAAAGTTTCTTGCAGAATATGGCTCTATGGAAAACTTACTGGCTAATACCGATAAGTTAAAAGGTAAAATGAAAGAAAAAGTAGAGGCCAATGCAGAACTTGGACTTCTTTCAAAAAAATTAGCCACCATTATCACAGATTGCGATGTCACATTTAATGGTGATGATTATGAACTCTCTGATCCAGATGGAAATAAGGTTCAGGAGATTTTTGAAGAATTAGAGTTTAGGAGACTCAAAGATCAGTTTGTAAAAATATTCTCTAAAGAAAGTACTGATACCAAAGAAGGAAGTAGTGTCACTTCTTCAAAAAAGAAAACAACCAAACAAGCTGGTGCAGGGCAATTTTCTTTATTCGAAGAAGGTGAATCTGGTTCTGATATAACACCTTTTTCTAATAGAAAAAACATTAGTTCTACAGAACATTTTTATCAAAGTATAGCACCGGGAATGGCCATGAAGCTTTTCATCCAAAATCTATTAAAACAAAAAAATGTATGTTTTGATACAGAAACTACAGGACTTAACCCTTTGAGTGCAGAATTAGTTGGAATTGCATTCTCCTGGGAGGCCAGCAAAGGGTTTTATATTCCTTTTCCCGAGAATCGCGAAGAAGCTCAGAAATTGATCGAAGAACTACGTCCTTTCTTTGAAGATACTTCGATCACCAAAATTGGCCAAAACCTAAAATACGATATCAAAGTACTGGCAAAATACAATATCGAAGTAAAAGGAGTACTTTTTGATACCATGCTTGCTCATTACCTCATCAATCCAGATATGAGACATAATATGGATGTACTTGCCGAAACCTATCTCAACTATACGCCGGTATCTATTTCAGATTTGATTGGTAAAAAAGGCAAGAATCAACTATCCTTTAGACAAGTTCCTCTGGATCAACAAACAGAATATGCTGTGGAAGATGCAGATATCACGCTACAGCTAAAAGAACATTTTGCTCCAGAACTTACTGATGCCAATATATTATCGTTGTTTGAAAAAATAGAAATTCCGTTGCTTAGAGTCTTAGCTACCATGGAAATCGAAGGAATCAACCTTGATAAAGTTTTTCTAAAATCACTTTCTGAGGAGCTGGATAACGATATCAAAGAACTAGAAACAAAAATTTACACAGAAGCCGGAGAAGAATTTAACATTGCTTCACCAAAACAATTGGGAGTTGTTTTATTCGAGAAAATGAAACTAGTTGATAAACCTAAAAAAACCAAAACCGGACAGTATTCTACCGCAGAAGATGTTTTATCATATCTGGCCAAAGACCATGATATCATTCAAAATATATTAGATTTTAGAGGTCTATCTAAGTTAAAAAGCACTTATGTCGATGCACTACCTACACAAATTGACGAAAATACTGGACGTGTTCATACCGATTATATGCAAACCGTTGCAGCGACAGGCCGATTAAGTTCTAACAATCCTAATTTACAAAACATCCCTATTCGAACAGAAAGGGGAAGACAAGTAAGAAAAGCGTTTATTCCTAGAAACGAAGAATACACATTGCTTGCAGCAGATTACTCGCAAATAGAACTAAGAATTATTGCTGCACTAAGTAAAGAAGAAACCATGATCGATGCTTTTAAAAATGGTGAAGATATTCACGCATCTACCGCTGCCAAAGTATTTAATGTTGCGCTAGATGAGGTTAGCAGAGAACAACGAAGTAATGCCAAAACAGTTAATTTTGGGATTATTTATGGAGTATCTGCATTTGGGTTAAGCAATCAAACAAGCTTATCACGCAGTGAAGCCAAAGAGCTTATCGACACCTATTACAAAACATATCCCAAACTTCGTAACTATATGAGCGAACAAGTAGACTTTGCCAGAGAAAATGGGTATGTTCAAACTGTGCTAGGTAGACGCCGTTATCTAAAAGACATCAATTCTGCCAATGCCATTGTAAGAGGCGCTGCAGAGCGAAATGCAGTAAATGCTCCTATTCAGGGAAGCGCCGCTGACATTATCAAAATAGCCATGATCAATATTCATGATAAATTAAAAGAAGGTAATTATAAAACCAAAATGCTATTACAGGTACATGATGAATTGGTATTCGATGTTTACAAACCTGAGTTAGAAGAAATCAAAGCGTTAATAAAGACAGAAATGGAAAATGCCTATAAATTAGATGTGCCACTAGATGTTGATCTTGGCCTTGGTACCAACTGGTTAGAGGCACACTAAAAATTGTTTTATTTGACATTTCTCTTTCACAGCATTTTATGAGTGAAAAACCAGAATTATATTTCGAAAATGATAAAAAATGGCGATCGTGGCTTCATGAAAATCACGATCGCTCAAATGGTGTATATTTAATATTCTACAAAGTAGAAAGTAATACCCCAAGCATGCGGTGGGAAGAAGCTGTAAAAGTCGCTCTTTGCTACGGATGGATTGATTCTACGGTAAAAAAGTTGGATCATGAACGCAGGCGACAATATTTTTGCCCTCGTAAACCCAAAAGCGTATGGAGCAAGCTCAATAAAAGCTACATCAAAGAACTTACCGCTACTGGATTAATGCATACAAGCGGATTAACGGCAATTGACATTGCAAAAAACAATAAAGCATGGTTTGCATTAGATGATGTAGAAAATGGTATTATCCCAAAGGATTTACAAAATGCTTTTGATCTGCACCCAAAAGCATTAAACAATTACAACAACTTTAGCCCCAGCTATCGCAAAAATTATCTGTATTGGCTTAGTCAAGCAAAGAGGCAAGAAACCCGAGACAAAAGAATCAATGAAATTATAAAGCTATGTCTTGCCAATGTAAAGTCAAGGTCACAACGGTAAAAGTCATCATAACTTCTTTATATGCTAGCACGTCTACTACAAACTCTATAAAAACGTATTCGAATAAGGTTTACAACTTAAAATATTCAATTTTAATTATCAATTTGTCCTATTTTTTTTAGGTAAAAAAGAAATACACAATCCTCAAATATTGCTAAACGACAGTTTGTTTTTATCTCTGTATTTATATAAATCATTATACATTCTATAAAACTCGAAAAGAAAACATAAACATTCTACATTATATCACTCTCTGAAACGGCTCAATAACAACATTAAAACCATAAAACTTTTGCATCAAAACCATTTAAATCATTTATTTTCGCATCCATTTTTCGCTCAAAGCGAACATACTAATAAATTAAAATAAAAAAGGATGACAAAAAATTACTTAAAAATTGCTTTACTATGCTTTTTAAGCATTACACTTTTCAACTGTGAAGGAGAAGATGGCGCCAATGGAATTAACGGTATAAACGGAATTGATGGAATTAGTGGTGAAAATGGAGCCAATGGTGAGAATGGAGTTGGCTTTGACGAGTTAACTCAATTTGGTAGTATCAAAGTTACTTTTACAGGAACAAGACCTGATGATGTTCCTTTTAATGATACTGCAGAATTTAAATTTACTCCTATAGAAGGAGATCAGCTAGAAGATCACTCTGGTATCGTTATTGATGAAGATGAAATCTCTTATCGAGTATTTAGATTCCTAAGTACTCCTGATGATAGTTATCAAGAATCCACTTTAGGAGTTAAATTAGATATCATAAATCCAGGACAAGAAGACGAAAGTAAAGAGCTTTTCTTTGCCGTAGATGACTACGCTATTATTTCTAATGATTTTAAATACGTTGTTTTGGATGAAGGTGAATACAACCATGATGATGATGAAATATCGAATTTTAGTATTACCAATTATAGCTTTAATGAAGAGACTAACAACTTGGTATTCTCTTTTTTCTTTGTGGTAGATGGTGACTCAAATGACACAGGAAATGAACTAACCATATCAGGAGATGTTAACGTAACTGTTTTAGAGAATGTTTCTTTACCAGGAGACACTCCTCCTTTTCCTTTTTAACATTTTTGAATTTTATAAAAAAACACCCAATTATTATTCAATAATTGGGTGTTTTTTTATGTAAAGATTTCGTTAGAAAAATCTATTTATTGGCTATCATTATAAAGCTTAATTACCTCATCTTTGCTATTTACCTGAAGCTTTTCATAAATATTACGGATATGTGTTTTTATCGTATTTAAGCTTAAAAACATGGTGTCTGCTATCAAAGCATAACTTTTGCCACTAGCCAAATGATCCAAAACTTCATTTTCTCTTTCTGTAAGGTTTTCAAACTTTTTAACTTTAAATGACTCTACCACTTTTCTTGCAACACCACTGCTCATCGGTGCACCTCCTCTCTCTAATTCGCTTAAAGCCTCTAAGATCTCTTTCTTACCACTTGTCTTAGTAATATATCCTATTGCACCAGTACACAATGCCTGAAAAATATAATTGGCTTGCTCATGCACTGTAACCATAATAATTTGAACATTCGGAATCACTTGTTTAATCTCATGTATCCCTTGCATCCCATTCATCCCAGGCAAGGTAATATCTAAAAAAACGATATCCGGCATTAATTCTTTTAATTTTGGTAATGCATCTTCACAACTCTCAAAATCTCCTACAACTTTATAGGATGTGGTACTGTTAATAATCTCTATGTAAGTCTCTCTGATAAGTTGATAGTCTTCTATAAGGATAACACTTTTCTTCATTGTCTAAACAGGGTATTATAGATTATACATTCATATAAATTAATTAGCATCATTTTTGAGTTAGCAAAGTTTCAAACACAATTTGGGTTCCCTGATTCGAGGTAATCATTAGCGTACCACCAATACTAAAAGCTCGCTTGGCCATGTTAGACAACCCATTTTTTCGGCTCATAGAATCCATACAAAACCCCACTCCATCGTCTTTAATCACAATTCTTAGTCTATCATTCTTCAAATCAAAATCAAAATCAACTCTACTTGCATTAGAATGCTTAAAAATATTGGTCATAGCTTCTTTAAAAATTAATAGCAGGTGCCTAGACCAATAATATGGTAGTTTGACAGGAATACGATCAAAATTGGGGTTTACAAAAAATTGAACATCTGTGTTCGCAAACAAATTTTCTCCAAAATCTTTAAGATACATCATCAACTCTTCAAGATCATCATGCTTACTATCTATACTCCATATAAAATCTTTGATGCCGTAATACAATGATTTGGCATCCTTGTTAATACGAGAGAGATCCTTAAACATTTTTGAGTTTTCGTCTAAGCTACGATCTAAAACTCTGTCTGACAAAACAGTGATTCCTGCCAATTTATTTCCCAATTCGTCATGAAAATCCTGTGCCACATTTTCTCTTACATTATCCAGCTCTTCTTGCAAAGATTTAGAATGTTCTATTGTCGCTCTTAAAACAGTATTTCTCTTTTTTAACCGTTTTAAATACAAAATAACAAATGTCGACACCACCGTCAGCACCAAAATGACATAACTCAATATCATATACCATTTTATATACCAGGGTCTATGTATTACAAAATGAAATTTTTTAGAATATCTCCAATCACTATTCAACTTTCTTATTCGAAATTGTATTTGATATTTCCCATACTTATAATTGTTAAAATTAAGTTTTGGGTCCTGAAACGCTCTCCAACCCTGATCGTTAATTTTAAATTGTGTTACTTTTGAAAATTTTGAGTAGTCAACATATTCTATTTCAAAACGACTCCCTTCCTGAAGTACTTTTAATATAGGAGACGATTCTGGCTCATAGGGTTTGTTATTAGCAAGAATATCAACTCCTCTGTTTCCAAATAACCACATCCTATTTTTTTTATCTTCAAAAATCTTTGATGTAAAAGAAGAGGACAATCCATTATCTTGATAAAAATTATAAAAAACAGCACCTTTATAAAGAACCAGTCCTTTTTGGGTACCAATCCATAATTGATCAAAGTCATCACACACTATAGAGTTAATCTGATTAGATTGATGCGTACTTCCCATATCAAGTACCGTAATTTTATCTTTTTCAAACTCATACTTATGCAATCCATTGATTGCAGCAATCCAAACCTCATCTTTAGAAGGTGATAATTTTTCGATGTAGTTACTGGTTAAACCATTTTCTGTAGTAACATGTCTTTCTAATTTTAAGGTCTGTAAATCATAAATTTGAAGTCCCATATTTGATGCGCACCAAATTTTGTCATCATAAATAAGAACATCCTCAATATCAATATTTTTGAACTTTGAACCCTCATCATGTGCAATAATTGTATGCATTTTTTCTTCTCTATGACGCTTTAACAGTAAATGCCCCTCTGTAAAGAAAACAGAGTCCCTATTCTTCTCATATACCCGAAACCTATGGTCGAAACTCAGCTTTTTACCCATAAAATCAAAAGCTTTGAAGTGAGATATATTTCCCATCAGAAAAATTTTATTCGAGTTACTCGTAGAGAACCCAGAGTTATTAGGTATTTTTAAGCGTTGTATGGTATCCAGCTCATTATTTAAGTAATTGATTGAATATTGTTCTAGCAGAAAATATCCATTTGGGGTAGCATCAATAAAATCTAAACAGTTCTTCCAGGGTATAGATTTTACAATTGGCAAACGGCTTTTCTTTGCCACTTTGATCAACCCATTTCCGTAAGAACTTATCCAGATATTACCATCTTTATCTATCAGAATATCACTGATAAGACTTTTTTGTAAATATCTTTCTGGCAATAAAAACCAATTGTTATCATAAATATCATAAACGTAGATTTTATGATGCCCTTCAACAGTTTTCTGAACATACACCTCTACATTCGATTTTTTAAAAAACTTAATTAAACGACCTTTTTGTTGTTTAAAAAAATGCTTTTCTTCAATCAATCTTTCTTCACTAAAAAAAAGAACCGAATTGGACGTTACCCCATAAAACATTCCATTATCAAGTCGGCCCAAATCAAATATTTCATAATCATTTAAAAACGGGTAAGCTGTCTCGAATTTTAAATTATCACACAGCTCAAACAACCCTTTAATCACCTTTGAATCAGATAGGTATTCATTGTAAAAAAACAATCTATCATCAATTTTTTTATAATCTAATTCTAAACTCACTAATTCTGAGTGCTGTATTTGGGAACCAACTACTTCTGTATATTTGTATATAACAGGCTTATTTTTTTCAGAATAGGCCTGAAAACTCATCACATCATATCCTTCACTCTTTTTCTTATAAAACTTAAAACTTCCTGCTATAACTTTTGCCACAAAATCTTCTCCAAAGTCATATACTTTTTGGACTTTATACAAACTATCATTTGACATAAGCGGTTTGATTTCATCATACTTATCCAAAACATGAAGTCCACCACCCCAGGTTGCTATTATTTTACAACCCCTATTAAGCTTTTCTACATCTATAACATAATCATTACGCAAACCATCCGCAATCGAATACGTTTTAAAATCGGTACCATTATATCTGACCAAACCAACATCGGTACCTATCCATAACACTTCATCTGTATCTTGTAATATTTGATAAGAAAGGTCATGAGGATACCCATTGGTACTATTATACACCGTAACATTATATTGCGCATATACTATGGAAGGCACGAGCCATACCAATAATAAAAAGGAATGATATAGTTTTAAATACAATAGGTTCATGTACTCATACTAGTAATTACAAAGGGCAGCAAAGATAATACAAAGACTCTACAGTGGTATGATGTTCTTTTGTTTTGGGTATTTAGTCAATTTGCACCACCAGACCCTAGATTACAACAAGCAATTCATTTATAAATTTACATCATACTTTTATTCAATAATCAGTCATCATCATTCTTTACCAAGAAAGTATCTTTTATTTGTTCAAACATATAGAAAAACAAAATATCACCCATTTCGGGTGAATTACCACCCTATCGAAATCTATAATTTTGCCTTGACAAAAAAAGCGTCTTAATTATACAAAACATATTCATGCTTTAACATGCTTAATGACAATTATTTAACACCTCATACCAAAGACTGTTATATTGATCATTATGCAAATTCACTATCGAAACTCAAGTGTTATTGGGAACAACACTTTGTATGAGATATCAATAAGTAAGAGCAAAGTACTATAAAAAATAATAAAAGACAGGCCATACTATTAATCACTAAAAACCGAAAAAATGGGAAAAAATTATTTCAAAATTCTTGCTCTGTTAGGATTTGTTATTTCTATCACAAGTTGTGAAGTAGAAAATCATGAAATCGATGCAGAAGGATTAAAAACTAAAGTCACTACAGAAATCAATGGAATCAAAATCGATTCTACATTAGAAGATGGTTCTATTAAAGTAAAAGTAATAGACACTATTCAGATTTACTAATTCATCAAAATAACGAATAACTGCGGATTTGCTCGAATAATAAAGATTATAAAATCTCATTTCTGAACAGCAAAAAACAGCACTAGTCAAAAAACAAGGAACAATTACTAATTGTTCCTTTAAAAACATCAAGAGGCTCTTTGCCTCCTGGTAATATCCAAACTTTAAATATTAAACAAAAAGAGAACAATGAAAAAAAATTACCTCAAGATTATGTTAATCTGTATGTTAGGGATTTTTCTATCCAACTGTGAAGATGGAGAAATTGGCCCTGCCGGAAAAGACGGCATAGACGGAACTGATGGTACCGATGGTACCAATGGAACAGATGGAGAAAATGGTGTTGGTTTTGAAGAACTAACAAAGTACGGAAGTATAAAACTTACTTTAACAGGTAAAAGACCCGATGGTGTTGCAATTAACGCCAGCGAAACCTTTAAGTTTACGAACCCCTCTGGTGTTCAAAATCGTTTCTACAAAACTGACGAATACCTTTCTTTTGAACCTCAACGCTTTTTAAATACTACTAATGATAATTTTCGTGAGATGGAACCACAAATCAATTTTTACTTAGAGTTGACGGATCCAGGAAAAGAAACAGAGGCCTTCAGTTATTTTGAAGTTTCACTTAGAAATTACCTTACTAAGGCTGATGATCAGACCTTTTTTAACATCAACACATATATGGAAACATCATTTCCTTATGATGCTGAAAACAGTCGTGTTGAGAATTTCAATTTTACCAATTACAGCTTTAATGAAGAGACTAATAAGTTAAGCTTTACAACTTCATTTGTAGTTCCAGCAGAAAACAGAAATAATGAGACTCAACATGATCTTTCTATAAAAGTAGAAGTTGATATCACAGTGCTTAAAAGTATCGATCCAATTCATCTAAAAAAACATTAACATTATAGTATTTATACATAAAAAAATGAAAAAACATACATACAATTCAATATTCAAAATCCTTATTATTTGTTTTTTAGGATTATGCCTTGCTAATTGTGAGGGAGAAGATGGTGCTATTGGCCCTGATGGAGAAAATGGAGCTGATGGAAAAGATGGAAGCAACGGAGAAAATGGGGTTAATGGCGACAATGCCATTGGTTATGACGATGCAGTTAAATACGGAAGTATCCAATTCATTGTGTCAGGAGAAAATCCTAACGGAGAAGCGTTTACAGATGAAAACACTTACAAGTTTACAGCTAATAATGCAGATTACAATAACTTTACGCTATATGAAGACTCTTATTGGTTTTATGCCTCTAGATTCCTGAATATCCCTACTACCGAAGAAGAATCTCATGTAAGATTCGCTTTAAATGTCACTAATATAGGTCAAGAAAACCAAAGTATTAATAGATTTTCTTTTGGTATCAATCAATACTATGTGACAACAGAAAATTTATCTATTTTTAGTGTATCTACAGTGAACTTTCCTCCATTATCATTTGAGGTTGGTCCTGCAAATGAATTTGGAATAACCGACCTAAGTGTTACGAACTTTAGTTTTGACAATGAAACTAACAATTTAAAATTTTCCTTCTCCTACAATGTAGGTGCCTCTACTAATTCTACAGCAAAAGAGTTGTCTATATCAGGTGAGGTAGATCTAATTATCTTCAAAAACTTATTAGGAGGACCAGAAAGACGCTAATACAATATCAAATTTATTATAAAACAAAAAAATGGAAAAATTTACTATTTCTACTATATACAGGACACTGATCATTTGTTGTCTCGGAATATTTTTAACGAATTGCGAAGGAGAAGATGGAGCTATAGGACCATCTGGAAATAATGGAACAGATGGCATTATCGGAACAGATGGCAATAACGGTACTAATGGAGAAAACGGAGTCGGTTTTGATCAGCTTTTAAAACACGGTAGCATAAAACTTACCTTTACAGGCAAAAGACCAGATAATAACATAGCATTTACAGACTCTAATACTTTTGAGTTTACCAAAAACGAAGATAGATTAAACATTTTAAATATAGATCAAGAATATAATCACTATGAGGTAGCTCGCTTTTTAAGTGCTCCTGGTAATCAATTTCAAAGAGCTGCTGTTTTTTTAGAATTTACAGTCAAAAATCCAGAAACCGAAGAGCATAGCTTTGAAGATTTCATATTTTCTATCAATAAATATGATGTTATTTTTGAAGACTTGGCCTATTTGCCATTAAGCAATCGTGGTTATAGCAAAGATGATGAATATATATCTAATTTTTCTATCACCAACTATAGTTATAATGCAGAAACCAATGCATTATCGTTTTCGTTTTCTTTTGATGTTGATGCAGATTCTAATATCACTGGGCATGATCTTTCTATACAAGGTGAGGTAGATGTAATCACTGTTAAAAGAATAATAGAAGACGTAGTTTTACCTCCACCATCAATTGGTAAAAACTAAAAGGTAATCTTGATTCACGTAAAGCAAATAATATTTTAAGTATCCAAAGGGTTCTTTTGAAAAAGAACCCTTTGGATACTTTTCTTATAAAACCCATTCTTGATAAGAGCGACAGATTTAGAAAAATCCATATTTTTTTTATGAAAAGGAAAAAAATAATGTATCAATGCTTCCATTGGGACCAATAAGACTTAAAATTTTCATATGTTTGGTAAAATTTAATCACATAAATACCCCCCTAGTATTATGACAAAAATTTACTTCTCAACTTTCTTTTTCTATATAAGAACACTTCTTCTACAAAACAAAATTACAATTACTTCCAATCTCGACAGTGAAAATTGTTTCACCGTCTATTGATCGTATACCTTTTCACTTAACGTAATACCCCTTTTTAACAATAAGGGCTCCTATAATAATCCGTCAAATTATAGCTTAGGAGTCATACATTTTATTAAACACATTAAAACTAATTAATCTATGAAAAAAGCACTATTATGCTTTCTGACTGCAGCATGTATTTCTGGTAATTATGCTCAGGAAAAATCGAATGAAGCTATCTACAGACGAAGTTCTTTATTTACCCTTATGGTAACCGATGAAAATCGAAAATACGCAGACGTTATCGAAGAAGCGTTTACTTCTGCAGAAATTCCAGAGAAATTTAACAATCATAACATCCCACTTAGAACAATTGCCAAAGTATATGACGAATCTTTGTCCAATGCAGAACTAAAGGAAGCTCAAAAAGGGGCTATTGATACTTATTTCTCTAAAAATAGTATTGCCAAACAAGCCATTGCAAAATGGTTTAACCGAAGTGACAAAGGAGGTTTTAACATGGATCTGGTATCAAAAAGAGGTTCTTATAACGCTACCGAATTAGATGTTAAAATTGCAAAAAACAGTGAAAGAGGATTGGCTTTATTAGCTGATGCGGGAGAAGAGTTAATCAAAAACACCTTTATCGTTGTTAATGATTTTAAATACATAAGCAAAGAGGAAGTCGCTCAAAAAGCCAAAAAAGGGCTGGCGTTAGCATCTGGTTTTGCAGGAAAATCGGGTCTGGGATCAAAACTAGCAGGAAAAGCATTAGATGTAGCTGGAAAAGGGTATGTAATAAAAACCACATCTCATTTATACAAACTAGTCTGGAATGATGAAATAGCGGCCACGTTTTATAATGACTATTGGATCGACGATGCCAGCATCGATGAAACCAGAAAAGCGGCATTCGAAAATTCTAACATTTTTAAAGTAGAACTAGTAGGTACAGAAGTAGCTTGGGCCGATTTACAAAGTACAATATTTACCAAAAAAAGTGAAGAAGAGCTTGTTGCAATTGCAACGGTTAAAGCCGTTGATGCTGTTATTGCCAAACTGCAAAGAAAATATGAAGTTTTTAGAACAAAAACACCTTTATTGAGTGGAGATCCTTTATCTGCAAAAATTGGATTGAAAGAAGGATTAGAAGGTGGAGACAAATATGAGGTTCTGGAACAAACTATCGGAAAAGACGGAAAAACTTTTTACAAACGAAAAGGCGTTATAAAAGTTGATAAAAAGCAGATTTGGGATAACAGATACATGGCTGGAGAGGAACAAGAAAACAAAGAAGAAATTAAAGAATATACTTTGTTTAAAGGTGGAAAAAATTTCTATTCAGGAATGTTAATCAGGCAAATAAACTAAAAAACCATTAAAAATGAATAAAGAGATTGTCAAAATAAGTATAGTAATGTTCATCGCTTTTTTTACGTGTACAATAAGTGCCCAAAGAAAAAAGAGAATTGCAAACAAAGACACCCAGGAATGGCGTTATGATATCGAATGCGAAGGTATCGCAAAACAAGGATCTAAACTTGTAAAAGTATGGTCTTACTCAAAAAACCCAAAATTTGCTATTGGGCAAGCTATGAAAAATGCTGTACACGGTATTATTTTTAAAGGGTATGCCGGAGGTGGAAATGGATGTACACCATTTAAACCCTTGGCTCGTAATGTAACGGCTGAAAAAGAACACGAAGCTTTTTTCAAAAGTTTTTTTAGTGATGGAGGAGAATTTAGAAAATATGTTACCGCTGCAGCCGATGGCAATATTGCTCCCGGAGATCGCTTAAAAGTAAGCAAAAGAGAATACAAAATTGGAGTAGTAGTAAATGTGGCTACAGATCAGTTGCGCAAAAGACTGGAATCAGAAGGTATCGTAAAAGCATTAAATGCAGGATTTTAAATCAAAAAAACTATCATGAAAAAAAACATAATAAGCCTTATAGCAATTTTTGTAGTAACGATTACTGTAAGCTTTGGTCAAGCCAAAAAGCCCACTCTTATGGTGGTTCCTAGTGATGTTTGGTGTAACCAAAATGGATATATGTTAAGTTTTGACAACCAGGGAACAGAAGTAAAAGTACCTGATTACAAAAGAGCTTTCCAAGAAAATGCCGAGGTATTACAGGTAATTAGCCAGATAAACGGTATGATGGCAGAAAGAGGGTTTCCTCTAAAAAATATGGAGTCTGCCATAAAAACACTAGAGTCTAACGCTGCAGAAGACAATATGCGTTCTTCAAAAGATACCGGAAGTGGTGTAAGCGAGAGTCCTATAGATGCCCTTAAGAAAGTAGCCAAAGCAGACATTATCATGCAACTTACTTGGACTGTTAATAGAACGGGACCTAAAAAATCGATCACGTTTAACCTTCAGGGATTAGATGCGTATACCGATAAACAAATAGCAACCGCAACAGGTACCGGAGCACCATCTTTCTCTGCAGAGGTTCCTGTATTGCTTTCAGAAGCAGTACTATCTCATATGGATAATTTTACCAGTTCATTACAAACACATTTTGATGATATGTTTGCAAACGGACGTGAGATTATTGTAAGAATACAAAAATGGGACGATTGGGACGGAGACCTTGAAACAGAATACGGAGATGATGATGAAGAGTTAGGAGTAATCATAGAAGATTGGTTAGCAGATAATGCTGTAAAGGGAAGGTTTAACACTACCGATATGACAGAAGACATGGCATTATTTGAGCAGGTAAGAATACCTCTTTTTAACGAAAAAGGAAGAGCTATTGATGCTAGAAGATTTGTAAAAGGCCTTAGCAAAATGTTAAAAAGCGAACCCTATGAAATCCCTAATAAACTTGTAATGAAAGGACTCGGAAGAGCTACTATTATACTTGGTGGAAAATAAAAAGACATAAAAATGAAAAAAATAATATGTATGGTGTTCCTTTTTATGGGAACCGTATTAATTGCACAAGAAAAAAAAGCTAGTGACGGTATTTCATTAGCAGCCTATGTGCCACAACAGGTAGAAGGAGTTCCGGCATCTGCAAAAAAGATGTTATTGAATCGTTTAACGCAAATTATCACAAAAAACGGAATCAGTAATAACATTTATAATTCGAGGTTTGTTCTCGCTCCTAATATTGCAGTAATAAGTAAAGATATTACCCCAACTGCGCCTCCAAAAACTGCATTAAAACTAAATGTCACTTTGTATATTGGAGATGGAGTATCTGGAACCTTATTTGCAAGTCAATCTATAGAATTAAAAGGAGTAGGAACCAATGAAAACAAAGCCTATATCTCGGCTATTAAAAGACTTAGTCCTAAAAACCCAGAAATCATAGAATTTGTAGAAAAGGGAAAAGAAAAGATTATCGAATATTACAACACCAATTGTAGCCTAATCATTAAGAAAGCGAGTGCTTTAGAAGCTCAAAATCAATATGAAGAAGCTTTGGCTGTTTTAGCAAATGTACCCGAAGCAAGTACATGTTTTAATAAAGTAAAGTCTAAGATAACATCACTTTATAAAAAGAGTATTGATAGAGATTGTAAGCAAAGATTAGCAGAAGCATCTGCGATATGGGCTGCTAATCAAGATATAAATGCTGCTAATGAAGCTGGTGAAATTTTGTCTGGTGTAGAGCCCCAAGGAGCTTGTTACAGCCAGGTAAAGGCATTATACGCAAAAATAGCTGCCAGAGTTAAGGATTTAAGCGACCGAGGATGGAAATACCAACTAAAAGTATTAGACCTAAAGAAAACGGCAATTAAAGCTGCCAGAGATGTGGGTGTTGCTTATGGTAAAAATCAACCAAAAAATGTTACTTATAATGTAAGAGGGTGGTATTAAAAGAACCTTCGTCTTATTTGAAATGATAAGGGCTTGATTTTAATGTTAAAATCAAGCCCTTTATTTTGCTACAACAAATTTATATTTAATTTAACCCGGATTATGCATTAAAAAATCTATTACAGCTTCCAATTGCTTCAAAAACTGGCGCTTTGCTATATTTTTTAATGTAACCATAGCGATGCTATGCTGAAACTAAGAAAATACCAGTTTTTATTGCACTTGAAACCTCCATAACGAAGTTCTAATGCAGAATCCGGGTTTAATCTATTACATCCAAATAAAAGTCATAGTAATTCAGAAAAGTAGGAATTACAGGGCCATTAAATGGGTTTGGCGCATTAAATAGTGCACAAATACCAATCCCGTTCTCTGGATCTATCAGCAATTGTGTTTTATATTGATTTACATTTCCGCCGTGATAGATAACTCTTCGACCTCTATAATCTAACACCCTCCACCCCATTGCATAATAAGAATCAGATACCCCATCCCACAAATTGACATAGGTATCTTCTGTACTGGTACATATTACAGGATTAAAGATATCTCTAAGACTTTCTTTAGAAATAACATTGGGATAATGACCCAACAAAATTTTTAAATATTCTCCCATATCAGAAATAGAAGCATTGATACCTCCTGCTGCTGCTACATTATAATAATTGCTATGTAATCTATCCCGAAAATATTTTTTTGAATAATGATTGTATTTATGTGGCTGTGCGACATTTGGATTGTTCTTTATCGCAGAAAAAGTACTGGATGCATTACTCATTCCAGAAGGGTCAAATATTCTCTCTTTAAGTAAGGTTTCAAAAGATACTCCCGTATTATGTTCCATAACTTTTTCTACCACAGAAAACATAGCATTTTGATAAGCATAGGTATGTCCTTCTTTTTCGACAACTCCAATTGATTTGAAATTGTTTACAATCTTATCTAGTGAAAGTCCTCTTTGTATTAAATTGGTATAAGAATACTTGTACAGTCCTGTTGTATGAGATAAAACATGTCTCAATTTAATCCTATTCGCTTGTTCTTTATCTCGTAAGTTAAATCCTTTTACCGCTTCCTTTACTCTTTGACCCCATTGCAACTCATTTCTATCCAACATATTACCAGCCAGAACAGCGGTTACTCCTTTTGATAAGCTTGCGATTCTAAAGACAGTATTTTCATCTACAGAATCTTTAGTATGAATCTTTTTTACGCCAAACCCCTTTTTATAAATAACGGTCGAATCCTTAACAATAACCACCGCAGCTCCCGGACACTCAGAAACATTAAAATTTGTTGCAAAAAATTTGTTATAATGCTCCAAAAACAATTTTAATGAATCTCTTTTTTCCTTTTGAGGTTCTTCGGTAATTACAGATACTTGATCTTCTTGTTTTGGGCTACTACAGGATACAAAACAAACTGTAAGGCATGCTAGATAAAAATGCTTCATAAAAAGATATGCTATTATCGCCGCAAAATACG
Source organism: Aquimarina discodermiae (assembly GCF_040786235.1). Classification (NCBI taxonomy): domain Bacteria; kingdom Pseudomonadati; phylum Bacteroidota; class Flavobacteriia; order Flavobacteriales; family Flavobacteriaceae; genus Aquimarina; species Aquimarina discodermiae. Next base: position 113,572 of record NZ_JBFMKP010000004.1, read on the forward strand.
CTTAAAATAACAAGCGAAGAAAAAAATATTTATAGAATATTGACTTCTAAACTTTCACATCATTTACAAAACAAATCGATAGGTTGCTTTTATCAAAAAAGTATTATCTGGTTGTTGATCCAAAATTTGATTATTTAAACTTCTAAACAATCCATCTGACACATCTCCGTCTCCTGTTACTCCCTGTGACCAAACCAAAAATATTTCAGATCCAGGTATATATTCCCATCTTAGAACCAAATTAGAACGAAACTGTACAAAAGAAAAATCTGGATTATCGAATGTATAATCCACTACATCGTCATTATCCTCATCAATCGAATACTCACCATCTTCTAATGAAATTTGATTTTGATTATATAGATGTATACGATCATTAAGATTTTTGGCGATTGGGTCAGCTACATAATTAAAATCAGAATACCTACCACGAGAAATAAAAGGTTGCCCATAGTATTGTATGGTTAGATTTGGATTTATACTATAATTTAATCGTATACTAGCACTTAAAGTTTGCTGATCAATATTTGCCGTAATATATCGCTGTGTTCCATTATAATCAACATCGGTTACATATTGTGTCTTATTAGGGTTCTCCTCAAACTCTGGATTAAGTGAGATACTAAGCGCATCAAAAGGTTGGTAGTTAAGTCTCAGAACGTATCGTCTAAACGCAAAATTATTTTGTCTTGCTGATGAATTTACATGTCCCATGGCAAAGTTAAATTTCTTTCTCTGGTCAGATCCAAAAAAAAGTACAGCGATATTTTCTTGAGAAAAACGGAAACGCGGTCCTCCTCTCAACATCGTATTCGTAAAAATTCGGGGTTTATGAAGCAATTCGACCTCGGTCCACCAGTTATTTGTATAATTGATTTCACCACCTAAATAATACTGAATACGATTGTAGTTTCCTTCAAAATCGAAAGCAGTAAATTGTCTAAATCGTATATTGGCTCTTCTATAAAATTTTGTCGGTTTTAAAAAAAGGTAGGTAATGTTAGCAAATTGCCTGATATCGTCTGCCTGTCTTAAAAACCCAACATCGTTTAATTCTAACTCTGGTGATCTCCAGAATAATCCAGCATTATATCGCCAATTTCCACCACCAGATTTACCTCCTCTAAGTTTACCACCTGTACCTGTTAAAGAAGTACGATTAGGATCTACAGAGACATGACCTGCATCTTCTCTTTGAAAAAGATGTGTAAGTGAGTTTTGTGTTTTCTCTATCGCTTCCTTAGATCCTTCTACATGACTGACTACAATATTACCTTCTACAAAATAATTTCTATCATTCCAGTTATGTCTAAAATCCAAGCCTCCGGTATAAGCGGCTTTTCTTAACACATTAAGATTATTTTCTCTAAGGCTTGATAATTCTGAGGTTTCATTGGTATTTTCATTTTCATAATCAATATTAAGCGTATCATCCAAATTCCTATTAGTGGCTGTAAAAATACCTCCTATAAAAGAGTTTCTCTCATTAAAATCTTTTTGAATCCTACTTACAAAATAATTGGTCATGGGTTCTACCACAGCTTCTCTTTTATTTCCATTTTCATCTTCTATTTTGGCAATCTCTCTAGAAGTTACACTTTCTAAAACACCAATAGACCATCCATTTTTGGTTTTACCACTAAATTTTGCGGCCCCCAGAATTGAAGTATTGCTAGGTTTGTCTACAAATTCATCATTTATTGGAGATGAATCATTAATAGGGTTTTCTCCTACCCCCCCTTGAGGGCTCCTACCTATTCTTCGAGAATAAAACACATTATCGAATCCATTTGCAAATTGATAATCAAAAATATTTTTGTTTTCTACAAAAAACGGTCTTTGTTCTCTAAAAAACACCTGAAAACCATCTAAAGCAATTGCCGCAGGATCGGCTTCTACCTGTCCAAAATCAGGATTAACTGTTAAATCGAGTGTTAGGTCATTTGTGATACCAATTTTTGCGTCCAATCCACCATTTAACTTAAAGTCACTTCCATCCCTAAATGGATTCCCTTCTTCTTCGGGATATGTATCTAATTGAGTAACCGCAAAAGGTTGAATTTCTAATTGTTTTTGAGCCTCAATATTTATCAAACCATGTAGTTCTCCAAACTCACTTATAAAACCAGAAACATCTTGTGGTATGCGCTGCCATACCGAACGTTCGTCATTACGAAAAAACAATCTATTAACTTGCAATCCCCATATTTGCTCTTTACTCTTTCCAAATTTTAGCTGACTAAGCGGTATTTTAATTTCGGCCGTCCAGCCTTCACTGTCTATAGCACTTGCTGCATACCATATCGGGTTCCAACTATCATCCCAATTATTTCCATTCTGAGAAACAAACTCGTCTCCCTTCACTCCGGCAGCAGATATTGTAAAAGCGAAAGCTGTTCTTTTATCATGATAGGTATCTAATATAAGTGTAATCCTGTCTCCCACAAAGCCATCTCTTCTAGACAATCTTTTTTCAATTTTATCTGGTTCGGTATCAAAACAGCGATATGCTACATAAAGGTATTTTTGGTCATATAAAACTTTAAACTTGGTTTGTTGACTTGGAGGAGTGTTTTCATCAGGTCTGCTTTCTATAAAATCAGACGCCCAATCTACCACATCCCAGCTTTTATCATTAATAAGACCATCAATTTTTGGTTCCCCCAAATCCAATATAGGTTTTGTTGTGTACACTCTTTTCTTTACCGTAGTTAAAGAGTCCTGTGCCAAAGAAAAAAAAGGCACTAAACAAAGAACCAAAAAATGGTGATAACATTTCATATTGATTATATTTTTGATTGATTTCCCCTTACAGATGATAAATTATCAAAAAATGTTGCAGTATTCCTTTCTGTTTAATAAAAGATTAACACATACCCCCCTATTTACCTACCAAGTAGTTGTATTTTCAAAACCCGTTGAACCATTTATTTAAAATTAAATGATGAAGCTTTTAAAATATTATGGATCACCTATTTGCTATATAAATATATAATCGTACATTTGCACCCCTATTTTATGATAGGAGAAGGAATGTTTAATTAAGAAAAAATAATTAGTGTGGACACATTAAGTTACAAAACAGTATCTGCTAATAAAGCTACCGTGAATAAAGAATGGTTGCATGTAGATGCTGAGGGACAGACTTTAGGTCGTCTTTCTTCTGTAGTAGCAAAACTACTAAGAGGTAAGCATAAACCTAGCTTTACCCCACACGTTGATTGCGGTGATAATGTAATTATTACTAACGCCGAAAAAATCAACTTAACAGGGAAAAAGTGGACAGATAAATCTTATATCCGTCACACTGGATACCCTGGAGGGCAAAGAAGTCTTACTGCTCAGGAATTGTTTGACAAAAATCCAGAGCGTTTAATCGAAAAAGCGGTAAAAGGGATGCTACCTAAAAACAAATTAGGAGCGGCTTTATTTCGTAATTTAAAGGTATATGCAGGAGCCGATCACAATCAAGATGCTCAGCAACCTAAAACTGTTAACTTAAAAGAATTTAAGTAGATGGAAGTTATTCACAAAATTGGTCGTAGAAAGACGGCTGTAGCTAGAGTTTATCTTAAAGATGGTTCTGGAAAAATTACGGTTAACAAAAAAGACCTTAACGAGTATTTCACTACTGCAACATTGCAGTACAAGGTAAACCAACCGCTTACATTAACAAGTAACGAAGACAAGTACGATGTAAATGTAAACGTATATGGTGGTGGAATTACTGGCCAAGCTGAAGCCGTTCGTTTAGCTATATCAAGAGCTGTATGCGAATTGGATGAAGAAAACAGAAGCATCCTTAAACCAGAAGGTTTATTGACAAGAGATCCAAGAATGGTTGAGCGTAAGAAATTCGGTCAGAAAAAAGCTCGTAAGAAATTCCAGTTCTCTAAACGTTAATTTATTAAAACAGAATTTGTTGTTACCTCGATTTGAGGGGTTAGTTTAGCATCTAAATGCACAAGGCCATACAAAACAAGTAGCCACTTGCGCATTGCTAATTCAACAGAAAGTAAACTATTACAAAAATGGCAAACAATATCGAAGTAAAAGAATTACTTGATGCAGGTGTACACTTTGGACACTTGACAAGAAGATGGGATCCAAACATGGCACCATATATCTATATGGAGCGTAATGGTATTCACATCATTAATCTATATAAAACTGCTGCAAAAATAGACGAAGCTGGTGAAGCTTTAAAAAAGATTGCAGCCTCTGGCAGAAAAATCCTTTTTGTTGCTACAAAAAAACAAGCTAAAGAAATCGTTGCTGAAAAAGCTAGCAAAGCTAACCAACCATATATTACAGAAAGATGGCCTGGTGGAATGCTAACTAACTTTGTTACTATTCGTAAAGCAGTTAAAAAAATGGCTGCGATCGATAGAATGAAGAAAGACGGTACTTTTAACACGCTATCAAAAAAAGAACGTTTACAGGTAGATCGTTTAAGAGCTAAATTAGAAAAGAACTTAGGTTCTATTTCTGACATGACTCGTTTACCTGGCGCATTATTTGTTGTAGATATTAAACGCGAGCATATCGCTATAAAAGAAGCACAGAAATTAAACATTCCAATTTTTGCAATGGTTGATACTAACTCTGACCCTCGTCAAGTACAGTATGTAATCCCTGCAAATGATGATGCTTCTAAATCTATAGACAAAGTAATGACTTACGTTAGCGATGCTGTTATCGAAGGATTAAATGAAAGAAAGGCATCAAAAAGCGAAGCTAAACCTGCAGAATCAAAAGCAAAAACTGAAACTAAAGCCGCAGCTACAGAAGTTGCTGTAGAAGCACCAGCAGTGGTTTCAGAAGCTGCAAAACAAGAAGAAGAGTAAACAGATTGACAATTTACAATCTTTTAAAATTCGAAGTTAAGTCACTACCATAAAAAGGAAAGCTTAACTTTAATATAAAATTGACAAGTCGTTTGGTTCTTTACTTTTGCAGTACTAACTAAACGACTTGTTTTTTTAAACACAACATAAATTAAACACTTAAACGATATGGCAAAGATTACCGCCGCAGAAGTAAATAAGCTAAGAAAAGCAACAGGTGCAGGAATGATGGATTGCAAAAAAGCACTTGTAGAAGCTGATGGAGATTTTGATAAAGCTATCGAAGTCCTTAGAAAAAAAGGTCAAAAAGTTGCTGCTAACAGAGCAGATAGAGATTCTACTGAAGGTGCTGTTATTGCAAAAGTTAATGAAGCAAAGAACAAGGGAGTTATCGTTTCTCTTAATTGTGAAACTGATTTTGTAGGAAAAAATGAAACATTCGTTTCTCTAGCTCATGAATTAGCAGAATTAGCATTAAGTGCTTCTTCAAAAGAAGAATTACTTACAAAAGACTTTAACGGTATATCTGTACAGGACAAGTTAACTGAACAAACAGGTGTAATCGGTGAAAAAATCGAAATAGGTGATTTTAGAGTACTAGAAGCTCCTTTTGTTGGTTCTTACATCCATGCTGGTAATAAAATTGGTGTATTAACAGGTTTATCTGGAAACGGAAACGGTGCAGACGAAGTTGCTAAAGATGTAGCAATGCAAGCGGCAGCTATGAATCCTGTAGCCCTAAACGAAGAAGGAGTTGATCAGTCAATTATCGAAAAAGAAATTGAAATAGCAAAAGATCAATTACGTCAAGAAGGGAAGCCAGAAGCTATGTTAGACAATATTGCCAAAGGAAAAATCAAACGTTATTTTAAGGACAACACATTGGTTAACCAAGCCTTTATCAAGGATAACAAAAAGAGCGTTGCTGATTACGTAAAAACATTAGGTGATGTATCTGTTGTAGCATTCGAAAGAGTAGCACTAGGATAAACCATCTTATTCTTATAAAAACAAAAACCGCTTCAATTTATGAAGCGGTTTTTTTTCGTCATTTCAGAAAAGTTCTAAACAGTGATTTTTTAGTGATTATAAACTAAACTAATTAATTTAATAAACTGCTATTGTATATAACCAACTCCCCAATTGGTTTTCTACTAGTGCTTATATCACTTTACGCTTTTACACGCATCACACTATTTTATCAACAATTCTATCCCCAACATTCTTTGTTTTCCCCGTAGCAAACGTATAACATATTTTACTACTAAACAATAATATCAATAGGGGAAAACAACCCTTTTTTTCCTACATCAAGAGTAGCTATGTTGTAAGATGGTTTTCAAAATTTTTAGCTTTATTTTCTAAATTATTTTCTAAATTAAGAATATGATTATATTTGCACCATAGTTAAACCTTGCAATGAAATACAAAAGAATATTACTAAAATTATCTGGCGAAGCACTTATGGGCGATCGCCAATACGGAATTGATCCAAAAAGACTAGCAGAATACGCACATGAAATAAAACAAATCACCGACAAGAACGTGCAAGTTGCTATCGTAATAGGAGGTGGTAATATTTTTAGAGGAGTAGCAGGCGCAAGCAAAGGCATGGATAGAGTTCAAGCAGACCATATGGGTATGTTAGCAACTGTAATTAATGGCTTAGCTTTACAAAGTGCCTTAGAAGATGCAGAAATACCTACTCGCCTACAATCTGCGGTAAAAATCAACGAGGTAGCAGAACCTTTTATAAGACGTAGAGCTTTACGTCATATGGAAAAAGGAAGAGTTGTTATTTTTGGTGGAGGAACAGGAAATCCTTATTTTACAACAGACTCTGCTGCAGTGTTAAGAGCGATCGAAATAAATGCAGACGTAATCTTAAAAGGAACTCGTGTTGATGGAATTTATACTTCGGATCCTGAAAAGAATGCAGACGCAACAAAATTTGATTTCATATCATTTGATGATGTTCTACGCAAAGGGCTAAAAGTAATGGACACCACCGCCTTTACATTAAGTCAGGAGAATGAACTTCCTATCATAGTTTTTGATATGAATAAAAAAGGAAACTTATTAAAGGTAATATCAGGAGAATCAATCGGTACCCAGGTAAACCTTTAAACTACAACATATTGGCTTATTTTTTGATTAATCAGAAGAAAAGAACTTAAAAATGAACGAAGAAGTAGATTTTATTATAGATTCAACTAAAGAAGCAATGCAAGCCGCTATTCTTCATTTAGAAAAAAAATTACTAAATATCAGAGCTGGCAAAGCGTCTCCCGCAATGCTAGGCAGTGTAATGGTAGAATATTATGGTGCTCCTACACCTTTAAATCAGGTTGGAAATGTATCTACTCCCGATGCAAGAACAATTTCTATTCAACCATTTGAAAAATCTCTAATTCCAGAAATAGAAAAAGGTATTATGGTGGCCAATTTAGGCTTTAATCCTATGAACAATGGTGAAAGTGTAATAATTAATGTACCTCCCCTTACAGAAGAAAGACGTAGAGACTTGGCCCGACAAGCAAAATCAGAGGCAGAAGACTCTAAGGTTGGAGTTAGAAATGATCGCAAGAATGCCAATAATGAAATTAAAAAATTAGAAAAAGACGGATTATCTGAAGACATGGTAAAAAACACAGAAGTGGACATTCAGGAATTAACCAATTCTTTTATAAAAAAGATCGATGAGATGTTAATCGCTAAGGAAAAAGAGATTATGACAGTTTAGCCTTTTGCACAAAGATAAATTTATTACATAAGCGTTTTCCTTTTTTGAAAACGCTTTTTTGTATATTCGTTTTTTTGAATTCGATACCCATAATGCATAAAATTCTTTTTTGTTTACTATTTTTTGCAAACACCCTCCTATTCTCTCAAGTTCATATTAATGGAGTTGTTAAAGATGCAAAATCAGGCAAGCCTATACCTTTTGCAACTATAAAAACAAATAATTCATCCTATGCCTTAAGCTCTGTAGAAGGCAAGTTTGTAATCCATTGCCCTTCTAACCCCTCTGATCTATCCCTAACAATAGCACATTTAAAATACCACTCGAAAGTTGTAAAGGTTACCTCAGTCAATATAGAAAAGATTGAAATTACCCTAGAGGCGAAAGAAGGAATATCTGATGATGCAAAAATAGATATTACAGATAATAATGCGATTAGAGTTATTAAAGAAGCACTTGTTAGAAAAAAGAAAAATAACCCTCAAAAAGCTTTAAAAGGATATAGTTACAAAAGCTACAACAAACTAAAAATTACAGCAGACAACCAGACATTACTAAAAACACCAGATACTACCAACGTAGATATTGAGCACCTATTTAATCAAACACACTCCTTTCTATCAGAGAAAATTAGTCATCATCAATTCAAAAAAAATATTGGAGAAAAAGAAACGGTACTTGCTACCAGAATGACTGGTTTCAAAGAACCTATACACACCTTACTAGGTATCAAAATACAATCAAATTCTTTATACAATGAAGAGTATACTATTTTTAACAATACTTACATTGGACCATTATCAAAAAATGCACAAAAAAACTACTATTATAAGATTCTAGATACGATTCAAACAAAAAACCCCGCCTATGTACTTTGGTTTCAACCTAAGAAATCAAAAAATTATGCGAACCTAGAAGGAGTTTTATTTATTGACAAAGAGACATTTGCCATTCAAAAAGCGATTATAGAATTAAAAGGAGAACTTGATGTTATGGCAATACATGATTTCAATCATTTCCCTAAAGAAAACATCTGGTTCCCTACGCATCAAGAAATTACCATTCGCCAAGGAAGTCGAAGACACAAAGTAAGCCTTTTTGGTGGGCAAATTTCTGTAGGTCGATTAGGAAATAGCTCAAAAGACAAATCAAAAGATCCTAATTTTCTTAATTCTTCTACAGATTTAATCGATATCGAATTAAATTCAAAACAAGATATTAAACGAGATCAAGCTTTTATCCAAATAGACCCTAAAGCTAATAATAGAGACGAATCCTATTGGAAAACCTATAGAACAAGTGCTATTACACAAAAAGATATTAATTCTTTTCCTGCTGTTGATAGTATTGTAAAAGCACAAAACATTGGTCGTAGGATTGATGTGATTCAAAATTTCAACAAAGGCTATTATCCGATAGGTTTTTTCAACTTTGATCTCACCTACCCTATCAAGTACAACAATTATGAAGGCTTTAGGTTAGGTTTAGGAGGAGTTACTAACACAAAGTTTTCTAAAAGGTTTAGAATAGAAGGATATGGTGTGTATGGTTTTAATGATGCCAAATACAAATATGGGCTTGGCGGTGGAGTTTTATTAAACAAAAGTAGAGGCTCATGGCTTAATGTTAATTACACAGATGATATTAAAGAAGTGGGAAGCTTTCTATATTTAACAGATAGAAGAGTATACTCCTTATTCGAGCCTCGTTTGGTGAATATTGATTTTTATTATAAGCACAAAACCTGGCGTACAAGTCTTCAACATCAAATATTTCCTAAGTTACTATCAGAGACTCAACTTTCGGTAAGCACCATAAATCAAACAAATAGTTATAGATACTTAAACAACGGAAATTCTTTTTCTGAATATAAGATTGCAGAAGCCACAGTTGCACTTAGATGGAGTCCATTTAGTAAATTTCTAAAAACACCTAATCAATACAAAGAAATCCACGAAGGGTATCCAAAAATTACCGCCCAATATACACAAAGTATAAAAGGAGTTTATAAAAGTAATTTTGTATATAGCAAAATAGGTATTAAAGCAGAGTATGCTATTAACCGAATTAATCAGTCTAAAACCAGTTTTTTGTTCGAAGGAGATATAGCCTCAGGTGACATCCCATTATCTCATCTATTTCATGCATACCCGAATGCTCCTACTAGAGAAGTAATTCTTCAAAGGTTTTCTGTTGCAGGTAGAAGAACCTTTGAAACCATGTATTTTGGAGAGTTTTTTAGTAATAAACTAGCCACTTTACAAATTAAGCATCGAATAAAACCTGTTAAGATCACTAGTTGGTTTGCTCCCGAACTTGTTTTTATAAGTCGTTATGCAATTGGTGACATTAATAATCAGGACAAACACCAGGGAGTAAAGTTTTCATCTCTACGTCACGGTTATCAAGAATCTGGTCTAGAATTAAATAAGTTGTTTGCAGGTTTTGGATTAAGTTTTGCCTACCGATATGGCGCATATCACTTACCCAAGTTTGATGATAACATTTCTTTCAAATTCACTTTCTATCTAAAACTTTAAACATTTATAAATAAATCGTTTTCTTTCCTAAAAATTCGCAAATAATAACTATTCAAATCATTACATTTGCAACTGGAAAGGAAAATAAAGAATGGTTAAATTATTCAGTTTCGGGTTTTGGAACGCATTGGCTGGAATCATATTACGTAATAGAGCGATTATATTTCTGGCAATTATAGGAATCACAGTATTTTTAGGATTTCAGTGGAAAAACATGAGGTTTTCTTTTTCTGAAGCAAATCTTCTTCCCGATGACCATGAGGTCAATATAAAATATCAAAAGTTTCTTGATCAGTTTGGAGAAGAAGGAAATTTAATTGTGATGGCCATTAAAGATAGTTCCCTTTTTACGCCAACAAAATTAAAAGCCTGGAATGATTTTAATACTTCATTTAAAAAACATGAAGAAATTGATTTGGTCATTTCTGTGGCCGATCTTAAAACTTTAGAAAAAAAGGAGAACCCCGCCCGATTTGAGTTAACCCCGTTTATTAAAGATTCTATTTATTCTGAAACCCAGGTTAAGCAATATAAAGATCAACTTTTTAATAAGCTCCCTTTTTATGAAGGACTGGTATACAGCAAAAAATCTCAAACCGTACAAAGTGCATTATATCTAAAAAAGGATATCGTAAACACTTCCCTTAGAAAAATATTTATTGAGAAAAAATTACTTCCGGCTGTTGAAGCCTTTGAAGAAACATATAATGTAGACATCAAAGTATCTGGTATGCCCTATATCAGGACTTTGAATTCTCAGAACATTATGGATGAAATTCAAATATTCATTATAGCAGCATTATTGGTTACCTCACTAATTTTCTTTTTCTTTTTTAGATCCTTTAGAGCCACCTTTATATCTATGACTGCGGTTATTATTGGTGTTATGTGGGCTTTTGGTATTTTGGGACTTTTAGAATATGAAATCACTGTTCTTACGGCCATTATACCACCATTGGTAATTGTCATAGGAATTCCTAATTGCATTTTCCTAATTAACAAATACCAACAAGAGATAAAGAAACACGGTAATAAGGCAAAATCATTACAACGCGTGATTACCAAAGTCGGTAACGCCACCTTAATGACCAATGTTACCACCGCTTCTGGTTTTGCAACCTTTGCCTTAACAGAAAGCAAATTACTTAAAGAATTTGGTATTGTAGCTTCGATCAATATAATTGCCTTATTTATACTTTGTTTGTTGGTCATAACAATCATCTATAGCTACATGCCACAACCCAAAGAAAGACATTTAAAACATTTGGGAAAAAGATGGATAGAACGACTAGTTGATTGGATGGAAAATATGGTTAAAACCAGAAGAGTAACCATCTATTTTTCATCTGTGATTATTCTTATAGTAAGTATTATTGGTATATATACGATAAAAGTTTCTGGTAGCCTATTAGAAGATATGCCTAAATCTGCCGGGTTTTACAAAGACATTATCTTTTTTGAAAACGAGTTTGACGGTATAATGCCTCTAGAAATACTTATTGACACCAAGAAAAAACAAGGTGTTTTAAAATTGTCTACATTAAAACGTATGGAAAAGCTCGAAGAGCTTTTAGAAGAGACGCCTCAACTATCCAAACCCATCTCTATAGTAAGTTTGGTTAAGTATTCTAAGCAGGCTTTTTATAACGGAAATCCGAAATATTATCAGATTCCTACCAGTCAGGAAAAAAACTTTATTTTACCATATACCAAAAGTTTTGAGTCCAAAGCAGGAGTTATGAAAAGCTATATTGATTCTACAGGTCAATATGCAAGAATAACCACCTTTATGAAAGATGTAGGAACTGATGAAATGGATCGTCTTGAAGCTACGTTAGCTCCAAAATTAGAGAAATTGTTCCCAAAAGATCGATACGATGTATCATTTACAGGTAAAGCCCTTATATTTCAAAAAGGTACAAAATACCTTATCTGGAACCTCACCTTCTCCCTTGGGTTAGCAGTTATTTTAATAGCTCTTTTTATGGCGTGGATGTTTAGATCCTGGAAAATGATTGCAATTTCATTAATCCCCAACCTGTTACCATTGCTTATGACAGCCGGTTTGATGGGGTATCTTGGAGTTCCTATAAAACCATCTACCATATTAGTATTTAGCATTGCTTTTGGTATTTCTGTCGATGACACCATACATTTTTTAGCCAAATACAGACAAGAACTTAAATCCAATCACTGGAGAATTAGAAAATCGGTTTTTGCTGCGTTAAAAGAAACAGGAGTAAGTATGTTTTATACTTCTACCGTTTTGTTTTTTGGATTCTCGGTATTTATGATTTCTAGTTTTGGAGGAACTAAAGCACTTGGTGGATTGGTCTCTACGACATTGCTATTTGCTATGCTGGCTAACCTTTTATTACTTCCATCTTTATTATTATCATTAGAACGAAGTATCGCCAATAAAAAAACGTTAAAAGAGCCTACTTTAAAAATCATCCCAAATGATGATGAATTAGAAGATACACAGGAGGAACAAAAATAAAACTATGAACTGGTTTAAACTTTTTTGATTCATGCGAAAAACATTTCAATTGAGTGAAAAAGAGCATTTTTATAGCGAATTGAAAAAAGTTTAAACCAGTTCTATAAGTAATCATCTATCTTTTCTATAAGTAGCATACAAGCCTATTCTTTGCTTTACTTATATATGCCTACCCCTACGAAACAAACTCTCGGGGCACCCAGCAGAAAAAGCTTTTAAACTTCTGGGCAAGCCTTGAAAAATTGAACTACCAAGTAATCAAAAAAACCAAAGCCCCACCAGAATCTGGCAGGGCCTTTGTAAGATAGATTACCCCAAAACCTATCGAACTAAACTTAACGTAAACACAATCGTCATAATTGCATATGCAAGATACAGCCCGTTTTAATATTATGAAATACCAAAACGGGGGGAAAAGTCCCCTTTTCTTAAAAAAACACGCAATTTTAACATTATTTAACCATATCACACTACCACAAAAACAACACAAAATACTATAAATCAATGTTTTGCGAAATATTATGAACGCATAACTTTTTTTGAAAAAATCAGCAAATAACAACGTTTAGGCTTCAAAACACATCAAATTACGGTTTTTGCGTAAAATTGAGACTTAGGAAAACGTCAGATATCATCTTTTTAAAACTATCAGTAGGTTATATTAATCCGTTATACTTATAATATTTCTTATAAGATTCCTTTTTGAATTCAATAGACTATGCTTCAATCAGATTAAAAAATTATCTTTGCTACTTCAAAAAATTTACATGGTCTTAGACAGGCACAATTATATCTGTTATACTTACATGTAAATCGAAGGAAAATACTATTTAGAAAATAAACTTACAATGCAACATACTAAGGTAATAGAAGTACTACAAAGTGATAAACTATTACAACCTGTAATGATCAAAGGTTGGGTTCGTTCTTTTAGAAATGATCGCTTTATTGCTATAAATGACGGATCAACAATTAATAATATACAATGTGTTATTGAGGATAACACTATTGATTCTAATATTCAAAACCGAATAAATGTTGGCGCCGCAATTACAGTAAATGGAACTTTGATTGAAAGCCAAGGTAAAGGACAACGTGTAGAGATTCAAGTATCATCTATAGAGATTGAAGGAGAGGCAGACCCTGAAGAATTAAAATTGACTATCCTTTCTCCCAAAAGACATTCCCTTGAAAAACTAAGAGAGCAAGCACATCTTAGAGTGCGAACCAATACTTTTGGAGCTATCATGAGAGTTCGCTCAAAATTATCTTTTGCCATTCATGAATATTTTCAGAAAAACAACTTTTATTATGTTCATACTCCTGTTATTACAAAAAGTGATGCAGAGGGTGCAGGAGAGGCCTTTAAAGTAACCAATTTAGATCTCAATAACATTCCTAAAGATGAAAATGGAAATGTAGATCACAAACAAGATTTTTTTGGCGGAGAAACCAACTTAACCGTTTCTGGTCAATTAGAAGCCGAAACATATGCGATGGGCTTAGGGCAAGTCTATACTTTTGGACCTACTTTTAGGGCAGAAAACTCAAATACATCTCGACACCTTGCAGAATTTTGGATGGTAGAGCCAGAGGTTGCATTTTGTGATCTTGACGGTAATATGGATCTTGCCGAGGATTTTATCAAATACGTTATCACCTATATACTTGAAAACTGCAAAGATGATCTTGAGTTTTTAGAAAATCGTCTAATACAAGAAGATAAGCAAAAACCACAGGCAGAACGAGCAGAAATGTTACTTCGTGATAAGCTAAAGTTTGTTTTAGAAAACAATTTTAAGAGAGTAAGTTACACAGAAGCGATCGAGATTCTAAAGAATTCTAAGCCAAATAAAAAGAAAAAATTCAAATTTCCTATCGATGGATGGGGTGCAGATTTACAAAGTGAGCACGAACGTTTTCTTGTAGAAAAACATTTTAAATGCCCTGTTATTTTGTTTGATTATCCTGCAGATATTAAATCTTTTTATATGCGTCTAAATGATGATGGTAAAACGGTTCGAGCAATGGATATCTTGTTTCCGGGAATTGGAGAAATCGTAGGAGGGTCTCAAAGAGAGGAACGCCTAGATGTATTAAAAGAAAAAATGGCCGCTCTAAATATCCCCGAAGAAGAATTATGGTGGTATCTGGACACACGTCGTTTTGGAACTTGCACTCATAGTGGTTTTGGACTTGGTTTTGAACGCCTTGTGCTTTTTGTTACCGGTATGGGTAATATTAGAGATGTAATTCCTTACCCTAGAACACCACTTAACGCAGAATTTTAATTAGCGTACTATTTAGCAATTAGATAACAGCTATTTGAAACACCATCATCCATTTCAAATATGCTGTTATCTATCACCTATCCCAAATAGTAAATTGCGTTATAAAGAACTAACCGCGTTCATTGTTAAAATTGATGTTGTCTATTTGTTTCTTCATTTTTTCTTGTTGTGTATTGTTAAAAAATCTTCTTTCATCTTTATTAACTACTCCACAATTCATGATGTTTCCATCTTCATCATTATGAAACAGACCTAATGCATGACCAATCTCATGTGGACTGCTAGAAGTATATAAATGGTGATCTGTTATCAGCACTCTTTTATCTCTTCCTATTCCTGCGATTCCATAGATATTAGATCTTTTAATAATATAAATATTGAGTTTGTCTTTATCGTATGTTTTTTTTGATTGCATTAAAAAAGTACTAGGCTCTCCTCCTCTATTATCTCTTAGGTCATAAAGATCATCGTTTACGATACTACTGGATTTTTCTAGCTCTAACCCTATTCCTAATCTATGAAAATAGTAACCGTTTAAATAGTGTATATAATCAGCTTCATCAAGGCTGTAAGAAGATTGCTTAGATGACTTTTGAGACTCTATATAAAATATATTGACCTTTATTATTCTTTCTGGGTTTTCTACAAATATCTGCTCCATTTCAAGTGTATCATCTTCTTCTGGTTTTTCGCAGGATAAAAAAAAGAAAGTAAATATAAATAGTAGGATTGGTCTCATTAGAAAAAAATATTTTATTCAAGAAATTTTAAAAGTAAAGACGAGAACTCTGTCAAAGTAGACAACACGTCTTAGTAAAGCCCTTTTCTCTCAAGGATTCAATCAATCCTATAGAAAAATTTTAGCATCTGTATTGATCCCTTTCCTAAGAAAGCACTATCAATTCTTAATAATAAAGTAAGTTTTAATCGATGTAAGCCCGTTCAATAATTCGTTAGATTCTTGTGTGTAGAATCACAGCCCAACCTTATTTCAAGGTCAGATATAAAATCATTATTGTAATAAATCATGTTAGTAATGCATGGTCTCGATTGCATCATTTAATAATCAATGATTAGCATTCGATTGACCGTCATGTAGAAAATCTTAGGATCTTATCTATAGGTTATAGAAGAGAGATTAAGGTTCTAGCATGTTTCATCAATTTCAGTATATAAAAGTACTTCATGGGGGGTACTTAGAAGTATTAGTTTTAAGCTGAACAGTTTAATTTGGTTAAACTATCACGTTCTTAAAGTAATGTTAAACATTCTTCCGGGGATTTCTGAAGATTATTCCCATTTTGACGAATCTGCTATACCTTAATAATAGAAGTGACTAGCTATCAATTCATTATAAAGATACTAAGTGTTTTCAAAAAATAGATATGGTAAAACCACAATATTATTACGAAGCGCTCAAAACGCCTGTATTTTGACGTATAAAATATATGCTATGGCAAAAATTTAACGTTTTTACAACATAAAATCAGAGAAAAAAGCTACAAAAATTACAAAAACCAACAAAACAGCATTTAAAAGAATTAATGAGCATTTTGTCTAAAAACTTGATTTATAATTATACCAAAAAATGAAGAATAGAACCTATTAGTTGTAATGTTTCTTTAACAATATCTCAGAAATCAAATCCTTTATTACCGTGTTATCTATATCCAATATCTGAGATTTAAACTTTGCGCTTTTTACTTTTTCATAATGAGGAATTTTCCCCGTTTCAACCAGAAATGCCAAAACTTCTTCAAAAAAACTGTCCAAAACTGGCATTACAAACTTACTTGAGTCATGTTCCTTTTTTAGGTAGATAAACTTCTTAGCATACGCCAAAAACAATTGTGGATATTGCGAAAAAGTGATTAACGCTTCACAAAAGCTCTGATACACTTCTTTTCTTGTCAAATTATCCCTAAACTTTAATTTTAGTGGGTTCACATTCTTAATAGTATACAAAAGCACGCTTTCTCTAATAAATCTACTATAATTATTCTTGGAATAGTAATATACTTCCATACCAATATTCGTGTTTACCACTAACACTTCATTTCCTATGTTTTCTTTTAGAAAAGATTCAAAGATCATTACCTTAGAGCTAGACATAAGTAACCTTTTTTTTATCTCAATAGATCTAATGGTAACAGATTTAATACTTTCTATATAGTTGTCTGTATTCACGACACAAGTTTAATTAATTTTGGAATTTCTAATCCTCTATTTTTAGCATGCATTTCTGCAGTATATCCTTGTTTGTCTTTTACAAAGATATTTGCTCCGTTTTGAACTAATAATTCAATTATCTGTGTTTGACCATAGGTAGCTGCAAAAATTAATGACGTAGCATCATTTACATTTTTTTGATTTACATCAGCTCCATGATCTATAAGTAACTTTGCAATATCATAATCTCCTTTAAAACTCACTCCCATTAAGGCTGTGTTTCCAAAATTATCTTTTACATTAACATCCTGCGGATAACTAAGTATATATTCGGTAATATCGTACAGTCCGTAATACGTTGCCAATAACAATGGGGTTGATCCAAGAGCATCTTTAGCATTTATCAATTCTGGATTTGTTTTCAAAACAGCCTTTACCTCTTCTAATTTTCTGTTACGAATAGCGTTAAAAATATTTTCCATGGGTTAGATTTATATTAAGTGGTTAAATTCTAGTATTCGAAAGTCTCTAGTAAGGTTTCTGTCGAAGTTTCACCTAAATCTTTACTCATGTTCTTATTCTAAGATTACATTTTATCTTAAAATACAAAATCATACGATTTAAAAAAATATGTTTCTAGTTATAAGTAATTAACTTGAATAGAATCCTTTCCTTAAAGATACTCTATATTAAAAAGAAAATCTATAACTTAAATTGATTGTTACAATCAATAAATAACTAAAATCTATTTAACATAAATTTGCAATTGTAAAACCTTATATGGCATTGATTTTATAATTTAATACGATGCTCGAAAGAATTTTTTTTTAATAAACCAACGTAAACAATCAAAGAAATACTTTTTTAAATCGAAACAGACTTAAGGTTATTAGCTATATGATCTAGATAAATACTGAAGTAAGTTGCATACAATTTGTGATACGTTCGATTATTTGTAATCAATATACCACTATATTACATTTAAAATAATTATACCATAAAAAAGCGAAACTTGAGAAAGTTTCGCTTTAAATGCTTTGGAGTGGTAATCATTAATACCAAACACATCCCCATCTGGTGCAACGTCCTGCATCACAAAACACCCCTCTGGGGTCTCCTGTGTTAACACAGCATTGACTTCCTCTTTGAGTGCATCCACGTATAACAGCCGCTCCATTGATACCTGTTTGCTCATCTTTACTAAGAGTTTTAACTCCTTTTAGGTCTAAAATCGTTTTCATTCTATGTGTATTAAAGTTTGGTTTATTATGACCTAAGATAAAATAAGGCATGTAACTTACATTACAGTAGACGTTCATAAATACTATGCAGAAACCACAAAAACACAATTAACAACGAACAATCAAATAGTTATACGTATATTATATAAAAGTTAAATTATTAAAAGTAAGAAAGGCATATGACCTTTATCAATATCTATTTCCAAAAAAACCCATTTCCTCATTTGGTTAATCTATCCTTCATTTTTAGCAGTTCTTGTTCGATCATTAGTAATTTATCCTCTACATGATCTCCAAACTCTGGTATTCGTTTACAGAAAACATAACGCACTCTCCAAAGTTCTTTAATGTCTGATAAAGGATATTCTTCATCCTCTATATTTTTATGATCTGCTCTTAACACCGCATTTCCTTTGGTTACATAAAGCCGTCTAAAAATTATTTTATCCTCTACTATTGCAAAAACCAAAGTTCCGTTGTTTAATTTTTTTATCACTGTAGGAGGTACTTTTTCTCCTATAACAATATCTTTTGGGTAAAAACCTTTATCATGAGAGGTCATTTCTAAATTACTAACGGTATACCCTCTAAATTCTTTGGTGGGATTAATTGGCAATTGCAGTGTGGGCAATTCTTTGCTATATCCTTCTTTATTATATAAAGTCACATAATCATTTACCAAATTTTCTGTAACACAAGGTACAATGGCAAACTGTTCTTTTTTTAGGTCTTCTGCATAAGTGGTAAGATCTCCCTTAAACTTTAAAAGTTGATTTACGGTAAGTTCGCTGGTTAGCAAATGATCTATCGATATGCTAAAATAGTTAGCAATTTTAATTAATGTTTCTATTTTAGGTTCACTTCTACCCTCTTCATAAGCGCCTAAGGTCCCTCGTTTGAGGTCAAAAAGCTCTGCAAATGCTTGTTGACTTAACGATTTTACTCCTCGTATCTTTTTTATATTTTTTCCAAAAAATGACATTTTTGCTAATTTTATTTGCAATTATAAAAATTTATTGTACTTTTACACTAACAATATTAGCTAATACTTTTGAGAAATGCTAATTTTAGTAGAAATACTTTTTAACGCTTCCCCATTTTCTTAAGTTAAAAAAACATTTACTAAGATTTTTAGCAATTTATGAACCTTTAAATCATTATACCCATGGTTACAGTCATCATATCACTGGCAAATTTAGCTATTGAATTAGCTCAAAAATTGTGTTGCTTTTTGTAATATTGATCAAGTCATTTAAACCGAAATACATTACTAATTATCTATCTAATAAACCATCGCACATGCAAAACCACTTTCAACTTGTAAAAGACTACTTACTTCAGCTTAACTACAACGTTATTCACGAAAATAAAGGAGAGGGCATCATTATGATTAGCAAGGAAAATGAAGGGATCAAAAATATGATCCTTGGGGTAGCGCCTCCGATTTTAATCATGGAGCAACATATATTTAATATAAAAAACAAAAACGAGGTCATCTATAGAAACTTATTACAAAAGAATAGGGATATTGTACATGGTGCATTTGTCCTGGACGAATCTGGAGAAAAAGTAATCTTTCGTGACACACTTCAAATAGAACATCTGGATCTTAACGAACTAGAAGGGTCTTTAAACTCTCTGGGATTGTTGTTAAGTGAATATTCAGATCAAATTATAAATTTTTCAAAATATTAATACTATGAATTTTTTTAAAAGATTATTTAAGATTGGTAAAGCAGAAGCACATTCGGCAATAGACAAGATGGAAGATCCCATAAAAATGACCGAACAAGGAATTAGAGACATGAAAGCTGATCTCGAAAAAAGTTTAGAAGCATTAGCACAGGTAAAAGCTATGGCTATACGGTCTAAAAATGAAACCGAGGAATATATTTCTAAAGCAGAAGATTATCAGCAAAAAGCAATGTTGATTCTCAAAAAAGCGCAAAATGGAGATATGGATACGACAGAGGCAGATCGACTTGCCAAAGAAGCCCTTATTAAAAAGGAAGAATCACAACAGCATGTTTCTCGAAGCAAAGATGAAACCGAAAAGTTTGATAAATCTGTAGCGCAACTCGAAAAAAGCGTACAAGAAATCAAACAAAATATTAGTAAGTGGGAAAACGAGTTAAAAACGCTGAAAGCACGCGTTAAAGTTTCTACTGCTACCAAAAATGTAAATAAACAAATGGCAGAAATTGATAGCTCTAGCACAGTATCTATGTTAGAACGAATGAAGGACAAAGTCAATCAGGAAGAAGCACTTGCAGAAGCCTATGGAGACATTGCCAATACTTCAAAATCTATAGACGAAGAATTGGACAAAGCTATTAATACCACAGAAGCCAATGCAGAAGATGATCTTGCCAAATTAAAAGAACAATTAGGCATGAAAGACAAAGAAGAGTAAACCAAACCTTTAGATTAAGAACTATAGGTTTATAAAACCAATATGTTATGATAGTTTCAACAACAGATACCATACCGAACAAAGAAATTGAAGTAGTATTAGGAATCGCAAGAGGCAGCACCGTTAGAGCACGAAATATTGGGCGTGATGTCTTTGCTGGGCTTAAAAATATTGTAGGTGGTGAAATCGAAGAATATACCAAGCTACAAGCGCACTCTAGAGAGCAGGCAATGCAACGGATGATTAATGATGCAAAAAAAATAGGGGCAGATGGGGTCATAAATGTGCGACTCACGACATCAATGGTTATGCAGGGGGCTTCAGAAATATTAGCCTATGGTACTGCAGTAAAATTTAAATAACCAAAAATCATGAAAACATTCATAATTATACTGTTTTGGGTAGCTATTTTTGTCATCTTACTTTATCTGGCGATAAGACGAATAAGTATTATGAACAACGAAGATTTTGAAAAAAGGGATAACTAAAAGTCTAACATTACAATTTTAACACACTAACCATTGAAAGAACTCATAGACATAGCATTTTCAGAAGTAAACATTGTATTAACCTTACTTATGATCTTATTAATCATATATTGGTTATTCACGATGATCTCGGGAATAGATTTTGATCTTGATGTAGACATAGATATTGATGTTGATTCTGATATCGATGTAGATACCGACACCAATATCGAAGGTGGAAATTTAGACTTTGAAGATATCGCCAATACAGAAGTCAACAAAGAAGATATCATACAAAGAAGAAAGCCATTAAAATGGTGGCAAATATTATTGATCTACTTCAATTTTGTAGGATTACCCTTTATGTTTACGTTTACATGTTGGATTTTTATATGGTGGTTATGTACAACTATTGTTACTACCTTAACATCTACATATGATCATAGCATAGGGTTTCTAGTTTTTCTAGCGGCGATTATTCCGTCTTTGATACTAACAAAAATATTTACAACTCCTTTTAAAAGTTTCTTTAAAAACCTTAATAAAGATGGAGATGAACCCATTGATTTATTAGGAAGAAAAGGCACATTACAATCCACTATTTCTGGCGACAAAATGGGATCTGCAGAAGTTATCGCAGACTCAAACCCATTATCTATATACGTAAAATCGCTAAACGGAGAACAAATAAATTATCACGAGCAAATACTGATTATAAAACAATCAGAAGACAAAAATTATTATTTAGTACAATCATACAACGAACAAATTAACTAAGACAACCATGGAAAACATTTTACCTTTTATTGGAATAGGCATTGGACTCATATTATTCCTTATCATCGTATACTTTGCGATTATCGCAATGTTCTACAAAAAAATCCCTCAAGGACAAGCACTTGTTCGAACAGGTTTCAAAGGAACCAAAGTAGCAACAGACAAAGGACTGTATGTTGTTCCTGTATTTCACAAAGTTGAAATTATGGACATATCGGTAAAGAAAATTCAAATAGAACGATTAGGGAACGACGGTCTTGTTTGTAAAGATAATATGCGAGCAGATATCAAAGTTGCTTTCTTCGTAAGAGTAAATAGTGAAGTAGACTATATCAAAAAAGTTGCTCAAACTATCGGTTGTGAAAGAGCATCACATATTACAACACTTGAAGACTTATTCGAAGCTAAATTTTCAGAAGCACTTAAAACCGTAGGAAAAAAGTTTGATTTCACAGAACTTTATGAAGCTCGAAGAGAGTTTAGAGACGAGATTGTAGATATCATTGGAACTGACCTAAATGGATATACACTAGAGGATTGTGCTATCGATTATTTAGAACAAACACCGGTTTCATTCCTAAAATCAGATAATATTTTGGATGCAGAAGGTATTAAAAAGATTACAGAATTAACCGCCGCGCAAAACATGAAATCTAACTTGATCAAACGTGATGAAGAAAAGGTGATTCGTAAACAAGATGTTGAAGCTCGTGAAGCTATCCTAGAGCTTGATAAGCAATTAGCAGAAAAAGAAGAGCAACAGAGACGTGAGATTGCTAATATCAAAGCTCGTGAAGAAGCAGAAATCCTAAAGGTATCAGAAGAAGAAAGACTAAAATCTGAATCTGCCCGTATTTCTACAGAAGAAAAAGTAAAGGTGGCCGAAGAAAATATGGAGCGCCAGATCATAGTAGCGGCCAAAAACAAACAACGAACCGATGTTGTAGAAACAGAAAGAGTAGAGAAAGACAGAATGCTAGAGGCTACAGAGCGTGAACGTATTGTTACCCTTGCTCAAATAGAAAAAGAAAAAGTAGTAGAAGTCGAGAAAAAGAATATTCAGGATGTGATTCGTGATCGTGTAACCTTAGAAAAAGGTGTGGTAGAAGAGCAAGAAAACATGAAGGACATCGAAGCTTTTAAAACTGCCGATCGTGAGAAACAAGTAAAAATTACCATTGCCGAAGCAAATGCGCAAGAAGCATTAATCACAACCATCAAAGCAGCAGAAGCACAAAAAGAAGCTGCCAAGCAAAAAGCAGAAGAAATTAATATCGAAGCACAAGCACAAAAAGAAGCTAGCGAAAAAGAAGCAGAAGCTCGTAAAACATTAGCAGAAGCTACTGCCAAAGAAGAAGCAACTATTGGTATGTCTGAAGCTCAAGTAATGCATGCAAAAGCAGATGCTCACGAACGAGAAGGTTTGGTAGAGGCAACTATCATAGAGAAAAAGGCAAAAGCAGAAGCAGCTGGAATACTTGCTAAAGCAGAAGCCGTAAAAGAAGAAGGAATTGCAGAGGCAGAAGTAATCAAAGAAAAAGCGTTAGCAGAAGCCACTGGTGATAAAGAAAAAGCACTTGCCAAAGCTATTGGTGATAAAGAAATAGCATTAGCAGAAGCAGCCGGAATCGAAGAGAAGGCAGAAGCAATGAAAAAACTAGATGGTGTAGGTAAAGAACATGAAGAGTTTAAATTACGATTAGATAAAGAATTACAAGTAGACTTAGCACATGTTAATATTCAAAAAGAAATTGCTTATGCGCAGGCAGATGTAATTGGAGAAGCACTAAAAGCTGCTAATATTGATATCGTAGGTGGTGAAACTATGTTCTTTGATCAAATTGTAGGTCAGATTACAAAAGCCAAAGGAATTGATCGATTAGTAAAACACTCTGATAATATTCAGGATGTAAAAGATGCTATTCTAGGAAGTGATGATGTAAAAGGTAATCTTTTAGGGAAAATAAAAGAATTTGCTACTCAATACGGAATCTCTTCTGAAGATATTAAAAACTTGACAATAGCCAATATCCTAATGGATTTGAAACAGAAAACTACAGATCCTTCAGAAAATGATCTATTCACCAACCTGTTTAACCTTGCAAAAGGGTTAGGGTTATCTGACAAAAAACTGAACTAAAATATTAAAAACACAACCAAAAACTCTCCTCCTTTTAAAAGGAGGAGAATGAATTCCGCAAAGCGGAAGAAAAGAGGTGGTTAAAAACCGCAATTCATTTATGAATCAACTCATAAACACATTTTTAAACCCATAAAAGTCTTCTCATCCTGAGGAGGCTTAGGATGGGAATTGTTTAACTTTTAATACGGTTTAATATGGGAGGAGAAGGAGCAATGATGCAAGCTATTCATTCATTACGGAATAATAGCAGAAAAAAAAGCAGAGAAGCTTTTAGTCATATCACTGGTAAAACAGACAAAGAAAGTAAAGGCATCAAAGTAGAGCCAATTTCTGAAGAAAGATTACAGGAGATTAGAGATAAATTACGAAAAGAGAGAAAACTCCTTTTTAGAAAGAGACTGATCGTTTCTTTATTGATTATAACTGGAGTTATCGGAATAATGATTTATGCTATTATCTAAATGCTCTCCTCCTTTTGAAGGAGGAGAATGAATTCCGTAAAACGGAAGAAAGAGGTGGTTGGGGATCACACACCACCCTGAATTTATCTTTGACAAATTCTTCCCTCCTCAGAGAGGAGGGGAACTTTAAAATAACTCTGAATAAAAATTAGAGTAAAAAACTATGGAAGAAACGAATACCAACCAACATACTCAATTAGAAGGAGGTACTTACGAAATCATCCAAAATCGTTTACAAAAACATAAGGGTGAACTACAAAAACGATTGGTTCAATTAAACGATGCCCGTAAAGAAGTTTTTGGTAGTGTAGAAACCAAACTTATAGCTAACAATCGCATCAATACCGAAAACAATTGTATTGCACGTGATATTGTTACCATTGGCGAATACTGCTTATTTGGTTACAATGTGCACTTTGGATTACGTACAGAAATACAACTTGCCGATGTTTTTAGCATCTATACCTATACCAATGATCATTTTTCTGTAAAGCCACTAGATCTTATTAACGATGCTACGTTTATAAACGATTTCACGAATCTTTATAAGTATTATCGCAATACGATATTCTCTAAATTTGCCATTGTTGGTAACTACCTGCATATGGTTTTTCAGCTTAGCAAAAGTGTTTCTGACATCAAAACATTTAAGTGGTTAATCAACGAGGGACAATTAACCTATGTAGATAATCGTAGTGAGCACGAGTTCAAGTTTCCGTCACAATACGAATTTAATTGGACAGAAGTTACACGTGATATGCACCGTTATGGGACGCATCCTCATATTTCTATTCTCGATAAAGTTTTTGTAGAAACCATTGGTGGTGACCTAACTATTAAAATTGAAGATAATACTGATGAAGGAAAAGGAATTCTGGATGAACCGGTAACACATATCGATCAAACACTAGATGATGGTCAATATCGTTTTGCCGATATCGGAAACCTAATAGCGCTCGAAATTAAACCTTTTCAAGAGTCTCCAAGATATTTTGTGTACAATCATAAAATGCAGGAGGTAAAGAAAATCGAATGTATTAAAGACGCGTGCATCTTGCTTCCCGATGATCAGGGAATCATTTACCCAAACGGGTATTACCTTCAATCTGGTGAACATAAACTTTTTACCAATGAGGTTTCTGATGTCAAATTTCAAGAAAAGATCAGTTCGCCCAACGGAGAAGATTTTTTATATGTCTTTTATGCTAGCGAAAAAGGGCTATACACCTTGATGTCATATAATGTTATCGAACAAGAGGTAAAAACGCCTATTATCTGTAATGGTTTTACAATTTTACAGAATGGCGAATTATGCTACTTCAAAACCGAAGATGAACAAACTAAGCACCACGTGATCCAGATATGGCAAACTCCTTTTATGAAAGGAAATATTTTGCCATCAGAACATATCGAGACGCTTATATACAAAATAGGTAATAAGGATATTGTAAAGGCAATGGCAGAATGCAATGCACTCATTACCCTTCTTAATAAAGAAGATAATTATGACGGTTTATATGATGATTTGGCAAAATTCTCTAATGACGTTATAGATAGTTATTACTGGATTAGAGAAGAAGACACATACCGTTTAGACATTCCCTTAGAAGAAATTAATAATGCGGCTAATGCAGCTATTGATGAATTCGAAAAAGTAGTTCAGCTCAGAAAAACTGCTGCCAACAGTACCAAAGAGACACAAGAAAAAGCCGAAGCTATTTTTGGAAAAATCAAAAGCAGTTCTTTTAGATCTATTGATGATTTTGTAACTGTTTTATCTCAGCTTCGATCCTTGAGAGGTGAAGTCATTGGGCTTAATGACATACGCTATGTAGATAGCACTTTTATTGAAAATTTGGAGGCTAGTATTGTAACGCAAACTGAAAAAATTTCACAACATTGTGTTCAATTTTTACTGGATGACAAAGCACTACTCCCCTATCACGATCGTATTAAAGAAAAAGAAAAAGATCTCGACACGATCAAAAAAGTAATCGAGGCCAAAAAACTTGAAGGAGAAGTAAACCAAGTCGCTACAGACTTAGAAATGCTTATCGATATCGTTTCTAACCTACAGATAGAAGACACTTCACACTCTACCAAAATTATTGATAATATCTCATTGATTTTTGCCACGATCAACCAACTCAAAGCGGGAATCAAGAATAAAATCAAATCTTTAGGCAGTAAAGAAGCTACAGCAGAGTTTGCTGCGCAGATCAAATTGGTTGACCAAAGTATTATTAACTACCTGGATATTGCCAACACCCCAGAAAAGACAGACGAGCTGCTTAATAAGGTTTCTGTTCAGCTTGAAGATCTGGAAGGTAGGTTTGCAGATTTTGAAGAATTTATCACCCTGATAATCGAAAAACGCGAAGAAGTATACAACGCTTTCGAAGGTCGAAAAAATAGCCTGATCGAAAGTCGAAATAAAAAAGCTATTGCCCTAGAAAAGGCTGCCAATCGAATTCTAAAGGGAGTTGCAAAAAAAGCATTAAGTTTTAGCACCGTTATAGATATCAATGGATATTTTGCATCTGATCTAATGATCAACAAACTGCATGATATTGTTATACAACTTAAAGAACTGGATGATGCAGGCAAAGCAGAAGCCATAGAAACAGCGGTGAAAGTTGCCAAAGAAGACGCCACAAGAAAACTAAAAGACAAACAGGATTTATATGAAGATGGAGAAAACATTATTAAACTAGGCAAACATAAGTTTGGCGTTAACAAACAGCCTCTGGATCTTACTATTGTATATAAAAATAATGCATTAGCTTATCATTTAACAGGAACCGATTTTTACCAGGAAATCACTAATGAAACATTACTAAAGTCTAAAAAGTACTGGGATCAGGAATTAATTTCTGAAAACCGAGAAGTCTATCGTTCTGCATACTTAGCTTATAAAATATTTAATAAGTATTCAATTAAGCAAAATATCAACGACTATAAAGA
Organism: Aquimarina discodermiae; assembly: GCF_040786235.1. Taxonomy (NCBI): domain Bacteria; kingdom Pseudomonadati; phylum Bacteroidota; class Flavobacteriia; order Flavobacteriales; family Flavobacteriaceae; genus Aquimarina; species Aquimarina discodermiae. Next base: position 141,128 of record NZ_JBFMKP010000004.1, read on the forward strand.
CCTTTCGGCTATGAATGAAGAACAGCTGCTTGAACTTGTTAAATCTGAAAGCAGTAAAAATTATACCGAGGGATACGTAAAAGGCGTACACGATATAGATGCTGTTAAAATTCTAAAAGTTTTGGTAAACAAAACTTATGACTTAGGATTACTGCGTTTCACACCTAATACACGAGCATTTGCACAATATTTCTGGCACCAATTAAATTCAGAAAAACAAACCTATTGGAACGAGACTATAAAAGCTTCAGGAAAAGTTCTTGAGATTTTTCCTAATAGCATCGAGTATGAGAATGTTATTTCCGATTTAGCCCATGAGATTTCAAATTCTATTCTTATAAAGAGTTTAATTCCTGAATATTATACTACAGCACCTGTCGAAGTATCTCATAACAATTCTCACAAAAGTATAGACAAACTTAATCTTACAAAAGAATTCTTCAATCATATTGCAACGTATCTTTTTACCGAATTACAAAGTGATGACACTTTTTGCATTAGTCAAATGGCGCATGAACTTACCGAAGCATTTATTAAAGAAGTAAAAAAGAAAAAAGCATATACAGAACTTAGAAAATCACTCGAATTAGATCTCAACTTAAAGGATTCTTCAACGTGGCAAGACAAAATTAACCTTTCCTTACAATGGGTTACTTCGTACATAAAAGTATACCAACCGCAGCAGATAGACTATATTCATGAAATCATTGCTATACTATTATTTAAAAATGAGGTAACATCAGAAATAATTCATGTTACACCTTCTCAAACCATAACAGGATTAAATGGTAGTCATCAAACAATTACAGAGGGTGAATTTAGCTTCAATTATCATGATTTCATTTCAAAATTAAATCATTTTACAAAAACTGAAGTTCCTGCCTTCGAAGCATATCGTCAAGCCAAACATTTGGTTACAGAAGACTTAAAAGAAACTCTTAAGTTAGAAGAGTTTAAACCACGAGTACTTTCTTCATTTGTAAGGAACAAATTAATTGATCAGGTCTATCTTCCTCTTTTTGGAGATAACCTGGCTAAACAATTAGGTAGTGTAGGAGCTAATAAACGTACCGATCGTATGGGAATGTTATTACTCATATCCCCTCCTGGCTATGGTAAAACAACTCTTATGGAATATATGGCCAATCGCCTTGGGTTGGTCTTTATGAAAATCAATGGTCCCGCGATTGGGCATGAAGTAACTTCTGTCGATCCAATGGCCGCAAATAACTCTGCTGCCAGAGAAGAGTTAAAAAAGCTAAACCTGGCTTTTGAAATGGGGAACAATGTAATGTTGTATCTTGATGATATACAACATTGCAATCCAGAGTTTCTTCAGAAATTCATTTCACTATCAGACGGAACCAGAAAAATTGAAGGTGTTTATAACGGAAACCCAAAAACCTATGACCTAAGAAGCAAAAAATTCTGTGTAATTATGGCCGGAAACCCTTATACAGAAAGTGGTGAAAAATTTCAGATTCCAGATATGTTAGCAAACCGAGCAGATATCTATAATTTGGGAGATATTATAGGGGATACTGCAGATTTATTTAAACTTAGCTTGGTAGAAAATGCAATGACGGCCAACCCTGTTTTACATCAATTAAGCAGTTCACATTTTGAGGATATATATAGCTTAATAGAAATGGTAGAAACAGGAACAAGGGATGGTATCGAACTTAAAGGAAACCACACAAAACAAGAAATTCAGGATTATCTAGCGGTGTTAGAAAAAGTAGTTACAATTAGAAACACGGTACTTATGGTCAATGAAACCTATATTAAATCTGCAGCAATGGAAGATTCGTATAGAACAGAACCTTCGTTTAAACTACAAGGTTCGTACCGAGATATGAGCAAACTAGTCGCCAAAGTAGTCCCTATTATGAATCAAAAAGAATTACAGACCTTGCTATTGTCTCATTATGAAAACGAATCACAAACCCTGACCAGTGCAGCAGAAGCCAACCTGCTTAAATACAAAGAACTTACCAACAGCATTACAAAAGACGAAATCGACCGTTGGAATGCTATTAAAGAAACTTTTGCAAAAAACAATAAACTAAAAGGTTTTGGTGATAAAAATGAAATGGCTCAAGTTTTGGCCCAGATGATGCAGTTTAGTGATCACCTGGCAGGAATTCAAGAGGTACTCAAAAAAGGTTTAGAAAAGTAATATAAATAAAACCCTAAACAATTCAAGTCATTCAGAATTTTAGGGTTTATTTTTTTTTAATACATTTGCATAAGTACTTATATAAATACTTATGAAAGATAAATTACAACAATACGGAGAACTAGGATTGGGGTCTCGATTAAAGCGTCTTAGTGAGTACATGATGAAAGAGATACAATTAGTATATGCAAACTCTCATATAGATTTCGATCCATACTTATTCCCTATTTTTAAAGTAATTATTGATCTAGAATCAGCAACTACGACAAACATCCAGGAAGCCTTGCAATACACCCAACCTGCAATCACTCAGGCATTAAAAAAATTAATAGCAAAAAAGCTGGTTACGTACAAAATCGACAAAGTCGATAAACGAAAAAAAATCTTTAAACTTTCTTCAACCGGAAGAGAAATTCATCAAAAAATGCTGCCCTTATGGAATGTAATCGATGAGCAGGTAAAATGGTTAACCGAGGGAAGTGCGACAAGTCTAACACGACATCTTACACACATAGAGAACCAACTAAAAGAAAAATCTTTAAGTCAAAGAATATTAGAAAAATACGATGTAGATCAAATGAAAGAATGAAACAAGCTATAATAAAGTTTTTAATACATCCAAAAATGATTATTCGGCGAGTTTCATCTCACAAAACAATAGTATAAACAGATGAAAACTACAATTATACCTTTTGAACCCAGATATGCAAAAGACTTTGCTTCTCTTAATATCGAATGGTTAGAGAAATTTTTTGAAACAGAACCTCATGATGCAGCTTTACTCGAGCAATGTGAGGAGCTAATCATTAATAAGGGAGGACATATATTTTTTGCTAAAGTAGGATCTGAAATTGCAGGAACATTTTCACTTATCAAAGTAGAAGAAGGCGTCTATGAGTTAGGAAAGATGGCAGTATCACCACAATTTCAGGGACATCGAATTGGACAACAGCTTTTACAATTTTGCGTCGAATTGTCTAAAGACCAAGGATGGAAAAAATTGATATTATACTCTAATAAAATCTTAGAGAGTGCCATCCATATTTATCAAAAATATGGTTTTATAGAAATCCCACTAGAAGACACTCCCCCTTATAAAAGAAGTAACATCAAAATGGAACTTGTTTTATAAAAAAAGAGTTGATTCACTTTTTTAACAAGGGGGTTTTACCCCCTTTTTTAACAATATAAAACACCCACAACCTCACCATAAATCAACAAAACACCCCCGTAATTAAGGGGTTCACTCCTTTTCTTTTTAACAAATCTTTAAATTACTTTTTTAAAACAATAGAATAATAGTATTTTTAATACTGATAAACCTACTCGACTTGTATCAAAAACTCAAAAATATTCCCATTTGAAATGAGTTGAGCAACTAACTAATTTTTATTCTGGTTATCAACAGAATAGCGCAAACATTTTAAAAGCTTAAAAAATGGATAGAAAAACTAACTTAATCGGATACCCCATCGTCATTATCATAACCGCAATTCTGGCGTTTTTAGTCGGTAAATGTCAAGGACCAGAGGTTATTGTAGACCAAGGAGAATATCCAGCCAATGGAGACCCTGAAGAAATAATAAGCCTGGATCAGGTAGAAGATCTGTACAATAGATATGAAGACCGGGTGATGCTAATTGATTCTCTTGAAACTGATGTTCCTAATTTCGAACCTACCAGAGCCATCCTTTTTGATTATCAGGAAATAAAAAATTACCTAGCTTATATCGAGAAAAATGCTTCAGAAGCAAACGTTAGAATTTCAGGATTGCGTTTCTATTTTGGGAAATATCCTAATGATACCATTCCTGAAAAAAGAGGTAAGCAAATGCTATTTTACAACCCAACCATAGATACAGTAATTAACGGAGTAAGAGCTGATCTTGCTTATGCAATAGAAAGGCAAGGCGATGAAGTAGGCGTAACATTCTTGAAAGATATTATTGATGTAAAAGATAAGAGAAAAGGTAAGGGCCAGGCTAATCAACAAGGACAATACCAGAATGAAGCATCTATATTATCCTTTCTAAACTTTAACACAGCATATTATGGAAGGGACAGTCAGACTGGTCAAGGAGGTCAGCATAGCCCACCACCACCAGGTATGCAATAAAAACAGAGGTAACTATTATAATTTAGTTGCATCAAGTAGAAAAACAACTTGAATATGGGCAGGAAATCCCTAAAGAGTTTTCAATAAACGATAAGAATGGCCAGTGATCAATATTTAATATTCCTTAGGGATTTTTCGACCCTATTCATGGAGCTTGCTTCTGCTATTTTTGCAACTATTTATTATTACAAGTATAAAAACTCTGTTCTAAAATATTTTTTATGGTACTTATGGATATGCGTACTATGCGAATATTCTGGTTATATAATGCGAGAGTTCTTTCAACAAATTAATAATGGAATTATTTTTAACTTATTCTTTGTTTACAATTTTCTTTTTATATTCTATTTGTACAAAAAAGTACTAAAAGGTACGCTTAGAAAAAAAATAATGACATTGTATTCTATTTTTTATACAGTTGTTTTTATAGTTTGTTGTTTTACACTTAATGCATTATTTGGGTACCAATCCATATCATTTTTTGTAGGAGCTTTTGGTATAATTCTAGGTATTTTCTTTTATTTCTATGAAATCTTAAACAGCCAAAAAGTCCTTAACGTAAAAAGAAATCTGTTATTTTGGATTAGCATCGGACTTTTAATTTTTTATGTGGGAAGCATTCCATTACGAGTAGTGATTGATTATTATGCCAACATTTCATTCAATGTTTTGTTTTCTATCATCTATATATTGATTATAATTCAGAATATTTGTTATATTATAGGCTTTATATGGAGCGACAAGAAACAGCCATATTAATAGCTAGCATTGTACTTGTTTTTATCATTGTATTAATGATTATTCTCTTTTTAATATTCCAAAAAAAGAAGAATAATCTACTCTTACAACAAAAAGAAGCAGAGAAAAAATTTGAAAAAGCTATTGCAGAAACTCAAATCGAGATACGAGAAGAGACTTTACGCAATATTAGCTGGGAATTACATGACAATATCGGTCAATTGCTTACTCTCGCCAAGATACAAGTAAATATTGCTCAGGATGATCCCGAAAAATTGGCTGAAGTTACAGAAACCATAACCAAAAGCTTAACAGAGCTAAGGTCATTGTCAAAATTGATTAATCCAGATGTTATAAAGAAACTCAGTTTAACAGAAGCCATTAGATTAGAAATAGAACGTTTTAATCGTATGCAATTTATTCAGGCATCAATAACTGCAAATGAAGAAGTAGAAGAATTAGACGATAAGGCAGAAATTATAATTTTTAGAATATTACAAGAATTTTTTACGAATACAATCAAACATTCTAAAGCTTCGGCACTTGACGTAACCGTAAGTTATGACAAAGAAAAACTAGTAATACAAGCCAAAGATGATGGTATTGGTTTTGATAGCACAAACCAACAATCAACAAAAAAAGGTATTGGTTTGTCTAACATGCAAAATAGAGGAAAACTAATTGAGGCAGACATCCAACTAACTTCTGAAAAAGGAAAAGGAACCGCCATCATATTAACCTATTATTATAAAAAAGAAAATGCACTCATATTAGATCATAAAGTTGTTTAATTTTGTAAATCCCCCTTTATTATAATGAACGACGACACGTAAATAACAAATCATGAAATACTCTGTAGTAATTGTAGAAGATCATATTTTACTATCTCAGGCTTTGTCTGGACTAGTAAATGGGTTTGCAAAATTTAAAGTCTTATATATCTGTAAAAACGGAAAAGAATTACTTACCCGATTTAAGGATCCCAAAAATATCCCAGATATCGTTCTTATGGATATCAACATGCCCATCATGAATGGTATCGAAACAACAGCAGCATTAAAAGAAGAGTATCCAGACGTAAAAGTATTGGCACTTTCTGTTGAAGAAGATGAGCACACAATTTTAAAAATGCTTCGTTCTGGAGCCAAAGGATATTTATTAAAAGATACCGAAAAAAGCATTTTAGAAAACGCTTTGATTCAAGTACAAGAAACAGGATACTACCACACCAAAGATGTCACTAATTTATTACTAGACTCTCTCAATCCCAAGAAAGAAGATGCTGTTGTTCTTAAAAACAGAGAAATAGAATTCATCAAATATGCTTGTACAGAAAAAACCTATAAAGAAATCGCTAGTGAAATGTGTTTAAGTCCTAAAACAGTTGAAGGCTATAGAGATTCTATATTCGAAAAATTAAACCTAAAAAACAGGACAGGATTAGTCATTTATGCTATTAAAAATAAACTATTTGTACCTTAATCTATTTCTATAAAATTAATTATATCGGTAATATATGATAACTTCATTTAGGTCGTTTAGTTGATAATGTCAAAAAAAAACAAATTGAACCTAATTGTTTATAAACTAAACATCTTATACTATCTCAAAAACAGTGTTTTTTGTTATTTTTGTGAATACAAGAATATTACCACTTTTTATGCTTAAACAACAATTAAATTTTAAACTTTCTCAGAAGCTCTCACCGCAGCAGATTCAGCTCATGAAGCTTATCCAACTTCCTACGCAAGCATTCGAGCAACGATTGAAACAAGAAATGGAAGAAAACCCTGCTCTGGATAGTGGTAAAGAAAAGGCAGATGACTATGAAGATACTTTTAGTAATGAGAATGCTGCTGATGATGATTATGGTACAGAAAAAATTGAGGCCGAAATCAACGTTGATGAATACCTAAGTGATGATGAAATCCCTAGTTATAGATTAAGTACTAATAATTATAGTAGTGATGATGATGAAAAAAGTGTTCCTTATGCTTCTGGAACTTCATTTCATCAACACTTAATCAACCAGCTAAATACTTATCGCCTGAATGAAGAAGAAAGAGAAATTGCAGAGTTTCTTGTTGGCAGCATTGATGAAAGCGGATACATTAGGCGCTCTTTACCAGACATTTTGGATGATTTGGCATTTACTCAGAATGTATACACAACCGAAGAAAAAATTGAAAGTGTTTTACAAATTGTACATCAATTGGATCCAGCAGGAGTTGGAGCACGTAACTTACAAGAATGTCTTTGGATTCAACTGGACAGAAAAGAAATCACCATTCCGATAAAACTAGCTTCAGAAATACTAAAAAAAGCATTTGATCATTTTAGCAAAAAGCACTATGACAAACTTTTAGCAAAGTTTGATATTACCGAAAACGACCTAAAAGAGGCCATCGATGAAATTGAAAATCTAAACCCTAAACCAGGGGGTGCCTATGCCGGAAATAACCGTATGATAGAACATGTTGTTCCTGATTTTACCATTAGGATTATAGATGGGGAATTAGAATTAACACTTAATGGGCGTAATGCTCCCGAGTTACATGTTTCTAGAGAATACAACAACATGCTTCATGGCTACAAGGCTAGTAAAGAGAAATCCAAAACACAAAAAGATGCCGTACTTTTTATAAAACAAAAGTTGGACGCTGCAAAATGGTTTATCGAAGCCGTTAAACAACGACAACAAACTCTTTTCGTTACTATGAGTGCAATAATGCACTATCAAAAAGGTTATTTTTTGAGTGGAGATGAACGAAACCTTAAACCCATGATTCTAAAAGACATTGCAGATGAAATTAATATGGATGTTAGTACGGTCTCCAGGGTTGCAAATAGCAAGTATGTAGACACTCCTTATGGAACTAAGCTTATCAAAGAGTTCTTTTCTGAATCAATGACAAATGATCAGGGAGAAGAAGTTTCTACCCGCGAAATCAAAAAAATATTAGAAATTACTATCGGAGAAGAAGATAAGAAAAAACCATTGACAGATGAAAAGCTTGCTTCTATCTTAAAAGAAAAAGGGTATCCTATTGCCCGAAGAACAGTAGCTAAATATAGAGAGCAATTGGATATTCCTGTTGCAAGATTACGAAAAAAGATTTAATGAATTTTTTCCTTAGAAGTGTTTCATATATTATCCATCCATTATTGATGCCTATTCTTGGCGCATTGATTTATTTTATCGTAGCTCCAAGATTTATTCCAGATGAAATTATAATAAGTAAACTTTTTGTTTTGGTGATCATCACGATTATTATTCCAATCATACTATACTTTTTACTTAAAAACCTGGGGCTAGTATCCTCTATACACATAGAAAATGTCAAGCAACGTAAGATTCCCCTATTACTTCAATCTATTATTCTTATTATAGTAATCAAAATGGTAATAGACATATACCATTTCCCTGCTTTATATTTTTTCTTTCTTGGCGCATTATTTTCTCTCTTAAGCGCCATATTTATGGTTCTTTTTAGTATTAAAGCGAGTCTTCATATGATAGGCATAAGTGCTATTACTATTTTTGCAATTACACTTAGTATCCATTTCGGATTAAATTTAACGCTTTTAATCGCCGTATTAATGACACTTAATGGCTTGGTAGCTACATCTCGTCTTTATTGCAAAGCACACACTACCAAAGAGCTTATCATCGGATGTGTTATTGGTATTCTTCCTCAAATTACCCTTGCCAATTTATGGCTATAAAATATAAAACATTAATCCAATTTTTGCAGTATTAAGCCCAACTGATTCATTATTTATCCTTGCTGTATCATCGAACAATGTGTTTAAACTGTAATAGAAATGAAAATTAAAGGTATTCCAACCAAATGTAAATGTAGTTCCAATACGCCAGCGATTTAAGCCATCTACAGTTTTTTGACGCACTTGATTATCGGGTTGTTTAAAGTTTGACCTAAAAGCATATAGATACCCCACTTTAACACCAGTATATATTCTATAAAACTTATGAGTCTCTGAGGTTGATGTCCTCCATCGAAATTCAAGAGGAGCTTCTACCAAATGCGTAGAAAACTTATTCGAATCATAAGCCACATCATTTAACGAACTAAATATACTTTTCTGGGTATCCTCTTCTTCTCCTATAAACATATCTTGTATATAAATGTTTAATGAATACCCTAACCCCAACCCTATTGCCAGATCACGATTCTTATTAATAGGCATATCTCTTATAAACCCCAAATGCAATCCTCCAGAAAACCCAGACTGACTAATATCTGCCGGTTTGTTGAGAAGTAAATTAAAAGTTACTCCTGCATAGAATTGATCCTCTCTGTAAAGGGCATCAATTTCTGCATCTTTATTTACTTCAATTTTTTCTTCCTGGGCAAAAGAAAAATAGAACGAGAAAAACCAACAAATACTAATTAAGAATACTTTATTCATAAAACTTATAATTTCAAACCCAAAGTAGGATACTAAAATAAATCTATTTCTTCAGATAAGTATCAAAACTTTAACAAACAAAAGTAAAAACAAACAACAACCCCTATAACAAAAGGGATTGTTGTTTGTTTTAAGCAACTCACAACCTCATTTATTAGAATTACTTCCATCTTTCAACCGTGTAGTATAATTGATTTTAAGTGCATTTACTTCTTTAAGTTCTTTTTTTATATCACCTACTAATCCCATCCTGATTTCTTTATCAATCTTTAGCGATGTTATCAAAAAAGGACGTAAAGATTCTTTTTTAGACGCTCTTTCTGCCATTATAAATGCTTTTATATCCTTTACCTCTGCAAACTTATCATTAAGCTGAATTCTTGCTTCGGATCCAACATTTCTATATCGTGAGCTTGGTCTACCAACATATACATTCATGATTAAATTTTTAGTATCCAACTTCTCGACCTGATTTGCAGAAGGCAATCTATTCTCTATCATCAATGTATTTTTTCTCATCACCGTTGCTACCATAAAGAAAAAAAGCAACATAAATACAATGTCTGGTAATGATGCTGTAGAAATTTCGGGGGTATTAATTTTTTTTCTGTTTTTTAATTTGGCCATAATTTTTAAATATTAGATGGGTATTAACGTGTTAATGAAGTTTCAGAAATTTTTTCTGGATACAGGGATTGAATTTTTAACATACGCTCTCTAGCTAGGTGTTTTTCGCTAGGAGAATTGCTATTCAAGTTTTGTTTTATAACCTCATACGACACTCCATACAACCTTTCTGATTCTCTATTGCGTAATTGGTTATATGCCTCCATTAATTCGTTCTGAACAGCCACATACATCTCATAACTACTTTCTCTATCACTAACCAGAGATATCACAGCTTTATCTGGATGATCAGAAGATTTTTTATCATTCTTTCCTCTACAATAATCACAACTCGCATTACCGCCATTATCCAAAAATGCTATGGTGGTATTTTTAAGTTCTTCTACCGATAATATATTTCCCTCTACAGCCAACTCATCATTTTGGTTTATAGCTATTTCCAAAACATTTTTTTCTTTAATATAAGTATCAATTGGATCATCTTGAGGCGGTGACAGCTGTCTGCGAATTCCATAATCGGTTTCTATGGTAGTAGTTACTAAAAAAAAGATGAGTAATAAAAATGCGATATCAGCCATTGATCCCGCATTAACACTTGGTGTCAATCGTTTTGTCATAATAAAAATATTTAGTTAATAATTACTTACAAAATCTTTAAACCAAGATCTTAAGTGATGTGAATAGATTAGAAAAGGCTACATATTCTACTAAAAGTGGCACCTCAAAACATATAAATACCTCGACACACTTTTAAACAAGAGACCTCTTGTTAATTTGCCATAAAAAATACCGTTGAAAAAAATAGTATCTATACCTAATATCACTTTTGGAAGGTTAGTAAATGATATTATAAAAAATAGATCTTAATTAACCATAACATAAACAATTGTTATGCCATTATTAAAGAGAATATGAGTGAAAATAAAAAAACCTGTCATAAGACAGGTTTTTTTAAACATTTTAAAAAGTAAACTAAATAGTTATAGTCATTAATTAAAATTATCCATTGCACTACCCGTTCTGGTAGTATAGTTAATTTTTAATGCCTGAACATCTCTAAGTTCCTTTTTTATATCTCCAACTAATCCCATATTGGTATCACCGTCTACCTTTAAGGCAGTGGTCAAAAATGGAACCAGTTCTTCTCTTTTGGATGCTCTTTCTGCTAATATAAATGCTTTTACTTCACTTACATCTGCGAATTTATCGTTAAGCTGGATTCTTGCTTCACTACCTGCACTTGCACGGTATCTAGAGCTAGGTTTTCCTGCATAGATATACATCACCAAATCTTTTTTATCTAACTTTTCTATTTGATCTGCGGTTGGTAACTTATTTTCGATCATCAAAGTATTTTGACGCATTACCGTTGCCACCATAAAGAAAAATAATAACATAAAAACAATATCTGGTAATGATGCCGTAGAAATCGCTGGTAAATCACCACTCTTTTTCTTTTTAAATTTTGACATAAGAATTATGTTTTATGTTAATATTACTTTTTAGGTTCTGCTTCCGAAAGTTTTTCAGGAAACATAAACTGGATTTGCTTGATATCTTCTTTCAAAGACTCTTTATTACCAGCATAATTTACATCTTTTAAATCTTTTTCCATTTGTTCAAAAGATTTACCAAAAAGACGATTTGCCTCTCTGTTACGCAATGTTGTATATGCCGCTACTAATTCATTTTGTACCGCTATATAAGCTGAGTAATTAGTTTCTCTATTATTACGCAAAGAGATTACAGCTTTTGTTGGATTATCTGAAGAAGAAGGATCTTTTGCTCCCTGGCAAAATGTACATGCTTCTACTCCTTGTCCTCCACCATTGTCTAAGAACTTAATAGCAGCTTCACGAAGGTCTTTTAATTCCATCGGAGCTTCTTCAACTAATAAATCATTATTTTTATTCAATTCTACCACAAAAATATTTTTCTGCTTAAGAATTGGTGGTTCTATATTCTCTTCCTGCGGAGGTGGAAGCTTACGACTAATACCACTATCAGTTTCGATAGTAGTAGTAACCAGGAAGAAAATAAGAAGTAAGAATGCAATATCGGCCATTGACCCTGCATTTACTTCTGGTGCTGATCTTCTTGCCATAATTATTTACCTATTAATTTTTTAATCCCAGAAAGAAACATTAGTCCCACTGCAACTGCAGCTAAAACATAAAATGTATACAATCCAGCTCCTACCCATTTTGAACCACTAGCAGAAAGAACTTCTCCATCTTTCATCGGTGTTTCTACTCCATCAGCAAGAACAAAACCAAGTCCTACTATGATTAGAAAAGCTACTAGCCCGATAGCGGTATTTTTAAGGCTTTTTGGATTCTTTGCCATAGTTGAAAATACGGCAATTAATGTTGCTATTAATGTAACAACAAAAATCACTAATGTTAAGCTGTACAAAGGTGTTACGGTAGATTCAGCAATATCCAAAGGTAGCTCTCTAGCTTCAGAAACACTATTTTCTGCCATCAGAGTACTTATTGAGCTACTCATAACATACCAAAGAAGTCCTCCTAAGATTCCTACTCCCAGCACAACATATGATAATATTTTAGAAATTTTCATGTGTCTATTTTTTAATTTTGGAATACTTACTTCGGCATTCCGATTAAATAATAAGAATTAATTACTCTTACATTCCTAAATAAGGAACAATACTTATGGGCTTATCCCAAAAGAATAAATTCTTATTTTTTATTCTTGTAAGCTACCAACATATCGATTAAAGTAATCGAAGCATCTTCCATATCGTTTACAATTCTATCAATTTTTGCAACGATATAGTTATAAAATATTTGAAGAATAATTGCCACAATCAGTCCAAATACAGTAGTAAGAAGTGCTACTTTAATACCTCCAGCTACAAGAGATGGCTGCATATCACCAGCTGCTTCAATTTTATCAAATGCTTGAATCATACCAATTACCGTACCCATGAAACCTAACATAGGAGCAAGAGCGATAAATAAAGATACCCAAGAAACATTCTTTTCTAATTGTCCCATTTGAACACCTCCATAAGCAACAACAGCTTTTTCTGCCGCATCGATGCTTTCATCTGCTCTATCTAAACCTTGATAGTAAATTGAGGCAACAGGTCCTTTTGTATTTCTACAAACTTCTTTTGCTGCTTCAACACCGCCACTATTTAGCGCATCTTCTACATCTTGTTGTAATTTCTTAGTATTTGTTGTAGAAAGATTTAAAAAGATAATTCTTTCAATAGCTATCGCAAGACCTAATATCAAACATAAAAGTACGATACCCATAAATTCTGGGCCTCCTTCTATAAAACGTTTTTTAAGATTTTGGTGAAATGACAGTTCGCTGCTAGCTTCAGTTACTGCTTCTTCTTGAGTCGTTGTCGTAGTTATAGGAGCAATTAATAATTGCATATTTGCCGATAATAACTGGGCAGGAGCAGTAGAAGCTTGTAAATTTCCAAAAGTCATAACTGCTGCGATTGCCAGAATAGAAAATAATCTTTTCATTGCGCTGATTCTTAATTTTAATTAGTTAAAGGGTTAAAGATATAAAAATTATATAAAAATTATTAAAAAATTAATAATAATGCAGAGAGGAAGGGATTCGAACCCTCGATACGCTTTTGACGTATACACACTTTCCAGGCGTGCGCCTTCGACCACTCGGCCACCTCTCTGTAATTTCTCCCGAAAAAAGGGATGGGCAAATAACAAAAAAAATGTTATATGGTAAAATTTGAGGCGTTAATTTTCAGACATTTCACCTCTCAAAGAGGTTTCATAGATGGTTTTGAGAACCTTAAGCGGTAAATTTTCTCCTAACAAATACATTAATTTTGCTACTGCAGCCTCTGTAGTAATATCTTTTCCTGATATTACACCTGCATTTTTTAGGGCAACACTCGTATCATATTTACCCATTTCGACACTTCCTCCTATACATTGTGTAACATTTACAATAGGAACCCCTCTTTTTATCATATCAGAAACCAAGGTAATAAACCACTTTTTTGTTGTAGTATTACCTGCTCCATAGGTTTCTAAAACAATCCCTTTTATAGAAGAAATAGCAAAAAGACTCTTTAAAATCTCTTCACTTATCCCCGGAAACATTTTAACGATAATAACAGCATTATCAAAATGAGTATGATACACTATCTTTTTTCGCTTATTTGCTTTAAACAAAAAAGAAGAGTTTACCTTAAGATGAACTCCGGACTCTACCAAAGATGGATAATTAAGAGATTTAAATGCTTCGAAATGTTCTGCATTAATTTTTGTTGTTCTGTTAGCTCTCAGTAATTTATATTCAAAATAAAGACCAACCTCTGTAATTACAGGCTTTCCTTTTTCTTGCAAAGCTGCTATTTGAACAGCGGTAATTAAATTTTCTTTTGCATCGGTTCGCAGGTCTCCTATCGGCAATTGTGATCCAGTAAAAACTATTGGCTTAGAAAGGTTTTCAAACATAAAACTAATAGCAGATGCTGTATATGACATCGTATCACTACCATGTAACACAACAAAGCCATCATACGTATCATAATTATCATAAATAATATCTCCTAGTTTTTTCCAATATATTACATTCATATCAGAAGAATCGATAGGTTTTTCATACCCTACCGTGGTAATATTACAATCTAATTGTTTAAGTTCTGGTATATTTAACAACAACTCATCAAAATCAAAAGCAACCAAAGCTCCTGTTTCAAAGTCCTTGATCATCCCTATGGTCCCTCCGGTATATATTAGTAATATGTCTGGTGATGTATTCATAAAGGCAAAAGAACTAATTTTATATGATATTTAATTAATTAGATCCCAAATATATCTTTCGAATTTTGAGTAGTAATTGCTGCAATTTCTTCGACAGATTTTTGATACACCACTGCAAGCTTCTCTATCACATTAATCAAGTAAGAACTTTCATTACGTTTCCCACGGTATGGTGTAGGTGCCAAATAAGGTGCATCTGTTTCTAAAACAACATGTTCTAATGCTATTTGATTTAGAAAAGTATCTATTTTTCCGTTTTTAAAGGTTACCACCCCTCCTATTCCCAATTTCATATTATATCCTATTGCACGATGTGCATCTTCTAGTGTCCCTGTAAAGCAATGAAAAATACCAAACAAGTCTTCTCCTTTTTCTAACTCTAAAACTTCAAAAACTTCAGAAAAAGCATCTCGACAATGTATCACTATAGGGAGTTCATATTTTTTTGCCAATTGTATTTGAAATCGAAATGCTTCTTTTTGTGCATTCAAAAATGTTTTATCCCAATATAGATCCACCCCTATTTCACCTATGGCATAAAACTTCTTTTTACCATTTCCCTCTAATCGATTTCTAAGCTCTTCTTCTACATGCTTCAACTCATCCTTATAATTTTCCTTAACATGTGTAGGATGTAATCCCATCATTAAAAAAACATGTGCTGGATATTTGGATTCTATCTCGTACATTGACGTTGTATAGGTTGAATCAATTGCGGGAACAAAAAAACGTGTTACTCCATTAGCAATTGCTCTTTGCATCATTTGGTCTTGATCTTCTTCAAAAGCTTCGCTGTAAATATGGGTATGGGTATCGGTTAGTATCATGCCGCAAAAATATTAAATTTTGTGAGTCCTTATCCTTCTTTTAAAATAGAAATCAACTTCTTTTAGTATAAAAGTGTTTTTCAATATTAAATAACTATTGCTCACACACATAACTATTTTAGAAACAATGGCATTTCTTACTCATTAGGGTATATTCTTTTATTTATCTTATTTACACTACATTTACCCAAGTTTTTTTATAATTTCTAATGAGTACTCTTCGAAAATTTTTAACCCAAAAAGGATATTTTCCAATTAAACTAACGCTTACCAAAACAAATCATTTTGAGATTAAAGCAATACTAAATGGTGTTGAAGGAGATTTTATTGTGGATACTGGTGCATCTAATTCTTGTGTCGGTTTTGAAGCTGTAGAAAAATTCGCCCTATTTACGCAGGACAGTGATGTTCTTGCAGCAGGAGCAGGAGCAACAGATATGGTTACTAAACTTTCTAAGAAAAATACAATTCAAATAGGAAAATGGCATAAAAAAAGAATTCCTTTGGTTTTATTTGATCTTAATCATGTCAACACGGCATTGATCGCACATCAGGCAACACCTGTAGATGGGATCATTGGCGCAGATATTTTAAAGAAAGGGAAAGCTGTCATCGATTACGAAAAAAAATGCCTGTATTTAAAGTAATAATTTAGGTTAAATAGATATAACTCACACCTTTTTATTAACCTCGCATTTTCTTCCCATTACAACTATTTGATTAAGGAAAAACACACTTTTTCTCTAACTAAAAATCACATAATAGCTAAAAAATTATCGGAATTTGATTAAAAACAAAGTACCAGAACAAGTTCATTTGTTTTTTTTTACTAAATTTATGCATAGATCGTTACTACATATATCTATTAATATCTTCAAAATTACCCCTAAGACAGAAATTAAGTTATTGTAGAAGTAACAAGCACATGTCAAAAGTTTTAAAACCTTTTCAAAACAAATTGATATGTCACGCAACAAAAAACTCTCAACACATTCTTTCAAAATTATCAAACCAAAAACTTTTTGGTATCTAATAGTACACAAAACTCATGTGCTGGAGAAAAAAATATTCAATTCAGGTAATTATACGTGTTGACTTATCCCTTTACTATCCTTTTTCTTTGAAAAAAAGAAGCAACTAAAAAAAACATCTTAAAACCTAATACCTGAATTACAAAATATGAAAGTTATTCTCATAGGAAATTTTCCCACTTCTATTTCATTATACAATTATTTATCTACAAATGAACTTTTGACAGGAGTTTGCTTTCAAGAATCCAACAACCTACTATCTGATCAAATATCTTGGAAAAACTCAATTCAAAAAGATGGCTATAAAACGTTTAGCACAAACAAACAAAACCTCAACAAAGAATTTATTAGTTGGCTGAGAGAGCAAGCGCCCGATATCGTGTTAGTCTGTGGTTTTTCTTTAAAAATTCCTAAAGATGCATTACTGATTCCTACCTATGGGTTTCTAAACATTCATTTCGGAAAATTACCCGTAAACCGAGGTCCTGACCCTTTGTTTTGGTCAATCAAAAACCAAGAAAAAAATACTGCTATCACTATACATCAAATGGATGAAAACTGGGATACAGGCAAAATACTTTTAGAGCATTCGACACCCATCATACCCGGAGAAACTATGGGAATGCTTAATTCTAAAATGAGTTATGCACTCTCTGAAATCATAGAAAAAGCTATTAGATTAGGGGTATCTAATGAAAATTACAAGCCTCAATCCTTAGACAAACCTCACAACTATCGTTTTGCTCCTAATTTATCTGAAACAACAATTATTTGGGAAGAACAAACCGCAGATGATATTGAAAATTTAGTAAATGCATGCAACCCTAAATATGGCGGAGCAACCACGTATTACCAGGGTTCACCTATCAAAATTCTTGAGGTTTCACCTGTCAATGGACAAGTACCATTATTAGGCAAAACCCCAGGAGAAATAGTGCACGCGCATCCGCAAGAGGGACTGTTCATATGTTGTAAGTACGGAAAACTTTTAAAAATAAATATTATAAGTTCTGATGCAGGCATATTAACAGGTAACAAGTATGTACACTTAGGACTGCGACAAGGACAATTATTCACCTCTCAGCTCAAAACACTCAGTATGCAAGTATAAAAATCATAACATTATTTATCAACTCTTAAATCTAAAACATTATGGATGGAAACATTGGAGAAATTCGTTTATTCGCAGGTAATTTCGCCCCAAGAGCATGGGCATATTGCAACGGACAATTACTAGCTATTTCACAAAACACAGCATTATTCTCGATCATAGGAACTACCTATGGAGGAGATGGAAGAACCACAATGGGACTACCCGATCTGCGAGGTCGTGTACCTATTAGCGAAGGAACAGGGCCAGGCTTGAGCACTCATAGACTGGGTGCAAGAGGTGGAACAGAAACGGTAACATTAACCACAGCTCATATGGCTAACCATTTTCACCAGGTATCAAAAACCGGGGCGCTTGAAGTTAACACCGTAATTAGGACATCATCGCAAGATGGAGATCATTCGGTGCCCACCCCCAATTCGGTACTGGCTGGAGCCAAAGATATTAATGGTGACCCTATTAATATATACTCATCAAACCCCGATAGCAACCTTGATCCTAGCGTTAGCCCAAGCACCGTTATAGATCAACAAAACATTTCTGTACTTCCCACCGGAGGTCAGCAACCCACAACCATCATGCAACCGTACTTAACCTTGCATTACATTATTTGCTTGCAAGGTGTTTTTCCTCAAAGAAGTTAACATTATTATCATGAAATAATAGACTAGAGGGCTCTAATCTTCTAGTCTATTACTAATTAAACAGATGGCTTATCGGTGATATTTCAGGTTTCAATTGGCAGGAATTTCTATTAAGAAAACACCTTTAATCCATAAGCTACTGAAGTACTAAAACACAATTCCTAAGCAATCCACAAACTTCTTATACCTCACATGATAAACCTGTCTTAAGAGTTCTAATTGATGATTTTACATAGACAACAATCAATCTACATTATGAAAAATAGCAAACATTCTCTAATTCTTTTTATAATTACCTCATTACTTAACTTTTATGGTTACACACAATTAGCTAAAGGAGACCTAGCCATTGTAGGATTTAATTCTGATGTATCTCCTGATCAAATGGCTTTAGTGGCTTTAGCCAATATTCCCTCTGGACAGACTATTCACATTTCTGATTACCCATGGGATGGCGCTGCATTCAATACTTCATCTACATCCAATGGAGCACTTACGTGGACAACCACCTCTAGTGTTCCTGCAGGGACTTTATTAAACATCACTATCACTACTCCGGGTATCATAGCGGGAGACCTAACCACCTATGGAAGTGTTTCGTCTACCGGATGGACCGGTTCTGTAACAGCAGTTGCTGTAGCAAGTGGAGGGGACAGCTGGTTAATTTACCAGGGAGCTTCACCAACAGGAACTCCATCAAACTGGGTGTATGGATTTGCTAATTGGTCTACCTCTTCAGGAACAAATCCCAATGAATGGAGAACATCTGGAAGCGTAAGTACAACCACTTCTTATTTACCCACAGATTTGACACTAGGAACAGACGCCGTAGCAATCACGACTGCAGCTGGAGGACATGCCGATAATTTAGTTTACGGAGGCACCTTGACCGGAGATAAAGCAACAATTTTGGCTGCTATCAGTACTCATGGAAACTGGAGCGGTAGTGAAACAGCAATGCAAGATATTAGTCCCGGAGGAGCGAATTTCCCTGGTACTCAACCTATTTTTACTGTATCAGGAGGAAATACCGCACCAGTTATCGGAGGCACCCTGGCTGGACAAGCAGTAAATGACAATAGTACAATCACTCCATTTTCTACCATTACAACAATAGATGCAGACGGAGACAATCTTACCGCTACGATCACTCTTGATACTAATGCAAAAGGTGTAATTACCGGGGCTGATTCTGGAACCGGACCTTATACGATGAACAGTCGAACAACTGCCGCCATGCAAACCGCAATTAGAGCATTAAGTTTTAATCCAACCGACAATAGAACATCAACCACAGAAACAACCACATTTACCGTTCTAATTAATGATGGCGCCGATAATGACTCTGACAATACTACTACTGTAATTTCTAGCGCGGTTG
This sequence comes from Aquimarina discodermiae, assembly GCF_040786235.1. Classification (NCBI taxonomy): domain Bacteria; kingdom Pseudomonadati; phylum Bacteroidota; class Flavobacteriia; order Flavobacteriales; family Flavobacteriaceae; genus Aquimarina; species Aquimarina discodermiae. Next base: position 160,991 of record NZ_JBFMKP010000004.1, read on the forward strand.
GTCCAAATATTACTGCAATTAGCATCCCTAATGCGGCTATGAAAGTGAATGATATGGTAACAGCTACGATTACTGTAGATAGTGACACTGATGATTACACCACAGGTTCTGGTGGTATCTCTGGAACGATTGGTGGTTTCACCTTAGGAAGTTTGTCCAGAACAAACAGTACAACATATACGGCAGTTTTTACCGTATCAGAAGGAGGCACAGATATAGCAGCAGGAAGTACAATTCCTGTAAGCGTAACACTAACAGATTCTGGAGGCAAAGCAGGAAATACTTTTAGCACTCCCATTACTCAAAACGCTGATGCCATAGATGCAAATTCGCCTAGTGTGACTAGTGTAGCCATACCCAACAGTGCTACAAAAGTAGGAGACAATATCACTGTAACAGTTATTGCCAGTGAAGCTGGTTTAAGTCTTACGTCTGGAAGTGTAAATGGAGTTGTGGTAACAGGATTTAGCGATGATGGCGGTGGTAGCTATAGTACTACTTATACTGTAGCAGAAGGAAATACTGATAGAGCTGCCGGAGATAATATTCCTGTAAGTTTTGTGCTAACAGATGCAGCAGGTAATAACTCGGCTACTTTTAATACAGCTATTAGTCAAAATGCAGATGCCATTGATGCAAATTCACCCAGTGTGACCAATGTAACCATACCCAATAGCGCTGCAAAAGTAGGAGATAATATTACGGTAACCATTACCGCAAGCGAGGCAGGGCTAAGCCTTACCTCAGGAAGTGTAAATGGAGTTGCTGTAACAGGATTTAGCGATGATAGTGGCGGTAGTTATAGTGCTACCTATACCATAGTCGAAGGAAATACCGATAGAGCAGCTGGAGATAACATACCGGTAAGTTTTGTAATGACAGATGCAGCTGGTAATAACTCAAGTACCTTTAACACGGCTATTAGTCAAAACGCAGATACCATAGATGCAAACTCCCCAAGTGTAACCGATGTAACCATACCTAACAGTGCTGCAAAAGTAGGAGATAATATTACGGTAACTATTACCGCAAGTGAAGCTGGTTTAAGCCTTACCTCGGGAAGTGTAAACGGTGTTAATGTAACAGGATTTAGCGATGATAGTGGAGGTAGTTACAGTGCTACTTATACTGTGGCAGAAGGAAATACCGATAGAGCTGCAGGAGATAATATCCCAGTAAGCTTTATACTGGCTGATGCGACAGGGAATAACTCGGCTGCTTTTACTACTGCAATCAGTCAAAATGCTGATGCTGTAGATGCAAATTCACCCAGTGTGACGAGTGTATCCATCCCTAATAGTCCCGCTAAAGTAGGAGACAATATTACTGTAACGATTATTGGTAGTGAAGCCGGTTTAAGCCTTACCTCAGGAAGTGTAAATGGGGTTGCTGTTACAGGATTTAGCGATGATGGCAGTGGAAATTATAGTGCTACCTATACCGTAGCTGAAGGAAACACGGATAGAGCAACTGGAGATGATATCCCGGTAAGTTTTGTCCTAGCAGATGCAGCAGGTAATAACTCGGCTACTTTTAATACAGCTATTAGTCAAAATGCAGATGCCATTGATGCAAATTCACCCAGTGTGACCAATGTAACCATACCCAATAGTGCTGCAAAAGTAGGAGATAATATTACGGTAACCATTACTGCAAGCGAGTCAGGGCTAAGCCTTGCCTCAGGAAGTGTAAATGGAGTTGCTGTAACAGGATTTAGTGATGATAGTGGCGGTAGTTATAGTGCTACCTATACCATAGTCGAAGGAAATACAGACAGAGCTGCAGTAGATAATATCCCGGTAAGCTTTGTGCTAGCAGATCCTGCTGGTAATAACTCAGCTACTTTTAACACAGCTATTAGCCAAAATGCTGATGCGATTGATGCCAACTCCCCAAGCGTAACCAATGTAACCATACCCAACAGTGCTACAAAAGTAGGAGACAATATTAACGTAAGTATTACCGCAAGTGAAGCCGGTTTAAGCCTTACTTCAGGAAGTGTAAATGGAGTTACTGTTACAGGATTTAGTGATGATAGTGGTGGAAATTACAGTGCTACTTATACCGTTGCAGAAGGAAATACCGATAGAGCTGTAGGAGATGATATTCCTGTAAGTTTTGTACTGGCTGATGCGGCAGGTAATAATTCGGCTGCTTTTACTACTGCAATCAGCCAAAATGCTGATGCTATAGATGCAAATTCACCCAGTGTGACCAGTGTATCCATCCCCAATAGCGCTACAAAAGTAGGAGATAATATTTCCGTAACTATTACTGCCAGTGAAGCAGGTTTAAGTCTTACTTCAGGAACCGTTAACGGAGTTTCGGTAACGGGATTTAGTGATGATGGTGGTGGCAACTATAGCGCTGTCTATACAGTAGCAGAAGGAAATACCGATAGAGCTGCCGGAGATAATATTCCTGTAAGTTTTGTCCTAGCAGATCCCGCTGGTAACAACTCAGCCTCCTTTACCACTGCTATTAGTCAAAACGCCGATGCTATCGACGCCAATTCACCAGTAATAACAAACGTATCTATTCCAAATGTAACCATGAATGTCAATGATGTCGTGACGGCAACTATTACTGTGAATAGCGACACTGATGATTATACAACAGGATCCGGAGGAATCTCGGGAACCATAGGAGGGTTTGCTCTAGGAAGTCTAAGTAAAACAAATAATACAATTTATACCGCAACTTTTACCATCCTAAGTAGCGGAACCAGTGTCGCGGCTGGAGATGACATTCCTGTGAGTTTATCAATGACCGATTCAGCAGGTAATACCGGTACTACATATACCACACCAATCAGTCAGGCTAGTGACCCTATATTTACATTACCATCTGTAGCATTTGCAAGCACTAGTAGCAGCAATGCAGAAAGTGTATCTTCTACAAATCTAGCCGTTAACTTATTCCCTTCCAGTGCGTCTACCATAACTGTAAATTATGCTGTAACGGGTACAGCAACAGCAGGTACTGATTATACACTTGCAAACGGAACCTTAACATTTAGTCCAGGAAGCACCAGTGAAAATATCACTATTGCAAGCATCATCAATGATGCAATTGTAGAAAGTGATGAAACAATAATCGTTACTTTATCAAATCCCTCTAATGCAAATTTAGGAACAAATACACAGCATACATATACCATCACCAATGATGATACTGCAGCGGTAACTATAGATGATGTCATGGCAAATGAAAATACTGGATCGGTAACATTTACTTTGACGTTGGACAACGAGGTCGATGGTGGCTTTGATGTAGATGTGAGCACCGCTGATGGCACAGCAACCACTGCTGATAGTGATTATACTGCAATAAGTGCTTCTACAGAAACTTTTACAGGAAACGCAGGTGAAACCCAAACAATTGTAGTAACACTTGGTGCTGATACCAAAGTGGAAGCTGACGAGACTTTTACAGTATCAATGAGTGCGTTGGTCGCCACAACAGTAACTGCCGGAAACATCTCTATTACTGATGGTGCGACCGGAACCATTACTAACGATGATAACGCAACAGTCACCATTGCCAATGTTAGTGGAAACGAAGATGATGGTGCCATTACGGTTGTCGTTACTTTAGACAATGCTGTGGATGGTGGTTTTGATGTAGATGTAAACACTGCTGATGGAACAGCAACCACAGCAAATAATGACTATACTGCCGTAAATGCACAAACATTAACTTTTGCAGGAACAGCAAACGAAACTGAAACTTTTACAGTTACCCCAACCGCTGATATCGTCGTAGAAAGTAATGAAACTCTTACCATATCGATAAATTCGTTAGTAGCTACCACAGTATCATCAAGTGATATCGATATTACAGATGGCGCAACTATAACCATCCTCAACGACGATATCACGATTACAGCACCGACAGATGTTTGTATAAATTCTGGAACACAAACCGGTTTAGGAAGCGGATTACCTACTGGAGGAGTATACTCGGGGCCTGGAGTTACAGATGATAGTAACGGAATGACCTATAGTTTTGATCCTTCATCAGCCGGAGCCGGAGTGCATACGATAATTTATACCGTAGGAATCGGCAGTGCAAATGACAATATAGAAGTATTTGCTATTCCAACAGTTACCTTTACACCTCCTTCTGATCTTTGTATAGATGCTGGAATACAAACAGGATTGAGCGGAGGAACACCAACAGGAGGCACATATTCTGGTCCAGGAGTTACCGATGATGGTAACGGAATGACCTATTCACTCAACCCAATGACCGCGGGTACAGGAACACATACAATTACCTACTCGTTTACCGATGGTAACAATTGCTCAAATTCGTCAAGCTCTAGTGTTACTGTTACTACTTTAGACGATGCATCTTTCAATTATAGTGCAACAGCATATTGTATTGATGGCACAGATCCAACTCCTACCATCACAGGGTTAACAGGAGGATTATTCTCTTCTACTCCTTCTGGATTAAGTATAAGCAGCAGCTCGGGAGCAATTGATGTTTCTGATTCAACACCAAATACGTATACTATCACCTACACAACCACAGGAACATGCGCACAAAACAGCAATACAACCATAACAATCAATGCGCTTGATGATGCCTCATTTAACTATGACGCGGCTACATACTCGCAATCAGATCCTGACCCAACGCCAATTATCACCGGATTAGCAGGAGGAACTTTCTCGGTTACCCCTGCTGGGTTAAACATTGATACTGGATCAGGGGCCATTAACCTTTTAGAATCAATACCTGATACATATACCATTACCTATACAACTTCTGGAAATTGTCCTAATAGTACTACTATCGATGTGACCATCAATGACAACATTGCTCCAACCGCCACTATCACTTTAGATGACAACGATTTAACAATTGGTGAAACAGCAACTGTAACCATAACCTTTTCTGAAGCTATTACTGGTTTTGATAATAGTGACCTAACTATTCCCAATGGAACGCTAAGCCCTGTAAGTTCTTCTGACGGAGGCATTACCTTTACAGCTGCCTTTACTCCTGTAGATGAAATTAACAATGCCAACAATATCATCATTCTTGACAACACAAAGATCGCAGATCTTGCCGGTAATGCAGGAATTGGAAATACAGAATCTGAAAATTTCAGTATCAATACTGAAGAAGTTGTAATACCTACCATTAGTTTCGACAAAGGGTTTTCTCCTAACGGAGATGGAGTTAATGATACTTGGGTGATAGAAGGTCTCGAAAACTTTGCCAATCATACCATTCAAGTTTTTAACCGATCAGGTAATAAAATATTCGAAGCCAAGGATTATCAAAATGATTGGGATGGTACCTCGAACGGAAATCTAGTATTTGGCAGTGACAAATTACCTCCTGGGCCTTACTATTTCATCATAGAATCTGGTATGAATGAAGTACCTCCAAAAACGGGTTGGATCTATATAAATTATTAAAAAACATAAAACCCTATTCGAGAAAGAATATTGTAATATTCGATAAAAAAACAAAAAACTACAATTAAGATGAATTACATAAAACATATAATTTTCATGCTTGCAGTTTCATTTGCGGGTTATTCACAACAAGACCCTCATTTTAGTCTTTACCGGTACAACATGAATGTTATCACACCTGCTTATGCTGGTACAAATGGTAACTTAGAAGCGGTATTAGGCGTTCGAAGTCAGTGGGCTGGAGTCCAGGGAGGGCCAGAAACCCTAAATTTTAACATAAACTCTCCCGTGGGAGAAAAAGTAGGTATAGGCCTAACCGCTATTAGTGATAACGTTTTCGTATTAGATGAAACGCATTTGTACGCAGACTTTTCATACAAAATAAAAGTAGGGTATGAATTAGATTTATTTGCAGGTGTAAAAGCTGGGGGAAGTTTTTTAAATATCAACCTTAATGAGGTAGGAATATCCAACGATCCATTGTTTGCTCAAAACGTAAGTACTTTTAATCCAAATATCGGAGTTGGTTTTTATCTCAAGGCTCCCAAATACTTTGTTACACTTTCTGCCCCGGGATTACTTGCAAATGATAGGTTCGAAAAAGAAGGAGTGAGTCCCGTTTCTGCAAATGATGATATTCCATTTTTTTTAGGAGGAGGTTATGATTTTAATCTTAGTGATGATTTCAAACTACGACCCTCTACTCTTACCAAAGTAGTAACAGGAGCCCCCATCACCATAGATATTACGGCTTCTGCTTTATACAAAGAAAGAATTGAATTAGGAACGAATTACCGATTAGATGAAAGTTTTACATTTTTCTTTACCGCTGGTTTCCTTGACAACATTTTAAATTTTGGATATGCATATGAATATGCCACAACAGACATCACCACCTACAACAATGGTACACATGAAGTTATCTTAAAGTTTAAACTCAAATGATTTGTAGAAGTCGCGCTTAAAGCCATAGTTATGTTACAAAAACACTTCATCATCTTCTTATTTTGAAGTGTTTTTGTTTCTCTACTCAAAAGGATAATTTCTGGCACCTTCTTATGTAAAATGTCTGGTAAAAGAAATAATCTTAAGTTTGGATGAACACTTTTAGCAAAAGCAAACATTTCTATAAGAAAAAATCATATTTCCGTGAACCGAGAAGACGTTTCTTTACATAGAGATGATATTTCCGTAGGAAGAGCACATATTTCTATGAGAAGAGATCGTATTTCAGTAAACCGAGAAGACATTTCTTTACACAGAGATGATATTTCCGTAGGAAGAGCACATATTTCTGTGAGAAGAGATCGTATTTCCGCAGACCGAGAAGACATTTCTTTACACAGAGATGAATTTCTATATCAAAGACATAGACATTTCTCACAAAACAATTACCTCTAATTCATTGTCTAATTGCATACTAAATTACTACTTTTGCATTTTACAAATTAAATTTACCCATGAGCAACACAAAAACTGCTAAATCTGCACTAATTTCTGTATTCAGTAAAGATGGATTAGCCCCAATCGTAGAAAAATTAAATGACCTTGGTATCACCATCTATTCTACTGGAGGTACCGAAAAATTTATTAAAGATTTAGGCATTAATGTAGTTCCTGTAGAAGATGTCACTTCTTATCCTTCTATACTTGGCGGAAGAGTTAAAACATTACATCCAAAAGTATTTGGAGGTATCTTAAATCGTCAAAATAATGACAGCGATGTAGCAGAACTAGAACAATACGAAATACCACAAATCGATATTGTTATCGTTGATTTGTATCCTTTTGAAAAAACGGTTGCTTCTGGAGCTTCTCAACAAGATATTATAGAGAAAATTGATATAGGTGGAATCTCATTAATTAGAGCAGCTGCCAAAAACTTTGCCGATGTTACCTGTGTAGCATCTGTAAACGATTATTCAGAATTCTTAGACGTTATTTCTGAAGGTAATGGAGCCATTTCTATCGAAGATCGTAAACGTTTTGCTGCCAAAGCATTTAATGTATCCTCACATTATGATGCTGCAATTTTCAACTATTTTAATACCGATCATGAGATCCCTTCGCTTAAAATTAGCGAAACTAAAGGTCAGGTTTTAAGATATGGAGAAAACCCGCACCAAAAAGGTTTGTTCTTTGGTGAGTTTGATGCTATGTTCGATAAGCTTCATGGTAAAGAGTTATCGTATAATAATTTATTAGATGTAGATGCAGCGGTAAATTTAATGAATGAGTTTAAAGGTGAAGATCCAACCTTTGCTATTTTAAAACACAACAATGCCTGTGGACTTGCACAACGTGCTACAGTCTTACAGTCTTATGTAGATGCACTAGCCGGAGATCCCACTTCAGCTTTTGGAGGTGTTTTAATTAGTAATTCTGAAATAGACAAAGCAACTGCAGAAGAAATTCATAAGCTTTTTTGCGAAGTTGTAATTGCTCCTGCTTATAGCGCTGACGCTTTAGAAATATTAAAAGGCAAAAAAAATAGAATTCTTTTAGTTCAAAAAGACATTGAATTGCCGACTACACAAGTACGTTCTTGTTTGAACGGAACATTAGTCCAGGGTAAAGACCTTAAAACAGATGCAGCAGAAGACCTTAAAACTGTTACCAAAGTTGCACCTACATCAGAACAAATTGAAGATCTTTTATTTGCTTCAAAAATCTGTAAACACACTAAGTCAAACACTATCGTTTTTACAAAAGGAAAACAATTGTTGGCAAGTGGTACAGGTCAAACTTCGAGGGTAGATGCATTACGACAATCTGTAGAAAAAGCAGCTTCTTTTAATTTTGATCTAAATGGTGCAGTAATGGCGAGTGATGCTTTCTTCCCATTTCCAGATTGTGTAGAATTAGCAGACAAAGCAGGGATCAAAGCTGTTATACAGCCAGGAGGTTCTATCAAGGATCAATTGAGTATAGATTACTGTGATGAAAACGGAATTGCGATGGTTATGACAGGAACACGTCATTTTAAACATTAATTTTAGTACATTTACGAAATTTAACCCCCTTTTTTAAACTTTTTATGGGATTTTTTGACTTCTTTACCGAAGAGATCGCGATAGATTTAGGAACCGCGAATACCTTAGTAATTCACAATGACAAAGTAGTAGTAGATAGTCCTTCTATAGTTGCCAGAGATATTATGACTGGTAAAATCATAGCTGCAGGAAAAGAAGCAGCCATGATGCAAGGAAAAACTCACGAAAATATCAAAACGATACGTCCTCTTAAAGATGGTGTAATTGCTGATTTTGATGCTAGTGAGAAAATGATAAGTATGTTTATCAAAGACATTCCTGCCTTAAAGAAAAAGTTATTTGCTCCGGCTTTACGTATGGTGATATGTATTCCTTCTGGAATCACTGAAGTAGAGATGCGTGCGGTAAAAGAAAGTGCCGAACGTGTAAACGGTAAAGAAGTATATCTTATACACGAACCTATGGCTGCAGCTATAGGTATCGGTATTGATATTATGCAACCCAAAGGTAATATGATTGTTGATATAGGAGGGGGTACTACAGAAATTGCAGTCATTGCTTTGGGAGGAATTGTTTGTGATAAATCTGTAAAAATTGCAGGAGACGTTTTCACAAACGATATTATATATTATATGCGAACACAACATAATTTATATGTAGGTGAACGCACTGCAGAAAAAATTAAAATACAAATAGGTGCCGCTACAGAGGATTTGGAATTACCTCCAGAAGAAATGAATGTACAGGGGCGTGATTTGCTTACCGGAAAACCAAAACAAGTTCAGATTTCATATCGAGAAATGGCCAAGGCATTAGACAAATCGATACTACGTATCGAAGATGCTGTTATGGAGACGTTGTCACAGACTCCTCCAGAATTAGCTGCAGATATCTATAACACCGGTATCTATCTTGCAGGTGGTGGTTCTATGCTTCGTGGCTTAGACAAACGCTTATCGCAAAAGACAGATTTACCAGTATACATAGCAGAAGACCCATTAAGAGCAGTTGTTAGAGGAACAGGAATTACGCTTAAAAATTTAAATAGATATAAAAGTGTACTTATAAAATAATTGAAAAAACTATCTTTATAATATACCTAATTTTCTGATTTTACGTTATCCTGCATTAAAATACGGTTCTTAAAGAATTAACAACTGTATTTGTATGCTTAACTTAACAATCTTTATAGTCTAAATCACATGCGGCAGATTATTAATTTTTTAATAAAGAATAAACATTTTCTGCTATTTCTTTTGCTTTTATTTTTGTCTTTGATTTTTACAATTCAGTCACATTCATATCACAAAAGTAAATTTATAAGCTCTACTAATTTTTTAACCGGTGGGATTTATAATTGGCGATATTCTGTTAGTAATTATTTTAATCTTAAAACAGAAAACAAAAGGCTATTAGAAGAGAACGAAAGGTTAAGAAATCAATTAAGTGCTTTAGAAATAGATACGATCTCCAAAAAAATTATTGATACAGTATCCTTTGATGCACCTTATGCATTTACCAAATCAAGAGTTATTAAAAATGATTATAGTAAAACTGATAATTACATTTTAATTGACAAAGGTGAAAATGACAGCTTATTTGCCGATATGGGTGTGATAACAGATAAAGGGATTATTGGTATTATAGAAAACACATCAAAAAATTATAGCCGGGTAATTTCTATTCTCAACAGCAATTCCAGAATTAATGCCGGTTTAAAAAAATCAGACCAATATGGTTCTTTAACCTGGGATGGTAAGAATCCAAATATTGTTCAGTTAGAAACCATACCCAGACAAGCTATTTTAAAAGAAGGAGACACCATTATCACTCACGGAAGATCAACCATTTTTCCTAAAGGGATAGGAATTGGCACCATTCTAAATTATAAATTGAATCAAAACAAAAGTTATTATCTTATTGATGTTAAATTATTTAATGATATGACAAACATTGGTTTTGTTTACTCCATAGAAAACAAAAACGCTAATGAAATTAAGAGTTTAGAAAATTAAATTATGAATAAGGATATTATATTGCATATCATTAGGTTCGTTATTTTAGTTTTGGTACAGGTACTTATCCTTAACCATGTTAATTTCCTAGGTTTTTTAAACCCGTATATCTACATTATTTTTATTCTACTAGCTCCTATTAATATTAACAAAGGACTTTTTTTAGCCTTAAGTTTCTTATTAGGATTATGCATAGATATGTTTGGGGATTCTGGAGGAATACATGCCGCCGCCTGTACTATCATTGCTTTTTTTCGTCCCGTTGCTTTACGATCGGCTTTTGGTCTTAGCTATGAGTTTCAGACCGTAAAATTAAGCAACGTTCGTTTTGGTGAACGACTGGCCTATGTGGTACTCCTTGTTTTAACACATCATATTGTCCTTTTTTCGTTAGAAATTTTTAACTTCTCTCACATACTATTAATTATCAAAAAAGCGTTGTTCACCAGTATATTTACAATAGTGATAACCATGTTGGTTTTGGTGTTATTTAGAAGAAGTGATTCATGAGAAAACTCTTACTATACTTAATAATAGTTACCACGGGTATTGTCTTTGTTTCGAGGCTATTTTACCTGCAAATTTACAATACGTCGTTTGCCTCTTTATCAGAAGATAATGCGATCAAAGTAATTTATGATTACCCACAGCGTGGTGCAATTTATGATAGAAACGGAAAGCTTTTGGTAACTAATCAACCTTCTTATGATGTAATGGTGATCCCAAGAGAATTAAAACCTTTTGATACTTTAGAATTTTGTTCGATTCTTAAAATCACCAAAGAAAAACTCATTAAAAGATTAGATAAAGCCAGAAGATACTCTCCTAGGGTTCCTTCGATAGTCATACCGCAATTAACCAAAGACGAATATGCCTATCTTCAGGAAAAAATGAGGAAGTTTGAAGGATTTTATATTCAAAAACGATCACTTAGAGATTATCAGACTACACTTGCCGCTAATGTATTAGGTTATATTGGCGAGGTAAATGAACGATTAATTGCTAAAAACCCTTATTATATTTCTGGAGATCTAATTGGTATTGACGGTGTTGAAAAACAATACGAAAAAGAACTAAGAGGTATTAAAGGGGTAAAACGAATTCAAAAAGACCGTTTCAATAGAGATTTAGGCCCCTACAAAAACAGAAGATTTGATACCTTACCTGTAAACGGAAAAGACCTTACCATTACCCTGGATTCAAAGTTACAGGCATATGGTCAAAAATTAATGCAAAATAAAAGAGGAGGGATTGTTGCTTTAGAGCCCTCTACGGGAGAGATTTTGGCTCTGGTTACTGCTCCGACCTACAAACCTGAACTATTAGTAGGACGAAAACGATCTCCTAATTTTACCAAATTGTATTACGACACCATTGCCAAACCATTATTTGACAGAGGCCTACAAGGAGAATATCCTCCTGGGTCGCCTTTTAAAACCATTAATGGTTTAATTGGATTGCAAGAAGGGATTATAGATACCCAAGAAACTGTTTCCTGTAGTATGGGATACTATTACGGTAAAGGTCGAAAATTAGGATGCCATGCTCATTATGGCCCTCTTAGTATGATCCCTGGGATCGCGAACTCTTGTAACGCTTATTTTGCAACTGTTTACAGGAGGATTATTGAAAAGTATGACACTCCCCAAGAAGGAATGGATGTTTGGAGCAAACACGTTAAAAGCTTTGGATTGGGTAAATTTTTGGGTAACGATTTACCGGTTGGGAAACGAGGTAAGGTCCCAACATCAAAATATTATAACAAAGTATACCGTTACCCAACTTATAAATGGTATGCCTCAGCAACAATATCAAATGCCATAGGCCAGGGAGAAGTACTAGCCACTCCTATTCAACTGGCAAACATGACTGCTGCAATTGCCAACAGGGGATTTTATTACACACCACATATTATTAAAGCTATCGATGGCAAACCAATCGAAAATGAAAATTATACCATTGCAAAAGTAACTACCATAGATAAAGAGCATTTTGAACCGATTATACAGGGTATGCATGAAGTATACACAAGAGGTACTGCTGTTCATTTACAATCGAATAAGATCGATATTTGTGGAAAAACCGGTACTGCAGAAAACTTTACGAAAATAAATGGCGTAAAAACGCAGCTTACTGACCACTCCGTTTTTATTGCCTTTGCACCAAAAAACAATCCAAGAATTGCACTTGCAGTATTCATAGAAAACGGTTATTATGGTGCTCGTTATGCGGGCAAAATAGCGACCCTGATGATCGAAAAACATTTAAAAGAAGAAATTGAAAGAAAAGATCTGGAAGATTGGCTTCTTACTCATAGTCTAGAAGATGAATATGCCAAACCCTATAGCGGCCAACCTTTTAAAATTAATCAATAATGGCAAAGTCTAGTGTTGCTGCAATCGATTGGATAACAGTACTTATATTTATCGTACTCGTTGGTTTTGGGTGGGGAAATATTTACTCTGCATCCTACGAAATCGATGCTTTTTCTTTTTTTGACATATCACAAGTATATGTAAAGCAAGCTTATTGGATTCTACTAAGCCTTGTTCTTATCATTATTACACAAGCCATCGAAGCCAAATTCTATGAACGCTTTGCAGGTTTGATCTATGTAATATCCATACTCTCGCTTCTTGGCTTATTTGTCTTTGGTAAAAATGTAAACGGAGCTACCTCTTGGTATAGCTTTGGGCCTGTTGGATTACAGCCATCAGAGTTTGCTAAAGCATGTACCGCACTAGCATTAGCTAAGTTTTTAAGCGATATGCAGACCAATATAAAGCGTATTAATCATCAATTAAAAGCATTTTTGATTATTGCATTACCCGCTTTGGTGATTATACCTCAACCAGACCCTGGTAGTGCACTGGTATATGCTGCATTTTTCTTTCCTTTGTACAGAGAAGGGTTGGCTGCAATTTACTTAATTATAGGAGCCTCGTCTGCAGTACTATTTATACTCACCCTATTATTTAATCCGATTTGGGTAGTTCTTACTATTGCGGTAATCATGTTGTTTATTCTTATTAAAAAAAGAAAACAAAAACCAAAATACTCCAGATACCTACTTACCCTTTTGGTGATTAGTGGATTTTGTTTTTCTGTAAATTATATTTTTAATCATGTATTCGAGCAAAGACACAGAGATCGATTTAATATCGTTTTGGGTAAAGAAGTCGATGCCAAAGGAATCGGTTACAATACGAATCAAAGCGAAATTGCGATAGGTAGCGGGGGTTGGATTGGTAAAGGTTGGAAAGAAGGTACCCAAACCAAAGGAGGGTTTGTCCCTGAACAACATACCGATTATATCTTTAGTACCGTTGGAGAGGAATGGGGGTTTATAGGAGCTACTATTGTTGTTGCCTTGTTTGTCGTATTACTAATTCGGCTTATTTATCTTGCAGAACGGCAAAAAAACCAGTTTAGTAGGGTATATGGCTATAGTGTTATTGGCATTCTATTTACCCATTTTGCCATTAATGTAGGAATGGTTACCGGACTGATGCCCACCATTGGTATCCCTCTACCCTTTTTTAGTTATGGGGGATCCGGTTTATGGGGATTTACTGTGTTACTCTTTATCTTTGTAAAATTAGATGCTAATCGAGTTAATGAATGGTAATGCAATCAAAATTTCCAACCACCAAAAGAAGAACTAGCCTCTAACCTTTCCTCTATTTTATCTTCTAATGCTCCAAAAAAATCAATACCTGTTAAGTCTTCTATTTTATCTACAGGAACCACAAATTCTTTCAAAGCCTTATCTGTATCTTTATGAGGTATTAAAAATGCAATCATTTTTGGAGAAGCAGAAGAATCATCTAATATTACCTTATAAAAATAATTGGGTACAGAAACATGTTCGTAACCAATCGTTTTAAGTCCCTTTGATAACACACCTCCAGTTACTACGTATACCCCATTATATTTCTTTGCCCAGTAACGTACCTTTTGCTCAAGATCGTTCCAGATACCACTATTAAATTGATGATTTTGAGGGCTTATATTCGATGTTAGAAAAGTCTCTTCAAAAGCATCATAGGTAAATCTTCTATCACCTGCAGGGCATAAGTGTCCTCTGTCATAACCAGACTTCTTATAATTACGCCAATGCGCCGAAGAAGATCTTATCTTTTTGTCTTCTTCAAAATAAGGGCGTTTAAATTCGTTTTTGGACAGGTGTGACTTTTTTAATTCATATGCTACCCATTCTGCCTGTTCGTGCTTTTCAGAATAAGACAAAGCATAATGATCATGAACGATAACAACTCCGGTAGTAGATGATGGTAAATAATAAAACCCTTCATCTTTTATATCCTTTGTAGTTTTATTCGAAGCATTCGTCGTGTCTATATATTCTTCGGTATAGTAAAAAACAATAGTCACTATGATAATAAGGATAGGGTATATATATTTTCTTTTATTCATCAGTTTGCGATTATTAAGATGCGAAAATATTAAAATAGTCAGACAACTACATCTTGATTTCTAACGAATACTTATTTTCATTTTTAACCTTACCTGTGCAAAACATAATGTTCTTGTTTAAATAGAGTAGCTTATTATGTCTCATCTATTAACCAAGAGATCACAAAAAATCTATCTAATTACCATCATTTCAATTTATTTTCTTACTTATGCTTCCTTCGTTATTTTCTAATTTTTATATTAGCCATATCGCTTTTGATCATTACTTCTGGTTTTTACTTACAATTTTAATTTGTGCCATGAGTTATTACCCAAATTAATTGCGGTAAGCGTTCACATAAATATCATCTTAAAACAACATAAACCTATGAGTGCTACAATCGAAAAAATCGTAGAAAGTGTTTTAGTTCAAAACAATATTAGAGACTACGATAAGAAGGATTTAGAACTGCAATTACAAATACATCCAAGCTACCCAAGTTTTCAGTCTATTACAGATACGTTGGATTATTTTAGCATTGATAACATAGCTGTCGAAGTTCCTAAAGAAGCATTGGATCAACTTCCGGAAAGCTTCGTTTCTTTGATAAATACAGAAAAGGGAGAAGAGATCGTATCTGTTATCAAAGGAGAAAGTCATATCACCCTTAAACATGCTCCACAAAAGAAGAAAAAATACAGTTCTGAAGAGTTTAAAGAAATATGGGTTCCAAAAGTAATAGCTGTAGAATACAACAGTGCTCAAAAACTGTTTCAAAGTAACCGATCAGTTCTTCAAGTAGCTTTATTCTCTCTGTTGGCAATAGGGCTAGGCATCAGTATTTATAACAGGTCCTGGGATCTTACTCAAATAGTTTTCATTTTGTTATCGATTACCGGTACTGTATTTAGTTATTTTGCTTTAAGAGAAAGTCTGGGAATGCAATCTCAAGCCATGCATCAATTCTGTAATTCTATAGGAAATTCTAGCTGTAACGATGTCATCAATAATAATAGCGGTAAAATTTTTGGTAAAATTTCTTTGGCAGATGCCGGAATGATTTTTTTTAGCACAGTAACCCTATTTCAAATATTCTATGGTTTTGACACCGTTTTGCTTATTTCTTCGTTATTGGGTATCCCAATAGTTATTTATTCTTTATATGCGCAAGCATTTGTTGTCAAGAAATGGTGTGCGATATGTCTTGCTATAGGTATTATATCCATTGGTCTAGCAGCTGTAGCATTCTTCAACCTTCCGTTTACACTTTATTTTTATCCTACAATTAACTTTGTAGTGGTATTGTCTATTGTTGCCTTGTTATATTTCTTTTTAAAGGAAAAAATAGAGGAAAATAAAAAGTATAAAGGGGACAACTTAAAACTAAATCAATTTAAAAGAGATGAGCAGATTTATACTCATCTAATGGAACTATCTGAAAAAATTAAGGACAACTCTTCTATAGAAAATGAAATTGTACTGGGTAATTCAAATGCTCCATTAAAGATTATAGCGCTTTCTAATCCTATGTGTGGATATTGTAAAGATGCTTTTGAAGCTTATACAAGAGTTCTAAAATCTCTGGGAGATCAGCTTCAGATTCGCATTAGATTTAATGTAAATGTAGAAGATACTAATAATCAAGCTGCACAAATTGTTTTTACACTTTTTGACATTTATAGCAAAAAAGGGGCTGATGGATTTATTGAGGCATATAACAGCTGGTTCACCGACAGAACACATAGTACCTGGATGAAAAAACATACTATTCCTCAGAATTTTAATGAAATCTCAGAAGTAGTAAAAAAGCAATCAGAATGGGCACAACAAAACAATGTCTACTATACTCCAGCTTCTTTGATTAATGATACGCTATATCCTCAAAAATATAGTTATTCAGAGTTTTTTCATTTTATGAATATGACAGTCGAAAAACATAATAGTTCTAAATCGGAATCCCCAGAGACCGTTGAAGCTTAAATCATTTTTTTCATAGGCTGTATATAACCTCTAAAGTATATACAATTTTCTATTCACACATTTCTTTACTGTGCGAATAGAAAATTCATAATTAATAACAAAACCCCTGTTTTCAGGGTAAAATGTGACAAATTACATTCTTATCTTAGCCCCAGTTGGCAAATTATTTTACATAAAGCCAAGATATATTCACTTTTAAAATCATTTAATTATGTTATCAAAAATCCAGAACTTAAAAAATGTAAAACCATTAAGTAAAAATCAACAAAGCACAATTAGTGGTGGTCTAGATTTTCCTATTGACGATGGATGCACTTGTGTCTACAGAGACCATAGAGGAATGTTAGCCATTACGATTATTACTTGTGGAAGCCCATGTCCAGATCCAAATGGAAAATAAGATAATATAGTAGGTTTTATTTTTTCTATATCTTATCAAACTACTAGAATTTGGTTTAAACCAAATTCTAGTAGTAGTAGTTTTATTAAACTCAATATCTCCTATTTGTTCCTAACCTAATACTAGTTGGCTAGTTATATTATGAACTGGTTTAAACTTTTTTGATTCATGCGAAAAATGATGATTTTTTGCTCAATTGAGCTATTTTTTGCGCTTCATAGCAGCGCTACGAAGTAAGAAAAAGATGAAAATTGGGTAAAAAAGGGCATTTTTATAGCGAATTGAAAAAAGTTTAAACAAGTTCTATATAAAACCAAGATATATTCACTCTTAAATCATTTAATTATGTTATCAAAAATTCTATCGTTAAAAGATGTCAACCACTGAACAAAGACCTAAAGATTACAATTAAAGGAGAGGTTCTCTCTTCCTACCGAAGAGGATTGTGGATGTAAAGTTCATGGCCTGGAAGGAATTATAAGAATAGTAGCCACACCATGTAATAGCACTTATCCTGATGTCAGTTCTCCTGTTCCTGGTTTACACCATTAAATAAGTAATATGACACGCCAAAAAAGCAACGAGAACCTATAGGTTTTCGTTGCTTTTTATCTTTTTACATCGAGTGCATCTCTTAAAGCATTCCCCATTAACATAAACGCCATCACCAAACTCATAATACCTAACCCGGGTATAATTGCCAGATAAGCTTTACCTAATATGATATACGAATAATGATCTTTGATCATCGCTCCCCAACTTGGCATAGGTGGCTGAGCTCCAATTCCCAAAAAACTTAATCCACTTTCTATCAAAATCGCTGCTGCAAAATTTGCCGCAGAAATAATAATAACCGGAGCCAAACTATTGGGTAAGATATGCTGAGTAATAATTCTAAGATCTGTATAGCCTAATGCTCTGGCAGCCGTTATATATTGCATTTGCTTTACCCCTAATACCTGTCCACGAACAACTCTTGCCACATCGACCCACATGGTTAAACCAACAGCAATAAAAACCTGCCAAAAACCTTTTCCCAAAGCGAGTGTAATTGCTATCACCAACAACAACGTAGGAATGGACCAGGTAACGTTAATGAGCCACATTATAGCAGCATCTACCTTGCCTCCAAAATAGCCCGCTAAGGCACCTAATGATATCCCTAAGATTAGTGAGATCAATACCGCAACAAAACCAATAGAAAACGAAATTCGAATCCCTATAAGCATTCTACTCAATAAGTCTCTTCCGTATTTATCGGTCCCCAGTATGAATGTTTGATCTTTAATGAATGTTTGTACTACCTCATTCGCTGTTAATCCAGTAGGAAACTGGTCTAATTTAATTTCTTTAGATAACTCAACGATTTCACCTTCGCTATAAGGTGATACCATTATCGCACCTTGTTTCATCACATATCGTTCGATAGGAATTTCTGTATCTGTATTTTTCTTTCCAAAAAAGAGCCGATTTAAGAATGATTGATCAGCAACATTTTTTGAGGGAATAGTTAACATTTGAACTTTAAAACCTGGTGGTTTAGAATGAATAGACAAATGCATTTGGTTAGCATTTTGCGAATCATTAGGAGCTAGCACATACGCAAAAAGTGCTATAAAAGCACATAATACAATAAAGCTAAAACTCAAAACGCCCCAAAAATTCTTCTTGAATTTTTGGAGCGCTAATTTGCTTAATGAATTTGATTTTACCTCAGACATTAAAAATTGTTAGTGCTTTAAGGTAAGAGAGTTCTTAGATTTTTTGATATTATTCGTTTTTAAATCTTCAAGAACACTAATCGCTTCTTCTACATAGACATCCTTAGACAAACTCTCATGCCATCTTTTTCTTTTTTCGGCCAAGACAGAATCTTCAACAATTAATTTCTTCTCATATGGTAATGATTCAAAAGTAAGATTTGTTTGATAATCGTTAATAGCTTCAAAACGTTCTGCTTGTTTTTTATTTAATTCTATATTTTCTTTGTACTTACTATACTTCAGCGAATACACATTAATATCTCTTTTTTGACTTACCCATTTGGCGTTCTCATCAATTAATTTTAATTGATCATTTTTAGACATTCTCTGCTTACTACTATTTATAGTTTGCTCAAAATCAATATAACCGTTCCAAAGTGTATAATTTGCAGCTGCAATTTTATCCCACGGAAGCGGATTTTCCTGATCTTTCTCTCCAATATCTATATAACTATATCTATCAGGAACAATAACATCACTTTTTACACCTTCTAATTGGGTTGAACCACCATTTACTCTATAAAACTTCTGAGTAGTTAACTTTAACGCTCCCAGATCTCCAAAATCATTACTACGCATCCATCGGTTTAGATCCATTACATTTTGAACCGTTCCTTTACCATATGTTTGCTTGCTTCCGATAATGATAGCTCTTTTATAATCTTGCATTGCTGCAGCCAAAATTTCTGAAGCTGAAGCTGATAGTTCATTAACTAATATAACCAGTGGCCCATCCCAAAGTACTGTTCTATCTTTATCACTTAATACTTCTGGAGATTCTCCTTTTGTTCTAACTTGTACAATTGGTCCTGACTCTATAAAAAGTCCAGCAATGTCTACTACAGTTTGTAATGATCCACCACCGTTATCGCGTAAATCTATTACAAGCCCATCCATATTTTGTTTTTTAAGTCGTACAATCTCTTGTTTTACGTCTTTTGCAGCGTTACGTTCATTATAATCCTTCATATTGAAGTAGAACTTAGGTAAGTTTACGATCCCGAATTTCTTATCCTCTTTCTTTACGATAGATGATTTTGCATAAGTTTCTTCTAACTCTACAACATCTCTAATGATATCAATAATTTCTGTCGTACCATCTACCTTCTTAATGGTTAAAGAAACTTTGGTTCCTTTAGGCCCTTTTATAAGTCTAACCGCATCATCCAGTCGCATCCCTACAATACTTACAGGCTCTTGTTCATCTTCCTGTTTCACTTTCATGATAAGATCTCCTACTTCTACCTCGTTACCTCTCCATGCTGGCCCCCCAGAAATAACTTCGATTATCTGTACGTTATCGTTTTTCTTTTGTAGTCTAGCTCCTATACCTTCTAATTTTCCAGACATGGCTATATCAAACCTATCTTTATCCCTTGGTGCAAAATAGTACGTATGAGGATCAAACTCTTCTACAATCGAGTTGATATATACAGAAAACCAATCTTTTCTTTCTAAATCATCTGCAAACTCAAAATATTCCTGTAATGATGTTCTTGTTATATCACGTGCTTCTTCTTCCAAAACACCCGAGGTTTTACGCTTATAGTCACTGTTTTCTGTAATAGAATCTATTTGTTCCTGAACTTTATCATAATAACTGGACAATGCATTAAACTTAAGCTGCAATCTCCAACGTTCTCTCATTTCATTCTTATTAGTTGCGTAAGAAATCTTCTCATAGTCTGTATTAATTTCTTCGTCCTTTTCGAAATTAAAAGGGTATTCTAAAATTTCTTTGTGTAACCATCTGGCTTCAGACATTCTTTCCTGAAGTCTTTCATAGGTAAGATTAAAGAAGTTAATTCTTTTGTCTCTTATCTCATCATCGATTAACTTTTCATATTTTTTAAATTCGTCGATGTCGCTTTGATAAAAATACCGCTTCAATGGGTCAAGCGCATCAATGTAATCAGAAAAAACTTCTTTAGAGAAGTCATCATTCATATCTTTTGCATCATAGTGCCCTTTACCAAGCACATAGCTAATCAAATCAATAAGTAATTTGTCCTTATCTGGATCATTTTTTACCTTCGTTGTAAAGCTGCAAGAAGCTGCAGAAACAATTACGGTAATCATCAAAACCAAAAAACTCTTTTTCATACGTTCATAAAATTTAGGGATATAGGCAAAAGATAATAAAAACCATGCCATTTAACAGGTAATATTACTAATTTTTTCTTAAACAAGCTAATATTTTAGCATCCTCAGAGGGATATTAAGTGTTAAAATACAGGTAAACTATATTTTTGATTGTATCTGGTACAATTACCAACCTCGTTTTCGCCTAAAAAATGTATTTTTACGTTCGAAAAAAAAATAGACTATGGCGCAAAAAAAACCACTAATTCTTGTCACTAATGATGATGGAATTACTGCCCCTGGAATACGTACATTGATTGAAATTATGAACGAAATTGGTGATGTTGTGGTAGTTGCCCCTGATAGTCCTCAAAGTGGTATGGGACATGCCATTACTATAAACAGCACTCTTTTTTGCGATCCTGTAGTGATTAACAAGAATGATCCGCAAAAAGAGTATAGTTGCTCTGGAACCCCGGTTGATTGTGTCAAAATGGCATCTAGAGCTATTCTTGACAGAAAACCTGATTTATGTGTTAGCGGTATAAATCACGGTTCGAATTCTGCCATTAACGTTATTTATTCGGGTACAATGAGTGCCGCTGTCGAAGCGGGAATTGAAGGAATACCCGCCATAGGATTTTCGTTATTGGATTATGCTATGGATGCAGACTTTGAGCCTTCTAAAAAGTATGTAAAATCTATTGTAATGAACGTTTTGGACAATGGGTTACCAAAGGGAGTAGTCCTAAATGTTAACATTCCTAAGTTGGCAAAGGAAGATATAAAAGGTATCAAAATTTGTCGCCAGGCTCATGCACATTGGGTAGAAGAGTTTGATAAACGAACCAACCCTATGGGGCGCGATTATTATTGGCTTTCTGGCAAATTTGTCAACGAAGATAAAGGCGAAGATACCGATGAATGGGCACTACAACAAGGATATATTTCTGTAGTCCCCACTCAGTTCGATTTAACCGCTCACCATTTTATACAAGAACTAAACAACTGGTCTTTAAATGATTAAAAAAGAAATTGGTCTCGGCTTTGTTACCGGGTTACTCTCAGCAGGCTTAGGCTTTATCCTATGCATATTTATTTTTTCTGCATTAAGCAAACAGCAATTAGGATTTTCTGAAACAATTTCGGCTTCAATATCCAATGGTTCTTTAGGAAGTTTAATTGCTTTGGGAACACTCCCAAACTTATTTATTTTCTTTTTCTTCTTAAAAAAGAACAATTATTATCGGGCTCGTGGTGTACTTCTTGCTTCATTAATTGCTGCTTTATGTATTGCAATAAGTAAATTTGGGTAGCATTATAAGTATCATTATATTTATATCACCCCCAAAATATCAGAATAAAATAATTTATAGATTCCTAATACATAATACTACATGAAATACTACCTCATCGCCGGAGAAGCATCTGGAGATTTGCATGGTTCAAATCTGATGAAATCAATACTTAAGGAAGATCCCGAAGCAGAATTTAGATTCTGGGGAGGCGACCTCATGAAGGCAATAGGTGGTACGCTGGTTACTCATTATAAGGAACGTGCTTTTATGGGATTCATAGAAGTATTGATGAATCTTAGAAAAATACTGGGGCATATAAAGTATTGCAAAAAGGATATTGAAAAGTACCAACCTGATGCACTAGTTTTTATTGACAACTCTGGATTTAATTTACGTATTGCCAAATGGGCTAAACCTTTAGGATATAGCACGCATTATTATATAAGTCCGCAGGTATGGGCCTCTCGTGCCGGGCGGATTAAAACAATAAAAGAGACCATAGATCACATGTATGTGATACTTCCTTTTGTAAAAAGATTTTACAAAAAATACAATTATGATGTAAATTTTGTCGGACACCCTCTGATCGATGCAATAACAGATCATAAACAAATTATGCCCGAAAATTTTAAACGAAAACATAATTTGGATGATCGCCCTATAATTGCCTTATTACCAGGAAGTAGAAAACAGGAAATACGTAAAATGTTAGCAGTAATGCTTGATCTTGTCGACGATTTTCCTGAATATCAATTCATTATTGCAGGAGCTCCTAGTCAAAGTAAAGAATTTTACAATTCATTTATAAAAAACAAAAAAGCCCATCTAGTGATGAATCAAACATATGATTTATTAAGCCTAAGTAATGCTGCACTTGTAACCTCTGGAACTGCTACCCTAGAGACTGCCTTATTTAAAGTCCCACAAGTGGTATGTTATAAGGGAAATGCTATCTCATATCAAATAGCAAAAAGAATCATCAATCTTGATTATATTTCTTTAGTAAATCTTATCATGGATAAACCGGTTGTAAAAGAATTAATACAAAATGATTTTAACACTAAAAACTTAAAAAAAGAACTTGCTATTATCATTGATGATTACAAAAGAGCCGTGTTATTTTTAGATTATTATGATCTTGAGAAAAAATTAGGAGGAAAAGGTGCTAGTCAAAAAACCGCAAACCTAATTATAGGCTCTATTAAAGGTTAATTTTTATTTATGTTGAATAATAGTTTCATAAAGCAATTCGGGGTTTACAGGCTTGCTTAAAACAGTCCGGATCCCTACTTCGTTAAATTTTTCTTTGTTAAGCCTTTCTGATATTGCAGTAAGTGCCACGATTGGAAGCGTTTTATTAAATGATTTTATAAACTTTGTTGCCTCAAAGCCATCCATTCTTGGCATCATAATATCCATTAACACCAAAGAATAACTATTTTCTTTCACCATAGCAACTGCTTCTTCTCCGTCGTTTGCAGAGTCACACCCAAAACCATAATCAGAAATTATTTTCTTTACAATAAGCTGATTCACTTTATTATCCTCGACCAACAAAACATGGATATTATCATTATGACTACTCCCGTTAATCTTATAGTTTAATTTACTCTTTTTAGGCAGGTTAAAATCTATCAAAAATGACACAGAAGTTCCTTTTCTTAATTTTGAATCTACCACAATCTCACTATTATGAAGGTCCAATATTTTTTTTGATATTGTTAATCCAAGTCCAGTACCTCCATAGTTTCTATTAATTTTCACAGAGCCTTGTCGAAACGTATCAAAAGCATTTGCTTTTTGTTTTTTTGACATTCCTATTCCTGTATCCCAAATATGAAACTTAATTTTTGCTATATTTTCTACTACCGAAACCAATGAAACTTGAAAATAAATATCTCCATTTTTTGTAAATTTCAGGGAGTTACTCAATATATTAATCACTACTTGAGAGATTTTAAGAACATCTCCGCACAAAAGATTGGGAATAGAATCATCTATTTTGACATGCATCCTGTTGGTCGAAGATTTTTCTGTAGTCAAAGAATCTACAATACTATGCAGTAGATTTTTAAGATCAAACTCTTCCTTATTTAGTTTTACTTCTTCATTGTCAAGAACATTGATATCAATAACCTTATTAATAAGACTTAATAACTGTTCACTAGAAGAGTTTAACAAATCAACCCTTTCTTTCTGTCTATCTGTTAGCTTTTCCTTTCTTAATAAAAAAGCAAGTCCCTTTATTGTATTTAATGGGGTCAATAATTCGTGTGTTACAGAATCTAAAAAATCAGATTTTGCCTTTAATGCTTTATCTAACTTTTGACTAGTTTTATACAATTTTTTATTATTCTCTTGTAATAAGTGGTTAATCTTGTTTTTGTATACAGAAGATCGGTATTGATTTATAATCATAACCAACAAGCCTAAAATAACAAGGGTTCCTAATAAAATCACATACTTATCATTTCTAAGTTGTTCTTGATTAAGTTTATTCTCTACCCGTATTCTTTTATTTTCTTCTTCTTTTAAATTTAGTTTGGCTGTTAGGCTATGCGAAGCACTTATTTGCTTACTTCTTTCGAAACCAAAATCATAAAATTTCTGAGAAGATTTGTTATAATTGAACGAAGACTGCTTATACGATTCTTTAGTTTCAAAATACAAGCCTTTTATTTTATAAAAAAAGCCAGCAAAAAAAAGATCATTGATCTTAAAATACTCGTCATTTTCTATCTTTTCGAAATAAACATCTGCCTTTTCAAAATTCCCTAGATTAATATAACATTCTGCGAGATGCAGGTATAAATGTTTTTTTCTGTTTTCTTTCTCTTTGGTATCTTTTATGGCATTTAGTGAAATTAATGAATGATATATTGACTTTTCCCACTCTCTTGCTTTTTTATAGGTAATACCCAAATTATAATTTGCATCTATCAAATCTCTTTTCTCACCATACTCATTTAGCAATTCACTTGCAGTTTTAAAAATTTCTAATTCAACCTCTCCATTCTTCCTTAAGGACCTAACTGCACCCAATCGTTCATAATACAAACCTAATTCTCTTTTATCACCTACTTTTTTGATAAGGATAAGGTTTTTCTTAAGATACTCCTCTGCCATGAGAGTGTCTCTAATATTAATAAAATACTCTAACCTATGCCGGTTAACTAATATCTTTAAGTTAATATCGTTCATGGTATCGGTAAGGTTTTCTGCCAAATCCAGCAGGTATATTCCTTTACTATGCTTGGGATCCGAAAGTCTTACCAAATTTGCTTTTGATTCTTTTAAAATTCTTAGGATACTATCTCGGTCAATACTTTTAGAAACCTGAGAAATCCCTGTAAAACAGGAAAATAGGAAAGTAATGTATATTAGACGTCTCACAACCATACAAAAAGTATCTTACTGATTATCAATCAAAAATACTTAAAAAAAAGCTCCCCTTATCTTAAACACTTAATATTATTAAGGTTTTAACATACTCATCGGTAAATTATCTTACTATTTACCAAACATTTTAAGTAAAAAATTTCACTTTTTTTATGACTTACTTTTAAAATGCCAAAAACAATTTGACAAGATCTTCTTTTTCTTTAAAAGAATTACATTTCTTTTGAAGTATGGATCAACACCATTACTATCTCTGGGACAAATACAACTAACGAAATGAGTTTTAAAATATTAAAAAACAAAATAGAAACAATTTCTATTCTTTAAACACAACTACCGCAACAATTTACTATAGTTTCATAAAGCAATTCGGGATTTACCGGCTTAGAAAGTATCGTAAAAATCCCTACCTCATTAAATTTTTCTTTGTTTAGTTTTTCAGAAATTGCTGTTAGTGCTATAATAGGTAATTGTGTATTAAATGTTTTTATGAACTTTGTTGCTTCAAAACCATCCATTCTCGGCATCATAATATCCATTAGGACTAAAGAGTACTTTTTCTTCTTGACCATAGCAACAGCCTCTTCCCCATCATTAGCCGAATCACAACGAAAACCATAATTAGAAATTATCTTCTCTGTAATTAATTGATTTACTTTATTATCCTCTACCAGTAAAATATTTATTTCCTCTGATATTTCATTAATCTCTTTTTTGTAAGGGACATTACTTTTTACTTCTTCTACATTTAGTTCAAAACCAACCATAAACGAAACCGTAGTTCCTTCTTCTTTTTTTGATTTCAAAACGATATCACTACCTTTTAATTTCAATATTTTTTTTACTATCGACAACCCCAAACCGGTTCCTCCATATTCTCTATTTATCTTAACAGATCCTTGATGAAAGGCGTCAAAGGCTTTATTTGTTTGTTCTCTTGACATACCTATCCCAGTATCCCGAATTGAAAATTTCACTTTTGCTTTGTTATTTTCTTTTGATACTAGTGATACATCAATATATATATTCCCATTTTTTGTAAACTTCATAGAATTATCCAGAATGTTTAGAAAAACCTGAGAGATCTTAAGCACATCACCCTTTAAAATATCTGGAATTTGATCATCTATTTCTCTATGAATCGAATTAGTCTCATTTTTCATCATTATAGAAGAGTCTATCAAATTGTTTAGCAATGTTTTTAAATCAAAAACTTCATTTTTTAATTCTAACTCTCCGTTCTCTAGTTCATTTAAATGAATAACATCGTTAATTAAATTTAGCAAATGATCACTAGAAATATTGATGAGTTTAATCTGGTTTATTTGTTCTTGTGTTAATTTCTCTTTTTGCAGTAAAAAAGTAGTTCCTTTTATGGTATTTAAAGGTGTTAAAAGTTCATGTGTTACCGAATCCAAAAATTCTGATTTAACCTCTAAAGCTTTATCTACTTTATGATTGGCTTCTATTAATTTTCTATAATTTTTATTCAGTAACTTGTTTATTTTAGTCTTATAAAATGAAGATCGGTATTGAATTATACTCATTAATATTAACCCCACAATAAGCAGTACACTTACCAAAATAATGTACTTGCTATTTCTTAATTGCTCTGCTTTTAACTGGTTTTCTATTTTTATTCTTTTGTTTTCTTCTTCCTTAATATTTAGTTTACTTGCCAACGCCAAAGACGAGCTTACAGCTCTTGTTCTTTTTGAAGCATGGAGATAATAATTTATACATGATTCTCTATAGCTTAGTGCCGACTTCTCAAACTCTCCTACCTTCCTATAATACTGACCTTTCATTCCGTGATAAAAACCAATAACATCATATGTTTTCCTATTAAAAAATTCATCCTTTTCGACCTTATCAAAATAAGCTACTGCTTTCTCGTCTTGATTAAGATTAAAATATGCCTCTGCCAAATACACATATAGATTTACTCTTCTATCTTTTTTTGTATTAGTTTCTTCAATAATTTTTAATGCGGCCAAAGCATAATCAATAGTTTTTTGCCATTCTTTTTTCCTCCTATTAACTAAACTAAGGTTGTTATTGGCGTCAATAAGATCCTTTTTCTTCCCATATTTTTTCAGCAATTTATATGCAGTTACATAAGCTTCATATTCCTCTTCTACTTTTGCTCTTGCAGATTTTAATACACCGACTTGTTCATAATACAATCCCAACTCTCTCATATCACCTACTCCCATAATTAATGTAAGATTTTTCTGCATATAGTCTTTAATAACCAAAGTATCAGTTATTTCAAGCTGAAAACCAATTCTATATCTATTTACCAGTATTTTCAAATAAGGATCATCAAGATCTTTAACAAGGTCCTCTGCTAACTCCAAATAGTGTACACTTTGATTATGATCAGGATCATCCAGGTCATATAATGATTCTGATGATTTTTCTAAAATTTGTTTAATACTATCCCTTGTAATATTTTGTGAAAGGTTTTGAGCATTCGAAGAAGCTCCTATAAAATGGATAAATAAACAAACACCAAAAAGCAACGCCTTCTTTTCCATTTAATAACATCTTACTAATTACCAACGTATAATATACCAATTTATACGCTAAAAACATTGTTTTTTAGAGGTTTATACGTAAAATAAGATCGTAATTTAAGTGTTTTTTAACAAAAAATATCTCAATATACTTATCGAAACTATCTCTATTTTATATTTTTCTTTGAAAAGAATTGAAAAGTAAGATTGTAAGGATTCGATTTTTTTGAAAATGAAAACAAAATCACGTACTTTGACAGTAAACCCATTTCTAATGAAAAAAATATTACTATTACTACTATTAAGCCTCGTTTTAATATCGTGTGGATCTGGAAAAAAAAGCATCTCAACACGTTCTAAAACACCTACAAATACAAATTCTAAAGCCAAATCAATTGTTAAAATCGCTAAAGGCTACAAAGGCACACGGTATAAATTTGGAGGCACAACAAAGAAAGGGATGGATTGTTCTGGATTAGTATATACATCATTTAAAAAAGAAGACATTGTACTTCCCAGAAGTTCGAGAAATATGTCTACCCAAGGAAAAGCGATTTCTCTAAAGAAAGTCAAAATTGGAGATTTGCTTTTTTTTAAAACTAATAAAAGAAAAAATGTTATTTCTCATGTAGGTTTGATTACAGAAATCAGAGGAACTATAAAGTTTATCCATTCTTCATCATCTAGAGGCGTTATTATCTCTAGTCTAGAAGAGAAATATTGGAAAAAAGCTTTTGCATGGGCACGTAGAATATTATAATACGTATCTAAATGAGGTTTCTTAATTTACCCTTTATCCTAATCACAATTTGTACTGTGTTAGGGATACTTATAGGAAATTATATAACCCTAGAAAGCACCTTTTCTTTATTTTTATTTTTATTTTTTATTGCCTGTTGTCTTTTAACAATTGTTTGGAAAGTTACTCAAAAGCCTTTCGCCCGCACCTATTTATTTACAATTACCACAGGCATAACATTTGTGCTTTTTGGAATTGTCTTGGTAGAAATTCATAATCCTACCAATTTTGAAAGCCATTATACCCATTATATCTCAGATAAAAATATAGAAAGTAGTACAGGTATTCGATTTAGTATCAAAGAGCGATTAAAACCGACCTCGTTTTATAATAGATATATTGCGTCTATCAATTTTATAGATCAGCACCCTGCACAAGGCTTAGTTTTAATCAAAATCCCAAAGAAAGGACATTCGAATGCCGTTTTGGATATTGGTAATACATACTCATCTTATTCTCGAATACAATCTATTCCCAAGCCTTTAAATCCAAATCAATTTGACTATGCAAATTATCTAAGTAAACAATATATATATCACAGTATCACCATACCACCGGATGAACTAAGTCATCGTAATGAAAACAAATGGACCTTTTATCTTTTAGCATCCAAAATAAGAAAACATATTAATAATAAGCTTTCTTCATACCAGTTCAACACAACTCAATTGTCTATCATTAATGCCTTATTTTTGGGGCAACGACAGGATATTAGCCAAGAAACATTAAAACAATATCAAGACGCAGGTGCTATACATATTTTAGCCATATCCGGATTACATATCGGTATAATTCTTCTAATACTAAATCACGCCTTTAAGGCTCTTGAAAGAATTAAACGATATGGTAAAGTCATCAAACTTATAGTCATCATAGTTATTCTTTGGACCTTTGCTATTGTTGCCGGGTTATCTCCTTCGGTTTTTAGAGCGGTCACTATGTTTTCATTTTTTGCTATCGGAATACAAAACAAATCCGAAATTAATACGTATAACTCTCTATTTGTTTCGATGTTTGTTCTATTATGTTTTCGGCCCATGTTTTTGTTTTCTGTAGGCTTTCAATTAAGTTACTTGGCTGTTTTTGCCATTGTTTGGATTCAGCCAATTTTTAACAGGATATATCAACCACGGTGGTATATAACAAAAAAATTATGGGAAACTTTTACAGTAACCATTGCCGCGCAATTAGGTCTGTTCCCACTTTTAATATTTTATTTTCATCAATTTCCGCTATTGTTTTTTGTCTCTAACATTATAATTATACCACTTTTAGGATCTCTTCTTTGTTTTGGTATTTTTACTATTACGCTAGCTTTATTTAATATTCTTCCTGCTTCAATCGCTGCTTTATTCGGAAACTGTATTGACTTTATGAATACCATTATTGGTACGGTTGCAAGTTATAAAACTATGGTTGTTAGAGACATTCCTTTTTCATCAAATATGCTCCTTATTTCTTATTTTATAATTCTTACTTCTATTTTAGCTTTCAAAAAACGTAAGTTTAAATGGGTTTATCCGGTTGCAATAGGAATGGTTTTTATGCTTATAGTCATTGGGTATGAAAAACACATAGCATCTCACAAAGAGGCACTGATTGTATTTCATACTAAAAATAATTCTGTTATTGGAGTATTAGAAAATCAGAAACTAACTGTTTACAACCAACAAAAACTTTCTAAATCTAAACGTGCTTATTTATTAAACAACTTTCTTGTTAGCAATCATGCTGTTCTGGACACCTCTATTGCTCTAAAAAATGTTTATGGATACAAAGAAAAAATCTTATTAATCATAGATAGTACTGGTATATCTCCTATTCACAAAATACGCCCAGATATTGTTTTACTAACAGGTTCTCCAAAAATTCATCTCAACCGGGTTATTGACAATCTTAGCCCTAATTTAATTGTTGCTGATGGCAATAATTATACTTCCTATATCGATCAATGGGAAAAAACCTGCCTGGATAAAACCGTTTCATTTTATCGTACGGATAAAAATGGTGCTTTTATAATCAACTCAAAATAGCGAAATGAACCTATACTATAAAACCAAAGCAGAAGAACCTTCTAGGTCCATGCTTTTTTTAACATCATTGATTATTTTATAAATAGCAGGAATACAGTTTCTAGCCATTTTGTTGGGACTATTAAACAGCACACAAATTCCCAAGTCATCTTCAGAATAAATTGCGATTTCACTTCGGTAATTATTTACACTTCCTCCATGATGAATAACGGTACGAGGTTCTTTAGCCTGCTCATCTGTAAAAGAATGCACACGCCATCCTAGCCCATAAAAAGATTTAAAGTGACCTGGCCATTTTTGATAGTATTTTCCTTTTCCTTCTACTTCGATCACTGGGTTAAAAACATCACTCATTGTATTAGGCATCATAACTTCTGGATTATTTCCTAATAAAAACTTGAGCCATTTTCCCATATCGGTAATACTAGCATTTACACCTCCAGCAGCAATCCCGTCATTGAAATATTTTTTGTTTAACCGCATAGGTCTCCAACCTCTGCGCACTCTTTTATGAGGCAATGCAATATTGTTTGACTCTTGTAATGCTTCATAACTAGTCGATGCTGTAGACATATGTAAGGGATCAAAAATTCTATTTTGAATAATTTCTTGTAATGGAAGCCCTGCTACATCCTCTATAATCTTACCACTAAGTGCAAAAACTGCATTTTGATAACTATAAATACTTCCTGGCTGACCAATTGAAGTTAAGTCCTTAAAACGACCTGCAATGGTCGTAATTGGTAAACCATCTTCGATTAGGTTAGTAAAACTATGATAAGGTAGCCCTGTAGTATGCGACAATATGTGGGCTATTGTAATTTCTTGTGTTTGTTCCTTATTTGCCAATTCGAAATTAGGAATATAATCTATCACCTTATCTTCCCAATTGATTAAACCTTCTTCTACGTGAATTCCTGCCAATATACTTGCAAAACCTTTAGACACCGATCCTATTCTAAATATTGTCTTATCATTAACCGGATTTGTTAATGCTATATTCTTTCTACCGTAACCTTTTTTATAAATTACAGAATCACATTTTACGATACTTACTGCAGCACCAACAATCTGGTTTTTGCGCATTGCCTCATTAAAGTATGCATTTATGGCCTCTGCTAATCTATTTCTATAGGAGTCTGTAAAATGAACTTCGGGTGATACCGCAATCGTATCGATTGTTATTTTTTTTGCTGTATTGTATGTGGGTTGTTTTGTAGCTGCAAAGGATAATATCAAAGCAACAAACAACATAGTCGGGGTAACTATGGCAAATATTTTTCTCATAAATAGGTATGCTTACAACAAAAGAAATAATTAGATATTTATTGCAACTAACAGTAGGTTTATTGTGTGCACTTAAAATTTTAACATATACAAAGGCACAATTGCTTTAAATTATATTCGAAATATTTCTTCTATTGTATTCTTGATTTGGGTGTTAATTTTACATTTAACTATGTAACGAATAGATAATCAATTAATTGCCTCTTCGCACTAAGTTTTATTAGTTTATTAGTAATTGTTCTACTGTTAAACATAAAAATTTCCCGTAAATTTTGCAATAAGCAACACCTATATTTCTGAGAATACTTAAGTAAATAGTCAAAATACTTACCTATAAACAAACAGAGTAATCCTAATAGGTTTATTAAAAGATTACATAGAAAACACTATAGAAATTTGTACAAATTTATAGTATAGAAGAAGGCAATACCATACTTTAATTACTAAAAGTACTAACAAATGATTTCTCATACTTCTGCCAGGCATCGGCTGTTGTAAGTTTTTTATAATCATTGTTATGAATCATTTTAAGATATATTTCTAGTTGTTGCGGTGTTTTATAACCTACCACCGGAGCAATCAGCTTGCCATTTTCATCAAAAAACACCATACTTGGGTATCCACTTATTTTTAAAGCGTTTGCAAAAAAGTGCTGGCTGTTTCTTCCTTTTTTATTTGGGTTATAATTTGGATTGGTATATGTAAAGTCATTATAATGTACTTCTTCTGTTCCTTCTGCATTAAATTTTACTGCATAGTAATTTTCATTTACATACGATACCACATCTTTATTATGAAAAGTTTTTTTGTCCAAAAGTTTACATGGGCCACACCAATCTGTGTATACATCCATAAAAATCTTTTTAGGTTGTTTTTTTTGGGCTTCTAACGCATCATTCATTGTCATCCAGTTAATTTCTTGAGCTTGGGTAGTAAGACACAAAAACAATACTAAGGGTAAAAGTAGGTTCTTCATTTGGCTTATTTTTATAAGGTTATGGCGCTATCAAATTATTTTCAAATTTGAGAAAGCACTAATATAACTCATTTTTTTAAGCTATATTTTATTATTAGTCTTAGCAAAAATCATTCCTTACTATAAAAAACCCCTATCTTATAATAAAGATAGGGGTCATTAAATAATCAATATCGAACACTATCGTATTCCGTGCATTAATTTTTTCATTACTGGGTTTAAAGCCAATATAATTAAGGCGGCTACCACAGGAACTATCGTAAATATCAAAAAGAATGTTGATAAACTATATTGATGTGTAATATTTTCGATCTGCCCTCCTAATACTGCTGCAGTTTTGTTTCCAACAGCAATACCTAGGTACCACATACCAAACATAAAAGCAATCATACGTGCTGGAACCAGTTTAGACACATAGGACAATCCTACAGGAGATAAACAGAGTTCTCCGAGGGTATGGAATAAATACGCCAATACCAACCAAACCATACTTACTTTTACTCCTTCGGTTACACCATACGCTCCAAATGCTAACAGACCAAAACCGATCGCCATAATTATTAGCCCTAATGCATATTTTGCAGAAGGAGATGGATTGTACTTACTTTCCCACCACTTAGAGAACATAGATGCGAATGCGATGATAAAAAATGAGTTTAAGATACTAAACCAAGAAACGGTTACTTCTATCTCATTACTCTTTATTTCAGAAACAGTTGCCGTTATTACTCCATTATCTCTATTAAGATTCTTTCCGTTTTCTATAGCAAAAGCTAATCTTTCCTCTGTTAGATAACCAAAATTTGTTCTTTCCTTATCTTTATTAATGATGTTTATTTTATCCCCAACATTAAAGGCCTCTACTTCTGTAATATTAGTTGTACGATCTACCACTTTACTTCCTTCAGGGACTGGCATACTTTGGGTAATTGGAGTATACATAATTTTTTTATTCCCTTCTTCATCAAAAACCAGGTTTCCGGCTCCGTCTTGTTCAAAACTTTCTACTGCTTTATATGTTACATCATAAGCTGTTGTGCTAAAATCACGATTAAGCATCCAACCTACGATTGCCCACATAATAGCAAAACAAATTACCAAAACAACATTCGACCCTGGTATTTTTTTAAATGTTTTTTTCCATAAAATATATAAAACGTAACTAACGAATAAAAGAGGTACTACTGTAAGCAGCGTGTTTATAATATTAAAAATAGTTGCCGAACTACCACTTAAAACTCTGTTTACATTATCTCTTGCAAAAATAATTAACGAAGAAGCTCCTTGCTCAAAACACATCCAAAAGAAAACAGTAAAAAAGGCAAAAACCACGAACGCAATCATTTTGTCTCTAACTATTTTGGTGTAACGACTTATTCTGCTAATCACCACTGTAAAAAACAGACCTAATGCAATTAATATACCTACATATTGCCCATCTAAATCACCTATTTTTAAAGCAGAAAACATATCTACTCCTCCTATTTTAGACAAAGGATCGTTAAAAGCATACCCTACCCCCAGAATGGTACAAATAGTAATCAATATTTTATCTGTCAGCGTAAACGGATTTCTTTTTTCTTCATCAAGATCAACTTCTGGTCTATCTTCTGGATGCTTTTCATTTATATTCTGAGGAATCTCAACTTCATGTACTTTTGAAGGTTTTGCTCCAATACTACCAAAAAGACTACCTGCTAACCAAAATTGTATGGTTCCTAATAACATAAAAATACCTGCTAATCCAAAGCCATATGCCCAACCTAATTTTTCTGCTAAATACCCGCATAACATCATTCCGAAAAACGCTCCAGCATTTACCCCCATATAAAAGATAGTATATGCTCCATCTTTCTTTTCTGGGTTCTTTTTATACATTTCAGAAATAGTAGATGTAATATTGGGTTTAAAGAATCCTGTACCAATAACTAACAACCCTAAACCAATATAAAGTGACAGCTCTGTTTCTAAAGCCATAGATGCATGCCCTAAGGTCATGATTAATGCTCCTATTACTACCGCCCAGCGGTATCCTGTATACTTATCTGCTATGATACCTCCTAAAATGGGAGTTACATATAATAACATGGCATACGTACCAAAAAGCGCAGTGGCATTTTCTGCAGACCATTCCCATCCCGGATTGTAACCAACTAATGCCATTGTTAAGAAATTTACGAGCAGTACCCGCATTCCGTAAAATGAGAAACGCTCCCACATTTCTGTAAAAAATAGAACAAATAGCCCCGCTGGATGTCCTAAAACCTTATCCTTAAATAAGTTTTCGATGTCAGTATTCATATATATGATTTAATAAAAAATTTAATTATCAGCTAATTCAAAGCCTTCTGCTTCATCAGAGTGCATTACCTTTTCATTATCCTCTGCACCATGCGTTAATCGTTTTAATGGTTTTAATATTGCAATAACTAAAATCCCAAAAATTACAGTAAAAACTGCTATTCCTGCAAAAATTGCATATTCTCCAAACACTGATGCTTTTTCTCCCAGGATTCCTGCCACTTTATTTCCAAGACCAGTTGCCGCAAAATATACTCCCATCATTAGAGAAGCGTATTTTACAGGGGCTAGTTTTGTTATAAACGAAAGAGCAACTGGAGATGAGCATAACTCGCCAATAGTATGAAATAAATATGCCAAAACTAGCCATTGCATTCCAGAACTTCCATTTTCATTATACTCAGAAGCAGCAAATATCATAAACACAAATCCTAATCCCATAATCATGGTTCCTATTGCCATTTTAAACAAGGAAGAAGCTTCTTTACCTTTTAATTTTCTTTTTGCCCAATAACCAGCTATTCCTGTTGCTAAAAGAATTATAAATCCTGCATTAAGTCCTTGAAACCATGTAGCCGGTATTTCCCATCCTAGTAAAAATCTATCTGTTTTTGTTTTGGTATAAACACTCATTAGTCCTCCTGCTTGTTCAAAAGCACCCCAGAAAACAATAACTATTAAAAAAGAAAGTAACAACACTAAGTACCTATCCTTCAAAACCTTTGTTTCTAGCTCTTTATATATCATCATCATTATTCCTGCCACCAAAGCAATAAATATAAACAATGCTGTATACCCCCAACTGTCTACTCCTTCATAAGAAAACCCAGCAAATACTCCATAAGCTATTATTATTGCCACTGCTATTAACTGTAAGGGGGATCCCATTAATTTAGACAATAATTTCCCTAAAGAAACATCATTTTGTTTGTCTTGAACTGTAGGTTTATTACCCACATGTACCAAATATTTCTGCCCATACAAATAAACTGCCAGTCCAAATAACATTGCTATTCCTGCTAATCCAAATCCATAGTGCCACCCATGCACTTCTCCTACATATCCAACTATAAAAGTCGCCAATAAGGATCCTAAATTAATCCCTATATAAAAAATACTAAATCCTTTATCTCTACGTATATCTCCTTGCTTATACAATCCACCTACCATGGTAGAAATATTAGGCTTTAACAAACCTACTCCCAAAATAATGAGTCCTAATCCAGAATAAAATGCCCACATTTCTTCTACTGCCAAAACACCATGTCCCATAACCAGAATAATTGCACCATAAAGCACCGCTTTCTTCTGACCCAAAATTTTATCTGCAATCATCCCTCCTGGAATTGACATCACGTATACTAACATCGTATACCATCCATATAGCATAATTGATTCTGATTCTAACCAACCCAATCCAGGGTTTTCATCTGTGGTTTTTTGTACCAGATATAATGTTAATAGCGCTCTCATTCCGTAATAAGAAAAGCGCTCCCACATTTCTGTAAAGAAAAGTACGTAGAGTCCTATAGGATGTCCAAACAGTTCTCTTTGATTAGGTTGCAGGGTTGCAGACATATTTTTAAAATTAAATTAATAAATCGTTCTATTATAAATTCTCTTTAATAAAGTTTGTCATTTTTGTATACAAGTGTAATCTCGTATTTCCTCCATAAATACCATGATTTTTATCAGGGTATATTGCCCACTCAAACTGCTTATTAGCTTGTATTAGTGCTTCTACCATTCTCATAGTATGTTGTACATGCACATTGTCATCTCCAGATCCATGTACTAATAAGTACTTTCCTTTTAACAATTCTGGATAGTTAAAAGGTGAGTTATCATCATATCCAGCTGGGTTTTCTTGTGGGGTACGCATATAACGTTCTGTATAAATGGTATCATAGAATCTCCAACTGGTAACAGGAGCTACTGCAATTGCCATCTTGAACACATCATTACCTTTTAGTAAACAATTGGTAGACATGTGGCCCCCATAGCTCCACCCCCAAATACCAATTCTAGTTGCATCTATATAATCCAGTTGCCCTAATTGCTTGGCTGCGGCAATTTGATCTTCTGTTTCTAGTTTTACAAGGTTCTTATAAGTAACTTTTTTGAATTTGGCTCCTTTAAATCCGGTTCCTCGTCCATCAACACATGCAATAATATATCCTTGCTGTGCCAACATCTGATACCAATAATCATTGGCTCTATTCCAGGTATTCTTAACCGATTGTGATCCTGGACCAGAATATTGATACATTAACAATGGATATTTCTTTGTAGCGTCAAAATTTTTGGGCTTAACCATCCACATGTTAAGGTTTTCTCCATTTACCTCGATGGTAGAAAATTCTTTAGCACTCATATCATAAGCACCAAGCTTTTCTAATAACGCCTTATTATTTTTTATCTCTCGAACCAAAGCTCCTGTCTTACCTTTATGTAATGTATACTCATAAGGCGTAGTTGTATTCGAGAAATATGATATATAAAATCCAAAGTCTTTACTAAACTCTGCATCATTTATTCCTTCTTTGGTACTTAATCGTTTTTTATTTTTTCCATCTAAAGAAACAGCATAAATATCTCTATTTATACTTCCGTTCTCGACACTTTGATAAAATACCTTTTTATTCTTTTTATCATACCCATAATAATTTGTTACCTCCCAGTTACCTTTGGTTACCTGTGTAATCAATTCTCCTGTCTCTTTGTAATGGTAGATATGATTGTATCCGTCTTTTTCACTGGTCCAGATAAAACTATTATCCTCTAAAAAAGTAAGGTTATCTGTTATATCGATATAAGCTTCATCTTTTTCATTAAGAACGATTTTTTGGGCTTTCGTCTTGGTGTCTACAAAAATTAAATCCAGATTATTTTGGTGTCTATTAAGTACTTGTACACTCAAAATATCTGGATTAACAGTCCATTTGATTCTAGGGATATAGAAATCTTTATAGTCCCCGAGTTTGACTTTATCTAGTGCCATTGCCGTAATGTCTGCAATATGGAGAGAGACTTTTGCGTTTTTTTCTCCTGCTTTTGGATATTTAAAGACTTGTTGTTTTGGATATAATTTTTTGCCATAAACATCCATAGAAAATTCGGGCACTTCTTTTTCATCAAATTTCAAGAATGCAATTTTATTACTATCAGCACTCCACTCAAAAGCTCTTACAAAAGCAAACTCTTCTTCATACACCCAATCTGTGATCCCATTAATAATACTGTTTTTCTTACCATCTTCTGTGAGCTGAATCTCTTGTTGTGATGTTAAATTGAGTACATAGATATTATTGTCTAGTACATAAGCAATTTTATTACCATCAGGAGAAAGCATCGGAGATTGAATTTTCTTATCACTTATCTTCAAAATTCCTTTAGAAGCTACATCATATAGGTGATAAATTCCGCGAGAAGAATGGCGGTATATTTTTTCTAACTCACTAGATAGTATTATTCTCTTTTCATCATTACTAAATGTATACCCTTGAAAAGATTTCAAATCTCCCAAAGATGAACTTGTAATAAGTGTTCTGGTTTTTTCTCCTGTTTCGTAATTATAAATTTCGATATTGGTAGCTCCAGAAACTTTGTCCTTTTCTAATACAGAATATTCGGTCCCATTATTCATCGCGTGCAAAGATTGCAACCCCTCTGTTTTAAAAGCCCTTCCCCATATATCATTAAGTGTAAAACTCTTATCCTGTGCAAACGCCGCAGATCCAACCAAAAAAATAGCTGTAAAAAAGAATTTAGTAATTTTCATATTTAAATTTTAAAATTGGCAACCCCAAGAATACTAAAAAATCTGCGAAAAATACAACAATTGCTGTTAAATACAATAAAACCGCCAGTACATGTTTATATTTTTTTAACAGATCGTTAAATGATTTTAAATTCTAGTGGGAGCACTAAACATAAAAATCATCTTTTTATAGGGCAAAAAAGAACAGACTCGTATTAATAACAAAACAGAATGGTATCTTTGACCCCATTACAAATACAAAAATCATCATGGCACCTGTAGTTTCTGGGTTTTCTAAACTCTCTAAAGCAGATAAAATAAAATGGTTAGCAGAGCATCATTTTAATAATGATCAAAATGCAGTAGATACCTTAATCACCTATTGGAATTCTGATAATGGGCTTCAACAGCTTCATGATGAGTTTACAGAAAACACCATTTCTAATTACTACCTCCCTTTTTCTATAGCACCTAATTTTCTTATTAACGGAAAACGATATACACTACCAATGACTATAGAAGAAAGTTCTGTAGTTGCTGCCGCAAGTAAAGCTGCTAAGTTTTGGCAAAATAGAGGTGGCTTTAAAGCAAATGTTATATCCACTACAAAAGTTGGACAGGTTCATTTTATGTATAAAGGAGACCAAGAAAAACTACATAGGTTTTTTGCTGTTATTAAACCAAAGTTACTAGCTTCTGTCTCTCATATCACGCAGAATATGGAAAAACGTGGTGGTGGTGTACAAGAAATTGAGCTTAGGGATATGAGTACTAAAATTGATCACTATTATCAATTACATTGTACTTTTGAGACAGTAGATGCTATGGGGGCTAATTTTATCAACTCTTGTCTCGAAGCGTTTGCCAAAAAAATGGTTTCTGAAGCTGCTACTTATAAAGATTTCTCTGATTCTGAAAAGAATATTGAGATTGTCATGAGTATCCTTTCTAATTATGTTCCCGACTGTCTTGTGAATGCTTCTGTATCCTGTCTTATAAAAGAACTACCCAACACAGAACAACTTTCTTCACAGCAGTATGCAGAAAAATTTGTACGAGCGGTTCAAATTGCAAAAATAGAGCCCTATAGAGCTACTACCCATAACAAAGGAATTATGAATGGGATTGACGCCGTAGTACTAGCCACAGGTAATGATTTTAGAGCCATTGAAGCAGGAGTACATGCTTATGCATCCAAAGATGGGCAATATACCAGTCTTACACATGCAGAAATCAAAGATGATACATTTACGTTTTCTATAGAAGTACCTTTGGCACTTGGAACTGTTGGGGGACTAACCAGTTTACACCCCTTGGTTAAATTAGCATTACAGCTACTAGAAAAACCTAACGCAAAAAGGCTAATGGAGATTACTGCTGTAGCTGGGCTTGCACAAAATTTTGCTGCCATCAACTCATTAATTACTACAGGAATACAGCAAGGGCATATGAAAATGCATCTTATGAACATCCTTAATCAGTTTAAAGCTACCGAAGAAGAAAAAAAACAACTTGTAAAATATTTTGAAAATCATACAGTTACTCACAATGAAGTTGTAACGCAAATTGAGAAATTGAGAAATTAATGAACTAAGTCAAAACAAAGTTTTTGATACGCACCAAAAGATTGCTTAGTGAGTTCCTTGTAACACTTAAAACCATATTACAAACACATGAAGATCAAATTCTTTTTAAAACACTTTTTATTACTTACTCTTGGGCTAATTGTTATGAATACAACTTTAAGTTATTTTATTTTTGAAGAAATCAATCTAACTAAAGAGGTTACTGTTTCATTAATTTCTGGAACTTTATTAGCATTAGGCTTTACTTATGCCAATAGTCATCGTTTGAAGTAATACTAATTTGAAAATCAATCTAATAAAACAAACTCTAACTCGTTTTTGATCTATGTCAAAAGCAGGTGAGTTGGTAAATTTCAGATTACACCTAAAACACAATAAATAGTCTAAACACATGAAAAAGTCATTTTACAGTCATGGCAAGCTATTACTCACTGCCGAATATTTGGTACTTGATGGAGTAAGCGCATTGGCTTTACCTACACAAAAAGGACAATGGCTATATATTCATGAAAATGAAAATTCTGACCAAATTAGCTGGAAAAGTCTGGATCACACAAATAATGTTTGGTTTGAAACTACATTCATCTATAAAGACAATACTTTTAAACCATTTTTTGATCAAACAGAAGAAGACAAAGTTACAAGCACTCTCATCGATATTTTAACAGCTGCCAAACAATTAAATCCTAATTTTCTTTCTTCTGAAAAAGGATATATCATCGAAAGTAAATTAGAATTTCATCAAGAATGGGGGTTGGGCTCCTCTTCAACTCTCATCAACAACATTGCACAATGGGCCAAGGTAGATGCTTTCAAACTTCTTGAAACTAGTTTTGGAGGCAGTGGATATGATATTGCTTGCGCGCAAAATGACCAGCCCATTTTATACAAACGCAATAATGGAAAGCCTACTATTACGCCCATTGATTTTAACCCAAACTTTAAAGAAAACCTTTTCTTTATTTATCTAAACCAAAAACAAGATAGCAAAGCATCAATTAAACACTACCAATCACTACCTATCAAGGATTTTGATACAGCAGAAGCCGAAATACAGGAAATCACTTCTAAACTCATAGAATGTAACTCTCTGAAAGAATTTGAGCTATTGATTGATCAGCATGAAAAGGTTATTTCCAAAATCATCAAAACCCCTACAGTAAAAACAAAACTATTCGAAGATTACCCAAGGAGCATCAAAAGTCTAGGAGGTTGGGGAGGCGATTTTGTTTTGGCCACAGGCACCATAACCGACATGGAGTATTTCAAAAATAAAGGATACCTTGTAATTATACCTTATGAAGAGCTTATAATAAGTAGCTGTTTCTCGTAGCAATGGTAGTTTTACTATAGCTAAATCAATCTAGAATGTTATCCCAAACTTGATTTGGAATCTCATTGTTCTAAGCTGTATAACTGTTATCTAAAATCCTGAATCAAGTTCAGCATGAAATAATATAGGTTTGACTATAAAAGTGTATTTTTTCTAATAAATGATTCTCGAGTTATAGAATACAAGGTATCAAACCTCAGATCCCTATAAAAAAAGGATGAGTTCGATTATTTATTTTGAAAGCATTGCTAAGCAGCTTTTCAAAATAGAGCTTTACTAATTAGGCTATCAAGACAGAAATAACATAAACAAACTAATTTTAACAAATAATTTCTAAGATTAGATATTTGGTTCCTCTAGTATAATGAAGTTGGTTTTTTTAGTATAGTTACTACAAAAACCAACTTCATTTTAGTGTAAAATGTGAATTTTTCAGATCAAAATATTGAGTTTATTTACTCGTATTTCCCACATTCTACTTTCATTATCAATCGTTCTGTTTCAGCAGTAGTTCTTTGTACTGATCCTGTTGTTAACTTATTGTATACTCCAATACCCACTCCTATAAGAGCAGGAACACCTAAACCAACTCCAGTGCCAATACCTGCTTTATCTCCAGTGGTTAGGTGTTTGGCAACATCTGCATGGTTTACACTACTGCTTAAAGGCGTAGGTGCAGTCGAGGTTGTACCATCATTTATATCGGATACAGGGATCAACTCCATTGACGATGTGATTGCATATGGATCTACATCACTGGCCTGCAGGCTATAATAAGTTTTGCTAGTACCGCCTTGGATCACAGTAAAACCATATACTTTTACTGGGGTAGCCGCACTGGCTACTCTTAGCTTTCTGGTCAATATCGTTTTACCATTAAAAGTAGAAGCAACCAGTTCACTACTGGTATCTACGGCTAGGTAACCTCCTTTTAGCTTAAACGTATACGAATCCCCATCATTGGGATCTGGAGTAGGCTGGATATCGATCACACTGGCGGTAGCATAACTCGTATTACCACTAGAATCTGTTACCGGAACCTTCGTTACTACCGTCGTAGCACTTCCATCAGAACTGTTTTTTTTTGCTGTACTTATTGCCTTATCTGTTCCTGGTTTGGCAATATGCTTTCCTGTACCTAAACGAAGTGGGGAAACCGCATCCGAGGTAACTAACTCTTCATTTTTATTTCTGGGAACAATCACAACCGTATAATCTTCTACTTCGCCTATATCATAAATACCTGATCCATTTGCTGGAGGTGCATTATCCTTGCGCATCGCAATACGTATCCTAGTTCCTTTATTCACCCTATCGGGAATAGTAAAGTTGATTTTATTAGTGCTAGAAGTAGCAGTACCCACCTGTTCATCAACATCAAAACGCTGGTTATTGTTATAATCTATCCAGGCGCTATAATGCATCGTACCAGCTGTAGTTATTGGCGTAAACGACAACTCTACTGTGGCCCCGGATTGCATTGTAGGGAATTTGTGTTGAATAAGGTTTACGTAACCTCCATTATTTTCTGTGGTAAATGTTTTGGAAACCGGAGTAGTTGTCCCTAGAGCTGTCACTTTTA
The DNA here is from genome assembly GCF_040786235.1 of Aquimarina discodermiae. NCBI lineage: Bacteria > Pseudomonadati > Bacteroidota > Flavobacteriia > Flavobacteriales > Flavobacteriaceae > Aquimarina > Aquimarina discodermiae. Next base: position 204,946 of record NZ_JBFMKP010000004.1, read on the forward strand.
CCAGTAAAGAATTGATATAAGCGTCTAAGCTTGTTTCTCCTCTATTTTCGGGATAATTTTATTAGTATACAAGGCTGCAAAATCATTTGGTTTAAACAATTCTACAGCATTTCGATATCCTAACCCTGGGATTTTTAAAGCACGTACCTTAGCAAGCGAAGTCCCTGTGTTTTTTAATTCTATGGTTACAGGCACATTAAAATCAAATTCATGACTATGTATAGAAATAGTATTTATACCAAGCGAATTCATAATGGTATTTATATCTGATTCTGAAATATCTTTAACAATATTCTGTATAAATGTACCCTCTGATGAAGAGCCGTTCGTATTAGATTCATAAATTACTATCGGACTGGATATCCCATTATTAGGAGATACAGTAATTTTAAGACCTACGTTACCTTCTTTTTTTAAAATACCCCCAATATCCAAAACATCAGCCCCTCTACTATACTGATAAAGTTCAAAAAGATTAAGTTTGATCATCTGTGATGTTTCAAGTACTTGATTAGGTTGAATTGTTAAATCAAATTGTGAGCTTTCGATTTTATGCGTTTTGTCTTCTATACCATATCCGCCAGGTATCTCGCTAACATAAGTCAAATCTGGATCGAGATATTGTTGAATCAAAAGTTCATCAAATATTTCATCATACCATGAATTACTTAATAAACTACAAAAATTATTATTAGGAGTTTCTAAACGCCCATTAGTGTAAACAACTAAAACCTTACCACTATCGTTTCTAAGACCTGTGCCGCTCTCTCCTTTTCTATTAGGATCGTTATTGAATCTATAATCTGTGATTTTTACCATAGGAATTAACCTTCGTATACCAATTGGTTTAAATTTACCATAGACACTACTTGTTACGAAATCTATTTTTTTTAAATCTCCTCGAATATGAGACACTAAGAAGTTCGGCTGATGAGTGTTCCTTATAGACCAACCACTAAAATATACATTTTTAAAAAAAACTGCGTATCTGGAGCTACTTAAATCCATTTCTAACAGAGCTATATCGTACTCATCTAATTTTTTCATCACAGTTGTTCGAAATTTTGCTGCTATTTTAAGATCTTGTCTATGGGAAGGTGTCAAAGCTTCATAATTAAATGAGAAATATCCAGAAAAATCTTCTCCTTCGTTTGCTTCTACACAATGAGCAGCAGTAAGTATATAATATTTCCCATTTTGATTTACAGTATTTAATAAAGTACCTGTACAAGATCTAAAACTACCCTCTTTTTTTCTTTTATAAATCGTAACAGACTTTTTATAATCTTGGGCTATTGTCCCAAATTGAGAGTTAATATTTTGGGTCGTAGCAGGTGAGTTTCCAGATATTAACTCAATCGTTTCTTGAGCCTTCATGCACAGTGAAAGCATCACCATAAAAGACATTAACTTTAAGTTTCTTTTTGAAAAAACAAAAACATCTTCTCGACACATATTTTCAGTAATAATATATTTTTTCACTTTCTATTTTTAATAATTTTAAGAAAATAGTATTTACCATTCTGTTTTACAGTACTCAAGCACTCCTGAACAATAGGTTCTTCTACCTCCTCAGTTATAGTAAAATTCACCTCTTTTTATGTATTTATAAAATGTGTCAGAAGGAGTATTTATATCCAATGCATTTGGATTAGATGTTCCCGGATTTGGAGTAATAAAAGAATTTGTACTATTCTGAGCATAAATGGTAGAATGCATTGAGATTAGTAACACAATAACCCTAATGAAATTATTTAGCCTACACATTTTAAAATTCATAAATTTCCTTTAATTTTTTAAATATTATTTCTCTTTATTTTAAAGTAATAGCAGAGGTATTCATTGTATCTAAGAGCGTACCTCTACTATTACATCAAAAACCTGTAATCAAATCATTACCTGTTTATCAACAATCGCTTTGTTTCACTTTGTTGATTCGATCCCATTACATGTATCTTTACCAGGTACATCCCATTAGCAAGTTGATCTGTTGCAATAGACCAAACTTGTTTACCCGATGTAAACTTTTTGGCTTGGGATTGTACTTCTCTTCCGTCAATACCGAGAATTGTGTATTGCACATTTGTAGCATTAACCAAGGTAAAATCTAAGCTAAAACGATCCCTGGCTGGGTTGGGACTTAATATAAAATCTAAGGTATTCATATCAACTATGGTAGATTTAGCGCTGGCTGACGGAACAATATATCCTGCACGCTGAACTCTGATATTATCCAAGCTAAATTTTCCTTGAAACCTAGTACCATTATCTATAGAAAACCTTACTTTTATACATTGACCTACATATTTTCCTAAGTCAACTTCATTATTATGATACCACTCATCCTCATTAGATAATCTTGTCGCAGCATAATCAAATTTAGTTTTCCAGGTAAGTTCATTGTCATTACTTATAGAAACTTTAAATTCGGCTCCTTTCTGGTTTGAAGATAAATTCTGATATACCGCAAAATCAAACAACAGTTTTAAATCGTCATTAGTAACTTCTATAGGTGGTGAAATCAAGGTCCCAGATGCTGAAGTTGTTTGAGCAAACTTACCATAAAAGCTACTGGAAGTTGTTGTTAAATCTAATAAAGAATTTGATGGCATCACATCCCATTGTCTCGATATCCAACCTTGAAAAGGATTTTCTTGTTGCTGGAAATCTAAATAAAAACGTGCCGCATTAGAACCAACAGAAATTTTATTTGCCCCACCGCATAAAGTTGCGTTTGATAACCTAAAATGGTACTTATCTTCATTCACGTTAGACGCGTTCCCGATATCTAAAACATCACTTGCAGCAGAGACTCCCTGTAAGTATTGTTGACTTTTAGAAATTGAATAATAGTTGCTGCCTGTAGAAATCTTGGTCATTAAAAAATTAGTTTTTCTACTACTCCAGTATATCTCACCTCTACTGTCATCTTGATATAAATAATTATTACTACTCCTATCTTTAATATAATACGAAAGGCATCCTGCATATGAAATAGCTTGTTTCTGTTTACTGCTAGTAGTTTGTAGCGTTTTTAATACTACATCTCCTACTACATTTCTAGCTATACTTTTATCGTTAATCCGGTTTATAATATGATATACAGAATTATCTATAATCTGGGGAACAATATCATTTGTTTTTTGTAAAGACAACGCCAGTCCATCTGAAAAATTAAAACCGATACGATTAGAATTTAAATTATTAGATCTAGACAAAAAGCTGTTTGTCCCCGCGTTTAAAAACTTGTATTGGTTTCCAGATGGTATTACTGTCCAAACCAAAAAATTATTTCCTGGTTCCCAATCATACATCCCGACCTTACCATCTACTATTCCCAAGACTTTTTTATGATCCTTGTGCATTATAGCATAAAAACCATTACTTTGATGTTCTATAAGCCATTTATTTTGAGTAGTTGTAAAACTTAAATCCCGCTCCCCGATAGAAGAAGGATTTGACAATGTAAGATTACGGTTTTCTGTGTTTTTTATGGTATAATATGCCCTAGAAATAACATTATCTGATACAGCATTTATCTTGACTGTACTTCTAGAATAACTATCCCTATCTGCATAATATGCCTTAACATCTATAATCTCTCCTGCTTGAAAAGGTACGTTCTCTATCAATAACTCGGCAAAACTACCATAGTTTATGTCTTTAATCCCTTCATATGTCATAAAATTCAGATCTCTTGTGTTCTTTCTAAATATAGAAATACGTTTATCTTCAATAGTAGGTCTATTATACCTTGTTGATGAACAAATAAGATTATTTTGTGTGATACTGTTATTTACCGTATAGTAGGCTTTTACTTTAGTTGAGGTAGATAGACTACCATAATCAGTAAATTCAACCACTACCCTTTTACCACCATATCCATGCAATTCTATATGTGAAAAATTTCTAAAACAGCCTGACGTTGATGATCTTAGTTCTAATAATAGGTGTGATTTTCCTGGGGATACATCAGTAACATGAGAAGTACCATTTGTAAAATGTGATTTTGATACGGTATGAATAGATGGAAAATTATTCGCCAACACACCTGCTGTTCTACAATCCCCGCTTTCAGTCTTTCCTGAAAAACCAATATCTGTTAACGATGCATCAGAATTTCTTGCTACATAATCAACTACAGGTATTGTAAAAAGATCAAAATCTTTGGTTTCTGGTTTCTGGTTCTTCGAAACAGGATATTTATCACTAAATCCTGGCAGATTGATTTCATCATCGGTACCTTCAAAAATTGCTCTTGAAAAATTAGAATATGGCTCTGTATAATCCCAATTATCCGGGAATACCCTTATTGTTTTTCCTGAATCGTCATCCTGTTTGATAAAATTTTGGGAGCCTCTTATTTTTAAAACAATCGCAAGCTTATCTATATCACTTTTATTACCTCCTAATGGGATATCCAAATTTTTAATCCGCATTGCTATTTGATCACCATGTTCTTCTATACTTAAATTTTGAGGGGGTATGGTAATTTCCCGCATCACAATGGTAAAATATCTGTTTAAACTTGGGTGCCATTCCGTTCTTGTTCTTTGCAACACTATATCTACCTTGCCACTATGCACAACTTGATCTGACCAATTTCCCTGTACCCAACGGATCTGTTCACCAGCGATAGGGTTATCTTGATAATAAGTAGTTCTGGGAAGTTCATGACTCCAGCGATGCGTATAGTTATATGACAATTCATTGCCTCTTTTTGAAAGTGTTATATTTGGAATATCCCTTTGATAATTATAAGGGATCGATGGTCTTCCGGATACAGTAGAAGCACGACTACCTGCAAATGTTGAAAAACTATAACGCATGTGATCATTTAAATCAGTTGCATCAAGTCTTTGATCTATATGTGATCCCCAACCATTCTCTGTTATATATTTTCTCACATCACTACTACCGATATTCTTTTTTAAAAATATTACAGAAGAAAATTTATCAGTCCCTGAATTAAGGTCATGTGCTACAGCATGAAATTCGGGAACCAAGGACATTTTAAAATTCCCCGTTGACAACGTTGTTGCCAAAGCATGGTCTTCTGCCTTAATAGATATCTCTGCTACATTGAAAGCCTCATAAATAATGGTTCCCAGAAGTATCGCTCCTTGTATAACTTCTCCAACTACCGGGATTACATCCAAAGCTGATGTAGCTAATAACTCTGTCCCAAGTTCAGTTCCGATTTCAGTTCCAATTTCTTCCCCTACTTCTTCTCCTACCTCTTCTCCTAATATATCACCTTCTGACATTGACATTTCTCCCGGTCCTTCTTCTAGGTCGGCGCTAAATTCAGCATCTTCGGTTGCTGTTCCTTCTCCTTCGGCCTCTTCCCCTTCTTCACATTCACATTCTTCACAAAACTCCTGTGAGTACACGCTATTTTGTATTCCTACCATAAGAATGACAAATAGCAATACATTGATCATTGTTTTTCTTTTCATAATTTGTATATCTATATATTTAATTTATTTCGATTTTATAATTCTGTATTTTCTAATAATGAAACGCCTTCACCACCGCTCCTGGAATCACAACTTTTTACCATTCTCATCGCTTGACCGGGAACTCGGGATAGCGTACGTCTGAATTTGAAAATAATGCCCACTCCAATACCAATAACGGTAGCAGAACCTACAGCAATGCCAGACTTATCCCCAGTGGTTAAGTGTTTGGCAATATCTGCATGGTTTACACTACTGCTTAAAGGTGTAGGCGTAGTCGGGCTTGTACCGTCACTTATACTAGATACAGGAATCAACTCCATTGGCGATGTGATCGCATATGGGTCTCCATCACTAGCTTGTAGACTATAATAGGTTTTATTACTACCCCCCTGAGTAAGGTTAAATCCATATACCTTTACCGGGGTAGCGGTATTTACTACTTTTAGCTTTCTGGTCAATATCGTTTTGCCATTAAAAGTAGAAGAAGTTAGCTCACTACTGGTATCTACGGCCAGATACCCTTCTTTTACCTTAAATGTATACAAATCCCCATCATTAGGATCAGCCGTAGGCTGGATATCAATCACACTGGCAGTAGCATAACTTGTATTACCACTAGAATCTGTTACCGGAACCTCTGTTACTACTAGAACTTTACTCCCATCTGCCCTTCTTTTTGTTCCTGTACTTAATGCCTTATCTGTTTTTGGTTTGGCAATATGATCTCCTGTGCCAATACGAAGTGGAGAAATAGCACCAGAGACAAGCAACTCTCTATTTTTGTTTCTGGGAACAATAACAACCGTATAATCTTCTACTTCTCCGATATCAAAAATTCCTGAGCCGTTTGCTGGCGGAGCACTACCTCTGCGCATCGCAATACGTATTCTAGTTCCTTTATTAGGTTCATTAGGAATCACAAAACTATCGCTTACTGCTAAGACTGAACCATTGTTATTCGCAAGTAAGGGAGGGCTCTCTAAGTTAGTAATTACGTTTTCTCCCTGATCATCAAATGTTTTATCATTATTATAATCAATCCAAACATTATAAAAGACTCTATCTGTAGTTCTAGGAAATTGTAATTCTACGGTAGATCCCGCTTTAAATGTTGGGAATTCATGTTGAATAAGGTTTACATAGCCTCCATTATTACCAGTGGTATATGTTTTTATAGTAGAAAGACCCGTATCTGGATCAGTAACACTCACCGTAAAGGAATTTAAATAAGTAATACTACTTGCCAAAGCTCTACAATCCTCATAATTAGCATTTTTACCAGTATATATGTTGACAAATTGTGTAGGAGTAAAAAATTCTACACTATTACGAAAACCTAATCCAGGGATTTTTATAGCACGAATTTTTGCAGGTGAATTACCCGTATTTTTAAGTTCTATTGTTACGGGGATATTGACACTTCGACTTGCTGATAATTGATTCCTTGATAAATTCAAAGATGCTACTATTTGATCTAACTCATTAGAATCCAAATTTTTAATCAAATCCTCCTTAAAATGACCTCTAGATAGAGTATTAGTATTGGCTCTTGATTTATATAGTACTATGGTTTCATTATTTAGCTGTGTAGTAATTTTAAGTTCTACTTCGCCATTTTTTAGATACACTCCACCTATAGCTTCTCTAAAACTTTCGGTATCTTTTTGTATTTCACTAAGCGTATATAAGTTTAGGTTTGCTTCTTGCGATAATACCCCAACTGCGCCCATAGCTAAAGTTAAATCAAAATTGCTATCATCTATTAGAAAAGGTTGATTAACATTATTGCCTATATCCATACCATAACCGCCAGGAACACTACTCACATAGGTGTAATTTGGATCAAGAAAGGTTTGCAATTTGGGTAATGAAGGGTCATAACCAACCCCATACCAACCGTCTATAAGAGGAGAACATACCGTAACATCTAATACTCCGTCATCCTTAGAGGAACTAATTCTCGATGCTATAGAAGTAACTCTATTATTTAGATCACGTACTCCTGATCCACTTGCTCCTGATTCTGCATTTACCGGATTAAGAAAATATGAAGTAAAAAGAGGTTTTTTATATGTAGGCGTAGTAGAGTAAAGATCTGGTGCATATGCTTCATAAGAATGATCAAAACCTTTTCTACGTGAACGATATACTTTCTTTAAATCAGCCTTAGGATGTCCTGTTATTTTTATAATAGGTGATACATCATTCAATGACCAACCAGTAAAATATAAATTAGATAGTTCTTTTTGTTCTAGAACATCTTCTTCATTTATTTCGATAAGCATTAAATCAGCATAATTTTGATGATACTTTGCTCTTACTATTCCATTTACATAAACCACTCCTAAATTCATACTTGAAGTTCTGGAAGTAGCATTAAAGGACTCATAATTTATCGAAACTTCTGCAAGATAATCATCTCCTATGGATACTTCTTCTGACGCGCAATGTGAAGCTGTAATGAGATAGTACTTACCATTTTGGTTTACTGTATTTAATAGTTGAGCCGAGCAACTATTAGTTGGACTATTTATAACTTCAGATAAAACAATAAAAGTTCCCCGTTTAACATCTTGATCAGAGGTACCTAAAGGAGCATTTACGTTGATGGTTGATCTATTAGAAACGTCTATTCTTTGCCCTTTTGCAGTAAAATGAGCAGTAATTATAAATATTGATAAAAAAAATATTCGGGAATTATTTATAACAAACATTATTATATTATTTATATAGTTAATCTAAATTTTTTACATCTTGCTATCAAGAAATCAATACTCCAAATCTCTTATTAAAAGAGCTTCATATAGTCCCTCTTTGACTAACATAAAAACGTATTTGAAGCTACCCTACCCTAGTACTTATTTTTTCAAATTGTAGGAACGGTTCACTTCACTGTATAAAGTGTTCATTTAGCTGTATAAACTGCCTTGTAACAGGTTAAAATCATTTGGTAAATTAAACTCACCAGCACCTTCTTGAAGATCGGCAGAATACTCTGCGTCTTCTGTACCACCTTCTGTTTCTTCCTCACACTCACATTCTTCACAAAACTCCTGTGAGTACATGCTATTTTGTATTCCTACCATAAGAATGACAAATAGCCATAAATTGATCATTGTTTTTCTTTTCATAATTTGTACATCTTTATATTTAATTTATGTTGATTTTATAATTCTGTATTTTCTAATAATGAAACGCCTTCACCACCGCTCTTGGAATCACAACTTTTTACCATTCTCATCGCTTGACCGGGAACTCGGGATAGCGTACGTCTGAATTTGAAAATAATGCCCACTCCAATACCAATAACGGTAGCAGAACCTATAGCAATGCCAGATTTATCCCCAGTGGTTAGGTGTTTGGCAACATCTGCATGGTTCACACTACTGCTTAAAGGTGTAGGTGCAGTCGGGCTTGTACCGTCACTTATACTAGATACAGGAATCAACTCCATTGGCGATGTGATCGCATATGGATCTCCATCACTAGCTTGTAGACTGTAATAGGTTTTATTACTACCTCCCTGAGTAAGGTTAAATCCATATACCTTTACCGGGGTAGCGGTGTTTACTACTTTTAGCTTTCTGATCAATATGGTTTTGCCATTAAAAGTAGAAGAAGTTAGCTTGCTACTGGTATCTACTGCCAGATAACCTTCTTTTACCTTAAATGTATACAAATCCCCATCATTGGGATCTGAAGTAGGCTGGATATCGATCACACTGGCGGTAGCATAACTCGTATTACCACTAGAATCTGTTACCGGAACCTGCGTTACTACTGTTGTAGTGCCACCGTTGGAGTTAGTTTTTCTTCCGGTACTTAATGCCTTATCCCCTTCTGGTTTGGCAATATAGTTTCCTGTACCTATAGAAAGCTGTGAAACCGAAGAGGCCAACACTTCACTATTTCTATTACTAGGAACAATCTTTACTGTATAATCTTCTACTTCGCCTATATCATACGACCTTGATCCATTTGCTGGTGGAGCACTATTTTTACGCATAGCAATACGTATTCTAGTTCCTTTATTTGGTTTATCAGGAACGGTAAAGGTTATTGTATTGGTGCTAGAAGTAGCAGTACCCACTTGTTCATTTACATCAAAACGCTGATTACTGTTATAATCTATCCAGGCACTATAATGCATGGTACCGCCAGTAGTTCTAGGCGTAAAGGATAATTCTACTGTAGACCCAGGTTTCATAGTAGGAAATTTGTGTTGAATTAGGTTGACATAGCCCCCATTATTATTTGTTGTATATTCTCTATTTCGTTGTAAACCAGTATCAGGGTCAGTCACTTTTACAGTAAGTGAATTTATATATGCCTCAGTACTACTTCTTGCCCTATACTCTGGATAGTTTTTATTCGTGTACAAAGCTTTAAAAGCATCTGGAGTAAAAAGCTCAACAGCATTACGATACCCCAAACCAGGGATTCTTATTGCACGTGCAACACAAAGCTCAGAACCTGTATTTATGATTTCAATTTTTACAGGAAGGTTATATCTCATTTTTTTAGATGATAAATAATATTTATCCCTAAGAGAGGTGATATCTGCTGTAGTAACCTGTAACTCTTCAAATTTAATATTAGCATTGGCCAAACTACCATCAGATTTGGTACTATATATAACCCATGGGTCGTTGGGGTTGTTATTTCTGTAATACGTGATCTTTAGTTCTGCATTACCTCGTATTCGGTAAATCCCTCCTCTATATTTTATATCAGAGTTCCTTAAATAACTATCTAATTCGAAAAAATTAAGTTTGACCATATTAGAAACATCGCCATCCATACCTATATCTGGGGTGCTTAATGTGGCTGACGAACTAATAGATACATTAAAACGATTACTATCTATTTTATGTCTTTGATCATTTAAACCATATCCCCCAGGGATATTACTAACATATGTAATATCAGGGTCTAAATACTCTTGAAAAGATATTCTGCCAGGGTTCTTATACCATTTGTTAACTAAAAAATTAAACTTAGCACTTTCATTGCCAGGAAAACTATTATCTTTAAAACTATATGCCCCAAACACTTGTTTATCTGTATTAAACCCAGCACAACCACTAGATCCTTGTTGTAATTCTGAGGTACGTATATATATACCATCAACTGGCACATTTATAAAGTAAGAATCGTTAGCAAAGTCATCGGATACATCACTTACATCTTCAGCGTATAATTTATCCACAAAACTTGATGAATGATTAGCAGTAATCTTTTTGATATCGCTTTTAGGATGACTTATCGCATTACTAAACATAGAACTTTTATCTAAAGACCATCCTGCATAATATGTATTAAGAGATCTTAAGTCATTTAATAGTTCCCCTGTAGCTTCAGTAATCTCAAAAAGCACATGATCTGAAGCTCCTTTTACAGCCCTCAATATAGCTTTAACTCCTATGATATGATTAGTTGGTGAACTAACCATTCTCTGAGCTGGATCCATTGCCTCATAATTAAATGAAATATATAGATTTTGCTCTTGCCCTATTATATAAGATGATTTGTTAATACAATGAGCCGCAGTTAGTATGTACCATTTTCCATTTTGATTTACCGTATTCAATAAACTTCCCGTACAGACACCTTTTCCTCCATCAGGTTCTATTAGGATTATTTCACAAACTGATTGTTTAAGATCTTGGCAATTCGTTCCTGCCGGATCATTAATATTTATCTGCGTTGGAGAAGATCTCCCAGATTGCATTGGTAAAAATGGTGCTTCACTGTTTTGAGCTTGGGACAAATTAGTACCCAAAAGCGCAATGATTGCAAGCGATAATACGTTCTTTAATAACATTGGAAAATTCTTTCTTTTATTCATTTTTTATTTTTAATGATTTTAAGTTGATAAATTGTTTTGCAAAATGACGCTTTTAATAGCTTAAAACCCTACACGTTTTTAACCCTATTGTATGAACGGTATCTTATATTGTATAAATGGTATGTTTTGATGTATGAAATACGCTTGTAAGGTTTTGGATTTTTCTGCTTTTAATCCTGATTTTGCATTCAATACTTTTGGTTGATCACAAGATTCAACAATAGCATCAAAAAGCTGTATCATCTTATTACTCTTCTTATCACCGTCCCTTTCTTCTTCACATTCACATTTTTCACAAAACTCCTGTGAGTACACGCTATTTTGTATTCCTACCATAAGAATGACAAATAGCAATACATTGATCATTGTTTTTCTTTTCATAATGAACTGGTTTAAACTTTTTTGATTCATGCGAAAAATGATGATTTTTTGGTCAATTGAACTATTTTTTGCACTTCATAGCAGCGCTACGAAGTAAGAAAAAGATGAAAATTGGGTAAAAAAGGGCATTTTTATAGCGAATTGAAAAAAGTTTAAACCAGTTCAATTTGTATATCTATATTTCGATTTTATAATTCTGTATTTTCTAATAATGAAACGCCTTCACCACCGCTCTTGGAATCACAACTTTTTACCATTCTCATCGCTTGACCGGGAACTCGGGATAGCGTACGTCTGAATTTGAAAATAATGCCCACTCCAATACCAATAACGGTAGCAGAACCTATAGCAATGCCAGATTTATCCCCAGTGGTTAGGTGTTTGGCAACATCTGCATGGTTCACACTACTGCTTAAAGGTGTAGGTGCAGTCGGGCTTGTACCGTCACTTATACTAGATACAGGAATCAACTCCATTGGCGATGTGATCGCATATGGATCTCCATCACTAGCTTGTAGACTGTAATAGGTTTTATTACTACCACCCTGAGTAAGGTTAAATCCATATACCTTTACCGGGGTAGCGGTGTTTACTACTTTTAGCTTTCTGATCAATATGGTTTTGCCATTAAAAGTAGAAGAAGTTAGCTTGCTACTGGTATCTACTGCCAGATAACCTTCTTTTACCTTAAATGTATACAAATCCCCATCATTGGGATCTGAAGTAGGCTGGATATCGATCACACTGGCGGTAGCATAACTCGTATTACCACTAGAATCTGTTACCGGAACCTGCGTTACTACTGTTGTAGTGCCACCGTTGGAGTTAGTTTTTCTTCCGGTACTTAATGCCTTATCCCCTTCTGGTTTGGCAATATAGTTTCCTGTACCTATAGAAAGCTGTGAAACCGAAGAGGCCAACACTTCACTATTTCTATTACTAGGAACAATCTTTACTGTATAATCTTCTACTTCGCCTATATCATACGACCTTGATCCATTTGCTGGTGGAGCACTATTTTTACGCATAGCAATACGTATTCTAGTTCCTTTATTTGGTTTATCAGGAACGGTAAAGGTTATTGTATTGGTGCTAGAAGTAGCAGTACCCACTTGTTCATTTACATCAAAACGCTGATTACTGTTATAATCTATCCAGGCACTATAATGCATGGTACCGCCAGTAGTTCTAGGCGTAAAGGATAATTCTACAGAAGCCCCAGACTTCATAATTGGAAAAGTGTGCTGAATAAGATCGACATAACCACCATTATTTTCTGTGGTATAAGTTTTAGACACAGCAGTACCACTTTCGGGATCGGTTACTTTGACTTTTAAAGCATGTAGATACGTATTTGTACTATTAGAAGCTCTGTTTTTTGGATAATTTTTATTAGTATACAAGGCTGCAAAATCATTTGGTTTAAACAACTCTACAGTGTTTCTATATCCTAACCCTGGAATTTTTAATGCCCTAACTTTAGCCGGTGTCGAACCCAAATTAACTAATTCGATTGTCACAGGAAGATTATGTTCATATTTTTTATTTTGTAAATCAGCTGAATTTAATCCCAAACCCCTTAGGACTGTATTTATATTACTGTTGCTAGGTGATGTTATAATAGTCTCTTCAAAATCATTAGATTTGATTCCGCTACCATCTGCTTTTGATTCATAGAGTGTTATGGTATTATTTCTGAAAACAGTTGAAACTTTAAGTTTTACATTCCCATTTTTTAGGAAAATACCTCCTTGTCCTAGTTTATTTGCTTTTTTTGCCAAAACATCCAAATCATAAAGCCTGATAAGCTCTGTAGTTTGCATACTACTCGAACCCGGAATTTGCAGATCGAAATGGTTTGGATTAATCAAATGATCACCACCATAAAGCCCCCTTCCTCCTGGTATTTTACTTGCATAAGTATAGATTGGATCAACAAAATCCCTAATCATTGATTGAGTTCCATTATTGGTATTATACCATGAATTTTTTAATAGTGAGGCGACTACTAAACGACTGGAACTATTTCTGTCTAAAGGCCGAGAAAAAATACCTATCAAACTTGCATCATCATCCAAAACACCAGCACCACTGCTACCTTCATGCAATTGTTCAGAGCGAAAAACTACTCCATCATATAAAGTATTCAAACCACCACCAGGAGGATTAAATTCTAAAAATCGTATATCTAAAGTATTATCAGGAATGATTGCATTTTTTTTATAATCGCTTGAAGGGTGAGACATTATAGTTAAACCAGTATTGCTATCCCCTGCTCTAAGCGACCATCCGGCAAAATAAAGATTGTTAATTAGCAAACTTGAGCTTAACTGATCTATTTCGAACAAAACCGTATCTGCTTTCTGATCAATTGCTACAACAGTCAGGTTCGTTCTAAAAACCCTTCGGTCATCTGGAAAATCACTCCTTCTTGAAGAATATTTTCTTAAAGAAGGGGTAGTTATTTCATAAATATTTGACAACGTACAGCCATATTTTTTTCCTATATAATGAGCATTATTAAATTGATTTGTATCTACAATTGTATGAGCGGCACTAACTATATATAATTTACCATTTTGATTTACCGTATTAATAAGCGTACCCGAAGCCCCTCCTATAAAACCTGATACGCGATCAAATAGATTTAAGAAAAAAGCTCCTTTTTTATTGGTTTGCATAGTAACACCTGCTGAAGAATTTATATTGATCGTAGTACGGGCAGATTCACCTTCAGTACCTTCCCATATTTCTTCTGTTTGAGCCATGACTTCTATAGTTGAAAAAACTAAAACTAAGAACCCAAAAAGCAAATTTGTTTTATTCATTTTCTAAAGTTTTAAGATTATTGTTATTATGTTATTTATATAGCTGGTTTAAATTTTTTAATACATCTTGCTATCAAGAAATTCATATTCCAAAGCGTTTATCAAAAAGGCTTTATATGGTACCTATTTGACTAACATAAAAACGTGTTTGAAGCTACTCTACCCTAGTGCTTATTCTTTCAAATTGTAGGAACGGTTCACTTCACTGTATAAAGTGTTTGTTTAGTTGTATAAGCTACTTTTATAATAATTAAAGAGGGGGAGAGATAGTGCGGATAAAATGACAACAAAGATGTAGTTTTGGAATACTAATACCAGATAAACCATAAAACACCACTAATCTGTTTGTTCATTTTCTTTCTTACTTCATTGGAAAAAGCTTACGTAGCTATACTTCGGCAGAGCTTAGCACAGATATTATACAAGAATTTTACAGCTTTATAAGAAAAGAAAGTCATTACATATCTTATGTTGCATTTTATGATTTTTTTGTACCAAAAAAATCACTCATAGAATAACTAGGCTAAGTTCTAAAATAAATATGTGTTATCTTTGGACTATTAAATTTCAGCTATGATCCCAGAAAATTTTAAAGATTATTTTGTGAATTGCGGTCACACAGAGCAGCAATCGATTATTTCATCACTATTGTCTATGTCTACTACAACATGTAATTTGATAGACAATAGCCAACAAAATGCTGTGAGT